>NZ_JAZHDA010000050.1:0-2500 GCF_036553525.1 Pseudotabrizicola sp. L79 | reverse complement strand
GCCATGTCCAGGATGAAGGTAAGGTAACACTTACTGGAGGTCCGAACCAACACCCGTTGAAAAGGGTCTGGATGAGGTGTGGCTAGGGGTGAAAGGCCAATCAAATCTGGAGATAGCTGGTTCTCCGCGAAAGCTATTTAGGTAGCGCCTCGGACGAATACCATCGGGGGTAGAGCACTACATGGGTGATGGGGGCCCACAGCCTTACTGAGCCTAAGTAAACTCCGAATACCGATGAGTACTATCCGGGAGACACACGGCGGGTGCTAACGTCCGTCGTGAAGAGGGAAACAACCCTGACCTGCAGCTAAGGCCCCTAATTCGTAGTTAAGTGGGAAAGCATGTGGGACGGCCAAAACAACCAGGAGGTTGGCTTAGAAGCAGCCATCCTTTAAAGATAGCGTAACAGCTCACTGGTCTAGATAAGCTGTCCTGCGGCGAAGATGTAACGGGGCTCAAACTACGAGCCGAAGCTCAGGATGCACAGCGATGTGCGTGGTAGCGGAGCGTTCTGTGATATAGTCTCATGTGTTTTAACCGCGCTTGCCAGCAATGGCGGAGGCGGTGACGAACACGCGAGGCTTTCTGTGAAGCCGGGCTGTAAGGCATCCGGTGGAGAGATCAGAAGCGAGAATGTTGACATGAGTAGCGACAAAGAGGGTGAGAGACCCTCTCGCCGAAAGTCCAAGGGTTCCTGCTTAAAGCTAATCTGAGCAGGGTAAGCCGGCCCCTAAGGCGAGGCCGAAAGGCGTAGTCGATGGGAACCAGGTTAATATTCCTGGGCCAGGAGGATGTGACGGATGTTTACTGTAGTTCGGTCTTATCGGATTGACCGGGCTGCTGCGATGTCCCTGGAAATAGCCCTCCACAAGACCGTACCCTAAACCGACACAGGTGGACAGGTAGAGTATACCAAGGCGCTTGAGAGAACCACGTTAAAGGAACTCGGCAAAATGCTCCCGTAAGTTCGCGAGAAGGGAGCCCCGTCTGTAGGCAACTATGGGCGGGGGGCACAAACTAGGGGGTGGCGACTGTTTACTTAAAACACAGGGCTGTGCGAAGCCGTAAGGCGACGTATACAGTCTGACGCCTGCCCGGTGCTGGAAGGTTAAAAGGAGGGGTGCAAGCTCTGAATTGAAGCCCCAGTAAACGGCGGCCGTAACTATAACGGTCCTAAGGTAGCGAAATTCCTTGTCGGGTAAGTTCCGACCTGCACGAATGGCGTAACGATCTCCCCGCTGTCTCTAACGTGGACTCAGCGAAATTGAACTGTGTGTCAAGATGCACACTACCCGCGGTTAGACGGAAAGACCCCATGAACCTTTACTCTAGCTTTGCACTGGCAACAGGAATGTGATGCGCAGGATAGGTGGTAGGCTTTGAAGCCGGGACCCTGGTCTCGGTGGAGCCACCCTTGAGATACCACCCTTCGCCTTCTTGTTGTCTAACCGCGGCCCGTTATCCGGGTCCGGGACCCTGCATGGTGGGGAGTTTGACTGGGGCGGTCGCCTCCCAAATCGTAACGGAGGCGCGCGAAGGTTGGCTCAGAGCGGTCGGAAATCGCTCGTTGAGTGCAATGGCAGAAGCCAGCCTGACTGCAAGTCTGACAAGACGAGCAGAGACGAAAGTCGGCCATAGTGATCCGGTGGTCCCAAGTGGGAGGGCCATCGCTCAACGGATAAAAGGTACTCTGGGGATAACAGGCTGATGATGCCCAAGAGTCCATATCGACGGCATCGTTTGGCACCTCGATGTCGGCTCATCTCATCCTGGGGCTGGAGCAGGTCCCAAGGGTATGGCTGTTCGCCATTTAAAGAGGTACGTGAGCTGGGTTTAGAACGTCGTGAGACAGTTCGGTCCCTATCTGCCGTGGGTGTAGGAGATTTGAGAAGAGTTGCCCCTAGTACGAGAGGACCGGGGTGAACGAACCACTGGTGGACCAGTTATCGTGCCAACGGTAGTGCTGGGTAGCTATGTTCGGACAGGATAAACGCTGAAGGCATCTAAGCGTGAAGCCCCCTTCAAAACAAGATCTCCCTTGAGAGCCGTGGAAGACCACCACGTCGATAGGCCAGAGGTGTAAGTGCAGCAATGCATTCAGCTGACTGGTACTAATTGCTCGATTGGCTTGATTTGATCCAGTAAAAGCAAGGTCGCAATCAGCGACACGCTCAATATCAAAAGATCTCGGAACAAGGACCGCTGTAAAATGCGCTCCCTGATGCACGGCTGCAAATAGCAGCCCGTGTCTCTGCTTCGGTTTGGTGGTCATAGCGTCAGCTAAACACCCGATCCCATCCCGAACTCGGCCGTTAAGGGCTGACACGCCAATGGTACTGCGTCTTAAGACGTGGGAGAGTAGGTCACCGCCAAACCTAAACAGAGACACTTCTCTCTCTCAACGATAAAACAAACCCGATCGCACCAAAAAGCGCCCTCGGGCAACAAACGGACGCGGGGTGGAGCAGCCCGGTAGCTCGTCAGGCTCATAACCTGAAGG
>NZ_JAZHDA010000044.1:0-298443 GCF_036553525.1 Pseudotabrizicola sp. L79 | reverse complement strand
AATTCCTCATCGGCCGAACCGGGACCAAACCGCTTGAGATGCGCCTCGCCCCCCGGGGCCAGTTCGGTTTCCTCGGCCTTAACGCCGCAATAGGGGCATTCAAGGATCAGCATGTCAGTGCTCCCTTTGAGCGGGCGCGACGGGGGCTCTGCCCCCGGACCCCCGGGATATTTATGAACAGATGAAGGGCCATGTCAGTGTGCCACCCCGGCTGCGACGCTTTCGTCAATGAAGCGGCCTTCGCGGAAGCGCCACATGTCAAATTCCGCCGCCAGCGGCCCCGGCTCTCCCTTGGCCATCAGATCGGCCATGGCCCAACCCGAACCGGGAATGGCCTTGAAACCGCCGGTGCCCCAGCCGCAGTTGATAAAGCAATTGCCAAGCGGCGTTTTCGAGATGATGGGCGAGCGGTCCCCCGTCATATCGACGATTCCGCCCCACTGACGCAACATCTTGAGTCTGCTGATCATCGGGAAGGTCTCGATCAGGGCGCGGAGGGTTTCTTCGATGTGGTGAAAGCTGCCGCGTTGGGTGTAGTTGTTGAACCCGTCGGTGCCGCCGCCGATGACCATTTCGCCCTTGTCCGATTGCGACATGTAGCCGTGCACGGTGTTGGCCATCACGACCACATCCATGCAGGGTTTGATCGGCTCGGACACCAACGCCTGAAGGCACAGGGATTCGACCGGCAGGCGGAAGCCCGCCATCTCGGCCAGCTGGCCCGAATGGCCCGCGACCACGATGCCCAGCTTTTTCGTGCCGATAAAGCCCTTGGTCGTTTCCACCCCGGTGACCTGACCGTTTTCAGACCGCACCCCTTTGACTTCGCAATTCTGGATGATGTCCATCCCCATGGCCGAACAGGCCCGCGCATAGCCCCAGGCCACAGCATCATGCCGCCCGGTGCCGCCGCGTGCCTGCCACAGCGCGCCCAGAACCGGATAGCGTGGACCGTCTATGTTCATGATTGGACAGAGTTCTTTCACCTCTTGCGGGGTGATGAAGCGGGTTTCCACGCCTTGCAGACTGTTCGCATGGGCCGTGCGCAGATAGCCGCGCACCTCGTGGTGGGTCTGGGCCAGCATCATCACGCCGCGGGGGCTGAACATGACGTTGTAGTTGAAATCCTGCGACAGGGTTTCATACAGGCTGCGCGACTTTTCATAGATCGCGGCCGAGGAATCTTGCAGGTAGTTCGACCGGATGATTGTGGTGTTGCGCCCGGTGTTGCCGCCGCCAAGCCACCCCTTTTCAATGATCGCGACATTGCGGATGCCGTGATTTTTCCCAAGATAATAAGCGGTTGCAAGGCCATGGCCGCCTGCGCCGACGATGATCGCGTCATAGGCCTTTTTCGGTTCGGGCGATTTCCAGGCCCGTTCCCAGCCCATGTGATAGCCCATGGCCTGTTTGGCGATGGCGAAGACGGAATAGCGTTTCATCGGACGAACATCCTTGGCGGTGATCCTGAAAGTCGTGCCCATATGTGGACCCGTGGCGTATTTTATCCGCCCTCAGCAGCGGCACTACAGGGAAAATTGCGACATCGGCAAGGGGTGTTTGCGCAAGCCGCCTTTGGGCTGCAAATCGGGCCGAAAGGCCGTGGTATTCGCGTGGTTTTCGCGTGGTTTTCCTGTGGTTTTCGCGTGGTGCATCTGTAGTGTCGCCGAAAAGGCACAGCAGATCACATCAATATGCAGGACGCAAAGGCCGCCTGCGGCCAATTGCGGCTTTCGGATCGGGCGGCAAACCATTAGATCGGGGGCCAAGGACGAGGAAAGGCACAAGACGATGCAAGACTGGGGCTTTTGGCTGGCGGTGGCCGGGGTGATGCTGGCCGTGGCGGCAACCTTGATCCGTGCGCTGGTAAAGGGGCGGCACGAAGGCGCAACGCCGGCTGAATTCGACATCGTCGTTTACCGCGACCAACTGGCCGAGATTGACCGCGACATTGCCCGCGGCACCCTGCCCGGCGACGAAGGCGCGCGGCTGAAGGCCGAAGTGTCACGCCGCTTGCTGGAGGCCGACCGCGCCGCCCAGGCCCAGACCGGGGCCCGCAGCGGGCGGGCCGGGATGGGGGTGATCGGGCTGATTGCGGTGCTGATCGCGGGGTCTGCGCTGTTGTATTGGCGGATCGGCGCGCCGGGCTATCCTGACCTGCCGCTGAGCGACCGGTTTGCCATGGCCGAGGAGTTGCGCGCCAACCGCGTGTCGCAGGCCGAGGCCGAAGCATCTGCGCCGCCCGTCACGCCGCGCACCGATGTGGACCCGTCTTTTCTGGAGTTGATGGACAAGCTGCGCGCCACCATGGCCGAGCGCCCCGATGATCTGCGCGGGCTGGAATTGCTGGCGCGCAACGAGGCGGCACTTGGCAATTATGCCGCCGCCAAAGAGGCGATGGCGCGGATCGTGGCGATCAAGGGCGATCAGGCCCAAGCCGAAGAAGTGGCGACCTGGGCCGAGATGATGATTCTGGCGACCGGGGGCTATATCACCCCCGAGGCCGAGGCGGTGCTGATCCAGGCGTTGGAGCGTGATCCGCAAAATGGGCTGGCGCGCTATTACACCGGGGTGATGTTCGCCCAGGTGGGGCGGTTTGATCGCACCTTTGCCCTGTGGCGGTCGCTGCTGGAGCAAAGCCCACCCGACGCGCCCTGGGTGGCGCCGATCCGGGCGCAGATGCCCGATGTGGCCGCGCGCGCAGGGGTGAATTACGAGATGCCGGCCGCCGGGCCTGCCTTGGCCGGGCCAAGTGCCGACGATATTGCCGCAGCGGGTGAAATGACCGAGGGCGACCGGACGGCTATGATTGAGGGCATGGTGGCGCAACTGGGCGAGCGTCTGGCCACCGAAGGCGGCAGCGCCGAAGAATGGGCGCGGCTGATTTCGTCGCTGGCGGTGCTGGGCCGCGTCGATGAGGCACGCGAGATCTATGCCGAGGCGATGGCGCGGTTCGAGGGCCAGACCGTGGAATTGCAGGGCCTGCGCGAGGCTGCGGTTACCGCCGGTGTGGCCGAATGATCCTGCCCGACATCGAGGGTTTTGTCGCCGCCCTGCCCGCCAATCGCGCGATTGCGGGGCTGGATCTGGGCGACAAGACCATTGGTGTCGCCTTGTCCGATCTGCGGCGGCAGGTGGCGACCCCGGTCGAGGTGATCCGGCGCGAGAAATTCACGCTGGATGCCGCGCGTCTGCTGGCCCTGCTGGACAGCCGCCAGATTTGCGGCATCGTTCTGGGCCTGCCGTTGAACATGGACGGATCAGAAGGCCCGCGCGTGCAATCGACCCGCGCCTTTGCCCGCAATCTGGAAAAGCTGACGGCCCTGCCCATCACCTTTTGGGATGAGAGGTTATCGACCGTTGCGGCAGAAAGGGCACTGCTGGAGGCGGATACGTCGCGAAAGCGTCGGAAAGAGGTGATTGATCAGGTGGCGGCGGGCTATATCTTGCAGGGCGCGCTGGACCGACTGGCGCATATGAGCCGGGGATGAGCCTTTGAAAGACGATGTCTGGAAGCGGGACGAAATTCAGTCGCCTTGTGTCAAGCTGTGCGTCGTGCATCCCGAAGAGCGCATTTGTGTCGGCTGCTTCCGGTCGATCGACGAAATCACCGCCTGGTCGCGGATGAGCCATGAGGCGCGGGCCGCCGTGATGGCCGAACTGCCCGCACGCGCGCCACGTCTGCAAAAGCGCCGGGGCGGGCGGTCGGCCCGGTTGGGCAATTAGGGGCGCGTCAGCCAATCATGGACGCTGCCCAGAAGCGGGCGGAAATAGGCGATGATCCGGCCCTCGGGCGCGGCAGTGGCGGTGCTAGCCCAAGGTGCAACGCCGTGGATGGTCAGCCGATGCAGCAACGTGGCCTCTCCGGGGCGGGCGGGCAGCAGGATGCGGCGGCAGGTGGCAAAGACCTGTTGGCGTGCCGCCTGATAGGCCTGCGTGATATCGACATTGTGCCAGTCATGCGGCGGATGCGGGGCCAGGGCCTTGTGCAGGGCGGCGCGCATCAGCTGGTGGCTGCCCTCCCACACCGTCAGGGGGGCGGCATCGGGGCTGGCGTCGGTCAGCGGCAGGCCCAGAATCCAGCCATGCGGCTCGCGGATCATGCGGCGGCGGTCGGGGCCGATGGGCAACAGGCCATCCAGATGCGCCGCATCGCGGGTTTGGCGAAAGCGAAAGGCGGCGGGGCTTTCGTCGGGTGAGGGCTGGGGATAGCCGGGGCGGATGGTCGAGAGCTGCGCAGGGTGCAGCGGTTCGGGGGCAAGGCCAAGGCTGGCCCAGGGAAAGGGCGTGGCGGTGATGCTGCCATCGGGGGCATTGGGCAGGGCATCAACCCCCACAAACCAGGTGCCCCCGCAGCGCCAGGGGTCGGGGCTGCGGGCAATGGCCTGTCGGGCCAGCGGCAGGGCCGCAGCGGCCCAGGCGGCGATGGCCGGATCGGGGCCGATGCGTTGCCAGCCGGGCGCGCCTACCATCCCAGGGCCTTGCGCAGCATGTTCAGCGCGACCAGCGTGATGAACACCGCAAATATGCGCTTGAGCGGTTTGGGATCCAGCGCATGGGCCAGCTTGGCGCCAAGGGGGGCGGTCATCAGTGTCATTGCGATCACCAGAAAGAAGGCCGGCAGGTTGACCGCGCCAAGGCTGTAGGGCGGTGCGTCCTGCACGGGCAGGATCAGAAAGCCGATGACCGAAGGCAGGGCGATGGTCACGCCAAAGCCTGCCGCCGTGGCCACGGCGCGGTGGATCGGCATGTTATACAGCGTCATCAGCGGCACCCCAAAGCTGCCGCCACCGATGCCCATCAGCACCGACAGAAACCCCACGATCGGGGCCATCACGGCGCGGCGCGGGCCTTTGGGCATCGCCTCGCCCAAGCGCCAATGGGCACGGCCAAGGGCCATGTAAAGGCCGACAAAGATGCCAAGCACCCCAAAGATCATCTGCAAGGTGCCCGAACTGAGCGCCGAGGCGGTGACAACGCCAACCGCCGCCCCAAGGGCAATGAACGGCGCCCAGCTTTTCAGCACGTCCCAATCGACGGCGCCCTTTTTGTTATGCGACAGAACCGAGCGCAACGAGGTTACGATGATTGTGGCCAGCGAGGTGGCAAGGCAGACCTGCATCAGGTTGGGCCCGACAAAGCCAAGGCTGGTAAAGGCGTAAAAGAACGCAGGCACCAGAACGATGCCGCCCCCAACCCCCAAAAGGCCCGCCAGCACCCCGGCAAAGGCACCGATCACGGCAAGCAAGGCAATCATGGCAAGCAAAAGCATGGGGTCGATTGGGGGCATTGGGGCGTTCCTTGGATCTTTCGGTGCCCCGATTTAGCGCGCGCCGCGCGCAGGTGCCAGAGCGGGGTGACATTGCAAGGTGACTTTGGGGGCCCAAAAGCCTAAGCCTGCGGGCAGAACAACCGTGGGGAAGGAGCCCGAGCCATGTCCGATAGCCTGATGCGCCCTGCCCTAGTGCTGGGGCTGCTGTCCTCGGTCGGGCCTTTTGCCATTGACATGTATCTGCCTGCCATGCCCGAGATCGGGCGTGATCTGGCGGCGGCGGTGCCGGCGATGCAGGGCACGATCACGGCCTATTTTCTGGCCTTTGGGCTGGCCCAGTTGGTGTATGGCCCTTGGGCAGATCAGGCCGGGCGCAAGCGGCCACTTTATGCCGGGCTGGCGGTCTTTTTGCTGGGCACGCTGATCTGCGCCCTGGCCGGATCGGTCGAGGTGATGTGGCTGGGCCGGTTCGTGCAGGGCCTTGGCGGGGCGGCGGTGATGGTGGTGCCCCGCGCGATCATCCGCGACATGGCCACGGGGCATGAGGCAACGCGGCTGATGGCGGCCATCATGCTGGTGATTTCCGTCTCGCCCATGCTGGCGCCCTTGGCCGGGTCGATCGTGCTGGCCTTTGCCGGATGGCGGATGATCTTTGCGGTCTTGGCGGTGGCGGCGCTGGTGTCGCTGGCGATGATCCGCTTTGTGCTGGCCGAGACGCTGCCGCAGCAGCACCGCCAGACCTTTGACATGGGGCGCAGCCTGCAGGGCGCGCGGCGGCTGCTGACCGACCGGGGCTTTATGGGGCTGACCTTTCTGGGCGGCTTTGGCATGGCCAGCTTTTTCGTCTTCATCGCCTCGGGGCCTTTTGTCTATACGCAGGCCTTTGGCCTGAGCCCCACGCAGTTTTCCCTGGCCTTTGCGGTGAATGCGATCGGCTTTTTCGGGGCGTCACAACTGGCGGCGGGTCTGGGGCTGCGGTTTGGGGCGCAGACCGTGGTGCAGCGGGCGACCTTTGGCTTTGCAGCGGCCACGGCGGGGCTGTTGGGGCTGGGGCTGGCCGGTTATGCCAGCCTGCCGGTGGTTGTGGCCGGATTGTTTCTGGCCAATGCCTGCCTTGGGCTGGTCATTCCCACCGTGATGGTGCTGGCGCTTGAGGATCACGGCGATGTTGCTGGCTTGGCCTCGTCTTTGGGGGGCACGCTGCAAATGCTGGCGGGGGGGGTGATCGTGGCGATCAGCGCGCCGTTCTTTGACGGGACGGTGCTGCCGATGCTGGCCACGATCTGTGTCTGTGCGGCTTTGGCCCTGGGGCTGGCCCTGCGGATGGGCGGGGTCAGGCGGCCAGCCTGACCTGATCCAGCGCGCGGTCCAGCAGATCAAGCCCGGCCCCGTCGCGGCTGGCGCCTTCGGACAAGGTGCGCCGCCAGTGGCGGGCGCCGGGGCGGCCGGTGAACAGGCCCAGCATGTGCCGGGTGATCTGGTGCAGGCGCCCGCCCTGCCCCAGATGCGCCGCGATATAGGGGTGCATGGCCCGCACCACGGCCACCGGGTCGGGCGCGTGATCCTCGCCCCACAGGGCATCGGCCCCGATCAGAACCGAGGCCGGATCGTGATAGGCCGCACGGCCGATCATCACCCCGTCAAGCCCAAGGGCCAGCAGATCCCTGGCCTGCGCCAGCGTGGTGACGCCGCCGTTGATGCAGATCGTCAGATCGGGGAAATCGCGCTTGATCTGCTGCACAAGGGCGTAATCCAGCGGCGGGATTTCCCGGTTTTCCTTGGGCGACAGGCCCTGAAGCCAGGCCTTGCGGGCATGGATCACGAAATGGCGCACCCCGGCGCGGCTGACGCGGTCGATGAAATCGGGCAAGATCTGTTCGGGCAGCTGATCATCCACGCCGATCCGGCATTTCACGGTGACAGGCACGGCAGATTCGCCGATCATCGCCGCCACGCAATCGGCCACCAGGGCCGGACGCTCCATCAGAACCGCGCCGAAGCAGCCCGATTGCACCCGATCAGACGGGCACCCGACGTTCAGGTTGATCTCGTCATAGTGCCAGTCGCGGGCGATGGCCGTGGCCTGCGCCAATTCGCGCGGATCAGAGCCCCCCAGTTGCAAGGCGATGGGGTGTTCCGCATCGGAATAATCCAGCAGGCGCGGCTTTGGCCCATGAATCACCGCCGGGGCCGTGACCATCTCGGTATAAAGCATCGCCCGCCGCGTCATCAGCCGGTGAAAGAAACGGCAATGGCGGTCGGTCCAATCCATCATGGGCGCGACGGACAGTTTGTGCGCGTGATCTTTGGTTGGTCGGTCTTGCATCTTCACCCCGTTGACACGGCACGGCGGGGTGCCACGGCCGCCCCACCGGTCTTGCTTGGCCCGCCTGCCCTGTGGCGGTGATCTGGCTGCCCTGCCTATAGCCGATATCGAGGGCCAAGGGAAACCACCTTGGCCCGAGTGCGGCAGGGGACAGGGCAAGGGGCCTTGCCGGATCTGCGCGTCAGATGGGGATCAGGCGGTTGTCCCAGGCAAGGGGGTGCTTTTCCAACAGGGTCAGGCCCTGATCAAGCTGCCATGCCGCGCCCTGCCCGTCGGCGACGACGAATGTCTCCCCGCGCGCGGCCACGCCTGACAGATCGGCGCGGTGATGCGTGTCCAGGGGCGATGTGCCGACATACTCGCAGCGGTTACTTATGGTCGGCACAGTGTTCGTGCCCCTGGCTTCACCGCCAAGAGGCATCCCAGCTGCGCCCAAAAATGCGGCAGATACATCAGCACATGCCCACCGAGTTCGTTTTTTGATCATCCATGCCGAGGTTCGGAGTGTTGGGCGCGCTTTGCGGGGCAAGCCGTTTGTCCTTGTGATTGACGCCAGCCTTGGCAGCATGGCACTGGCGGTTGACGGGCCATTGCGAAGGCCCGCTGAACAACGCACCCTGCGCCGCATGATCCCTTTCCGGAGTTCCCATGACCAAGTTCTGCCTGACCGTCACCTGCCCGTCCCGTCGCGGGATCGTTGCAAAGATCTCAACCTTTATTGCCCAAGAGGGCTGCAACATCACCGACAGCGCCCAGTTTGATGACATCGACAACGGGCGTTTCTTCATGCGGATCAGTGCTGTGGCCGAAACCGGCGCAACCCCCGACACCCTGACCACCAAATTTGCCGAGATTGCCAAAGAATTCGACATGGATTTCGCCTTCCATGACACGGCGACCAAGATGAAGGTCGTGCTGATGGTGTCGCGTTTTGGGCACTGCCTGAATGATCTGTTGTATCGGGTGCGCATCGGGGCGCTGCCGATCGAGGTTGTGGCGGTGATTTCGAACCATATGGATTACCAGAAGGTTGTGGTTAATCAGGATATTCCGTTCCACTGCATCCGCGTGACCAAGGCCAACAAGCCCGATGCCGAGGCGCGGATCATGCAGGTGGTCGAGGAATCGGGCGCCGAGTTGATTGTGCTGGCGCGCTATATGCAGATCTTGTCGGATGAGATGTGCCAGAAGATGTCTGGCCGGATCATCAACATCCACCATTCGTTCCTGCCCAGTTTCAAAGGGGCCAACCCCTATAAGCAGGCCTATGAGCGCGGCGTGAAGCTGATTGGCGCAACCTCGCATTATGTGACGGCCGATCTTGATGAAGGCCCGATCATCGAGCAGGACACGATCCGCGTGACCCATGCCCAATCGGCCGAAGATTATGTCTCGTTGGGCCGCGATGTCGAAGCCAGCGTGCTGGCGCGGGCCATTCACGCCCATGTGCATCACCGTGTCATGCTGAACGGTGACAAGACGGTGGTCTTTCCGGCCTCGCCCGGCAGCTATAGTTCGGAACGGATGGGCTGAGTGCAGCCGGGGGCAGCGGCGCAGGCTGCCCCCACCGCCCGCGCTGCGTCGTCAGGCGGCGGCGCGCGATGCATTCATCCTTGTGACCATCCTTCGGACAGCAATGCCTAAATCTGCTAACTTGACCTATGCGCCGACTCGTTGCCGGCGGTGGTCTTGGGGAGGGATCGGATGCCAAATTTCATATTCGCCTATCATGGCGGGGGGATGCCAGAGACGCCAGAACAAGGCGTGATCGTCATGGCCGCCTGGGATGCGTGGTATCGGTCGATGGGGGCAGCTGTGGTTGACGGCGGTGCCCCCGTTGGCCTGTCAAAAACAGTTACCAAGGCGGGTGTGCAAAGCGATGGCGGCGCAAATCCCCTGTCGGGCTATACTGTCATCTCGGCCAAAACGATGGACGAGGCTTGCGCCATGGCCAAGGGCTGCCCGATGGTCTTGGATGGCAGCGGGTCGGTCGAAGTTGCGCAAATTCACGAAATGTGAGCGCCGGTCAACGCGTGGCAGATCCCGCTTTCCTTTGCGCATCGCGCGCAAGCTGGGTCACGGGCGGAGTTCTCGGGAATCTTAAGGGCCTGCTGATGCGGGACAATAGCCTGTCGCCTGCTGTTTGCTTTGCGGATAGGGTTTGCTGAAGGTTCAGATCGCTTGCCGATGCGCTATATCTGTTCCAGATGCCAAGACAGGACCCCAGATGACTCTGAAACTCTCATCCGCCGAAATGGTCGCAGCCGCACGCCAGCGGATCACCGAAATTGAAACTCCCGACCTGATTGCCATGCTGGGACACCCGGATGTCGTGGTGGTCGATCTGCGTGATATCCGCGAGCGAATGCGCAGCGGCTTTATCCCCGGCAGTTTTCACGCGCCGAGGGGCATGATCGAATTCTGGATCGATCCTGACAGCCCCTATTACAAGGATATCTTCGGCCAAAACGGAAAGACATATGTCTTTCATTGCGCCTCGGGCTGGCGGTCGGCTTTGACCACCGCCACCTTGCAGGATATGGGGTTTAAGGCCGCGCATCTGAAAGAGGGCTTTTCCACATGGGAAAAATACGGCGGCCCCGTAGAATTCCCCGCACAGAGGGACTGACCGTTACCACACGCCCAAGAGCCGCGCGCTTTGGGGCGAACAGCGCCGAACTTGTGCTCGCGTGTCCGGTGAATTTCACCCGCGCACGGGCCATCTATCAGGGCAGGCTGGTCAGAAACGCCTCAAGCGCGCGGGGGTCGATGGGTTTCATCATCATCTCGACTCCGGCCGTCAGGGCCTGACTGCGCACCTCGGCGCTGCGATTGGCGGTGACAAGGCGGGCAGGCACATCGCCATGGCGCGCACGCATGCGGGTGATGAACTCGACCCCCGTCATCCCGTCGCCCAACTGGTGATCGACCAGAAAGAAATCGGGCAAGATCCCCAATTCCTCGATCAGGCCCAAAGCCTCTTCGCCGGTTTCGGCATCCAGCACCGACAGGCCCCATTTTTCCAGCAAGAGGCACATGGCGCGGCGCAGATCATGGTCGTTCTCGACCAGAAAGCCGATCTTGTTTTCCAGTTGCATCCGGGCTTCGGCCGGGCGGGGCTGCGGGCGGGCCACCTGCGCCTCGTCAGAATTGGACAGCGGCACCTGCAACATGAAACAGGTGCCCTTCCCCAGCCGCGACGACAGGCCCAAGGGATGCCCCAACAGCGCGCAGGCGCGCTCGACGATGGCAAGCCCCAGCCCCATGCCTTCGCTGGCCGAGGCGCGGGCGTTCAGGCGGTGAAATTCCTTGAAGATATTGTCTTGCTCTTCTTCGGGAATGCCGGGGCCGGTATCCCAGACCTCAAGCCGCACCATGCCGCCGCGCAGGCGCGCGCCAACCAGAACCCGGCCGCTGGTGGTATATCGAATGGCATTGCCGATCAGGTTTTGCAAAATCCGCCGCAAATAGGCCGGATCGCTGGTCACAAGGGCCTTGACCGGGCGCACCGTCAACCGAAGGCCCTTGGCGGCGGCAATGGCGGTGAACTCCTCTTCCAACTGGCGCAGCAAGGGGCCAAGCGCCACCTGCCCCACCGACATCGAGGCCCGGCCCGATTCCAGCTTGGAGATATCCAGCAGCGCATCCAGAATGCCCTCGACCGACACCAGCGCGTTTTGCGCCTTTTTCAGCGCCTCATGCGCCGAAGGGTCGATGGCGGCATCGTCGATCGACGAGATGAACAGCTTGGCCGCCGACAGCGGTTGCAGCAGATCGTGGCTTGCCGCGGCCACAAAACGCGAGCGGCTGGCATTGGCGCGTTCGGCATTGGTCAGCGCATCTTCCAGTTCCAGCGTGCGGTCCATCACCCGCGCCTCCAGCGTTTCATTGGCCCGGCTCAGGGCCTCGATCGCGGCGCGTTCGGCGGTGACATCCGTAAAGCTCATCACAAAGCCGCCATCGGGCATTTCCTGCGCGAAAACGGCCAGGATCATGTCATCGCCATTGCGCCGCACCTCGAACGACAGCGGAGCGCGGCCTTTGGGGCCATGCACCCAATCTTCCAGCATGCCATCGGTCATCCCATCGGAAAAACCGATCTCGGCCCGAAAACGCTGCAACAGATAGTCGAAGGACGCCCCCACCCGAAACCGCACCAGCGGAATCGCCAAAAGCTGGCCCAGCCGTTCGTTCCACCCCACCAGACGCGCCTGCGCATCAAAGATCGACACACCCTGATTGATATGGTCCAGCGTGGCGCGGATCACGCGGGCCTGATCATCCAGCATCTTGCCCCGCTCATGGCGTTCCGAGCGGATGATGTCGGTCACATCGGTTTGCAAGATCACCGTGCCGCCATCAGCGGTGCGATGTTCGCTGACCTGCACCCAACGGTCCCAGATCATGCGCACGTTAAAGATCACATGCCGGTCTTGATGACGACGCTTGCGGCGCACGGCCCAATCTTCGGGGCGTTCCGTTTCGGGCAAGGAAAAATAGCGCGACCGGCTGACCCGATCGACATATTGATCAAAGGTCAGGCCGGGGCGCAGATCGGCCTGAATATCCTCCATATGCATGCCAAAACGCGAATTGCACATCACCAGAATGTCTTGCGCGTCAAACAGGGCAAAGCCTTCCTGAATCGTCTCGATGGCATTGGACAGGTTCTGCCGGGCGGCCTCGGCATTGTGATTGGCCTGTGCCAGACGTGCGTTCGATTCGTTCAGCAGATCAAGCGCATGTTCCAGATCGCGGGTGCGGTCGCGCACCTGATCTTCCAGCATGGCTGCGCGCTGAAACTGGGCGTAGGCGGCGCCGCTGTCATCGGTGGTCTGCTCGACCCGCCGCATCAGCGCCCCGGCAATCGTCAGCAGCTTTGACAACTGCCGGTCGGGCGGATCGGCGGGGTTGATCAGCGTGTCGGTCATTCCGCCTCGCCCTCGGGGGCATAGATCGCAACCCCCGTCATTGTCTGGTTCACATGCATCGAATTCCACTGTTCGCCATAGGTGGAAAAGCCCACGACGCGATGGTTGCGCAGCACCTGCGACAAGGCCCCGTATTTCTGTTTCTCCAAGGCCTCCATCCGGCGCAGGATGCAGTCGCAGGCCAGAATGGCGGCAGGCGCGCCATCTTCGGACAGCCGGGCCAATTCGCGGTCAAGATGGGCCACCATGTCTTGCGGTTCGGCCAGAGTCAGCACAAGGCCTTCGTCAATGGCCGAGAAAAAGATCAGATCGCCGTTTTCATCAACCCGCTGGATGGCACGCACATGATGCCGCCCGCCCACCTGCACCACCACCGGATGGGCGGCAAAGGTAAAGGTGGTCAGCTGGGCGGGGTCTTTGCCCAAAAGGCGCGCATATTCCCGCGCTGCCGGTTCGGCATTGATCTGGCGCACGATCCGGCGTTTTGGGTCAGCCTCGGTCACCACCATCTTGCGCCCGGTGGGCACCAGATGATCCAGGTTGAACACCTTGACCCGCGCCCGCGTGCGCACCAGCGTCAGGATTGCCGCATTGCTCAGGGCCTTGCCCTGCCAGATCACCCGCGTTTCGCCAAAGCGAATGCCATCGCCCGCCGACCCGCCAAACAGGGGCACCGGCCCCAGCCCCGGCGCAAGGGCCGAGGTCAGTTCGTCTTCCAGTGTCGAAAGGCCATCCACCAGCAGAAAGGCAAATTCGCCATCAAAGCCCGGCGATTGCGCCGTCAGAGCCGTGCGGCGGCGGATCGTCTCGCCGATCAGATCCTGGGCCGCGATGGCCGTCAGATCAGGCACCAACAGGCAATCGACGGCAAAATGGCTGGCAGGCAGACCCACGGCCACGATCTCGCCCTCGGCATAGCCCGCGCCCGAAATCTCGCCCGCCGTGGTGCAGCCGATGACAACAGAGGCGTCAAAGCAATCGCCAATCGCCGCAGTCAGCGCGGCCAGATCGGCCTCGGCCGTGACGAATAGAAAGACCTTGGCAAACGGGCCCGGACCAAGCGCCGCGCAAAGGCGTTCGGTGCAATCGGGGTCTGTCGCAGGGATAGAGGCCGTGGCCACCAGCGGCAGCGCGGCCAAGCCACGCTTTGCCCCCACCGATGCCGGTCTGGCATCGCGGTCAGGTGAGCTTGCCCCCCATGCCGACGCGTCCTGCATCCTGATCCTCCCTCAGCCAGGAAAGGCTACGCGCCAACCTGCCCGGGCTGCAAGCGAAAGCACACCGCCCAGGGCGCTATTCGCTTTCTGGCATAAGGCTGTCGAAACTGGCGCCGCGCGCCATCAACACCGCCTGCGTGCGGCTTTGCACCCCCATCTTGCGCATGATCGCGGTGACATGGGCCTTGACCGTGGTTTCGGCAATCGACAGATCATAGGCAATCTGCTTGTTCAACATGCCCTCGCAGATCAGTTGCAGGATCTTGGCCTGCTGGCGTGTCAAAAGCGACAGTCGGGCGATCGCCTCTTCCTTTTGGGTCGCGGGGGAATTCGGATCATTCGACGGGGTAAAGCCTTCGGGCACATAGGTCTTGCCCAGACGAATGGCCTCAAAGGCGGCACGAAAAACGTCGCGGTGGCTGTGCTTGGGCACAAAGCCCGACGCCCCCGCCCGCAAGGCAGCCCCGATCACCCGATTGTCAGCCAGCGACGAAACCACCACCACCGGCGCCCCCGCTGCCACCGATTTCAGCCGGATCAGCCCATCAAGCCCATCGACATCGGGCAGGTTCAGATCCAGCACCACCACATCGGGCAGCGGTTCGCGATCCAGCCGGGCAATCGCAGCCTCAAGCCGGTCGGCGGTTTCGATGCGCGAAATACCTGCCACTGCCTTCAGCGTCATCGACAAAGCATCACAAAACAAGGGGTGATCATCCACGATCAGGGCCGAGGTCAGCATCGGTTCAGTAAGGGAATGCGAGGTCATGGAACACCTTTTCGCGCCTGCTGTCGTTTCAGCCTAACAACCCGGCCAAGTCGGGCAAAGCTGGCCTTAAGTCCTATATGGTGTCGCATGTTCCCGCCAATCGGCAAAGCAGGGACTAGAGGCGCAATCCGATTTGGTCTAAGCCCACGCCGTCACCCGGAGAGTTCACATGACGATTACCCGCCGCACCGCCCTTGTCTTGGCCCTTGGTCTTGCCGTTTCCGCCTGTGGTCGGCCCAAAGGCCGGGAAGACAAGCCGCCGCAGCACCGCGAGCAGGCGGGGAATACCCCGGAGATGCAGGCTCTGATCACCAAATATGCGCGAATCCATGACATCCCCGAAAGCCTGCTGCACCGGGTGATTCAGCGCGAAAGCAGCTATAACCCCGCCGCGCGCAACGGGCCCTATTACGGGCTGATGCAGATCTTGCCGCAAACCGCGCGCACCATGGGCCACCGTGGCCCGGCCGAGGAGTTGCTGGATGCCGAAACCAACCTGCGCTACGCCGGGCGCTATCTGCGCGGGGCCTGGATCGTGTCGCGCGGCAATCAGGACCGGGCGGTGATGTGGTATTCCAAGGGATATTACTATGAGGCCAAGCGCCTGGGCCTGTTGGAAGAAACCGGGCTGCACAGCTGATGCAGCTTGCCCCTGACACTCACAAGGGCCGCGCCACGGTGTCGGTCGCGGATCTGATCCGCGACGGTTTTGCCCTGCCCGCCGAGGCCGATACCCTGACGCGTGTGGTGCAGGATTTCCGCCTGCGCATCACGCCCGAGATGCGTGACGCCGCCACCTCGGATGGCGTGGCACGGCAATTCGTGCCCTCGGCCCAGGAATTGATTGCCCGGCCCGAAGATCTGACCGATCCGATCGGGGACGCGGCCCATGCGCCGGTGCCGGGGCTGACGCATCGCTACCCCGACCGCGCCATCCTGCACATCACCAAAACCTGCGAGGTCTATTGCCGCTTTTGCTTTCGCCGTGAAACGGTGGGCGACACCGGGCATCTGCCGCCCGACCAACTGGACGCGGCCCTTGACTACATCGCGCAGACCCCACAGCTGTGGGAAGTGATCCTGACGGGCGGCGACCCCTTGGTTCTGTCGCCCCGCCGATTGGCCGATGTGATGCAGCGGCTGGCGGCAATCGACCATGTTCAGGTGGTGCGCTTTCACAGCCGGGTGCCGGTGGTGGCCCCCCAGCGGATCAACGCGGCCCTGATCGACGCACTGCGCACCCGCCTGACACCATGGATCGTGATCCACACCAACCATGCCGATGAGCTGACGCCCGCCGCCACCGAGGCCATCGGGCGGCTGGCCAATGCGGGGATCGGCCTGTTGTCGCAATCGGTTCTGCTGCGCGGGGTGAATGACACAGCCGATGCGCTGGAGACGCTGTTTCGCCGGCTTTATGCCCTGCGGGTCAAACCCTATTACCTGCACCATTGCGACATGGCGCGGGGCGCGGGCCATTTTCGCACCACGATTGCCCAGGGCCAGGCCCTGATGGCCCAACTGCGTGGCCGCCTTTCAGGGCCCTGCCTGCCCAGCTATGTGCTTGATATTCCCGGCGGGCATGGAAAGTCACCCATCGGCCCGGGGTATCTGACCCATCTGAGCCGTGGGGCGTGGGAAGTGACCGACTGGAACGGCAAGCGCCATCTTTACGCTGATCCGGCAGAGCCGGCGTAACAGCGCGCAGGCGCAAAACCAACCGCGCCCCGGTTGCCCGGGGCGCGCGCTGGTCAGGCCTGACCGGAGGGGGTCAGTTGGCCTGCGCCAGTTGTTTGGGCAGACGGAACGTCCAGACCATACCGCCCTGGTTCAGGTAGTTGACCTTTTTGGCCACTTCGCCACCCCACAGCGGCACAGCACCCCCCCAGCCCGAGATGACCGAGACATATTGCTCGCCGTCCATTTCCCAGGTGATCGGTTGGCCCACGATGCCCGAACCGGTCTGAAAGCTCCAAAGCGTTTCGCCGGTTTCGTCATCAAGTGCCAGGAATTCGCCCTCGGGCGTGCCAAAGAACACAAGGCCCCCGGCCGTGGTCATGACACCCCCCCAAAGCGGGGCATCATTCTTGTATTCCCACTTCCATTCCCCGGTGACCGGATCAATCGCCTTCAGGCTGCCGATATGGTCTTCGTAATTGGGCTTGATGGTAAAGCCCGAGCCCAGATAGGCCGCCCCTTTCTTGTAGGTGATCGGCTCGTTCCAGATATCCATGCCCCATTCGTTCGAAGGCACATAGAACAGGCCGGTTTTCTGGCTGTGCGCCATCGGCATCCAGTTCTTGCCGCCAAGGAACGAGGGCGAGGAGAACACCACCTCTCCTTTGCCGCCATCAGCGGCTTTGGCCGGGTCGCCGGGGCGGTTGGCTTCGTTAAAGATCGGGCGGCCGGTTTCGTCGATGCCACTGGCCCAGGTGATGTCTTTCACAAAGGGATGGGCGCTGACGAATTTGCCATCTTCGCGGTTCAGCACATAGAAAAAGCCGTTGCGATCTGCGGTTGCAAACCGCTTGTTGCCGTCCTTGTCCACAAAGGACACGACTTCGTTCACCCCGTCATAATCCCAGCCTTCGCGCGGGGTGGACTGGAAGTGCCATTTGATCTCGCCCGTGGCCGGGTCGATGCCCAGGCGGCTGGCAGCGTAAAGGTTGTCGCCGACATTGCCCTCGGTCGGTGCGCCTGCATTGCGCAGGTGGCTGTTCCAGGGGGCCGGGTTGCCTGTGCCAAAGACCAGCGTGTTGGTATCGGCATCATACGAGCCCCCCAACCACGTCGCCCCACCGCCGGTTTTCCACAGATCGCCCGGCCAGGTGGCGTTCAATGTGCCGGTCATCGTGCTTTCGGCGCCGTTCAGCGTGCCCATATGGCCCTCGATCACCGGGCGCGTCCAGACGGTTTCACCGGTCAGGGCATCGCGGGCCTGCACTTCGCCCACGATCCCGAATTCGCCACCCGAATTGCCGGTGATGACCAGCCCGTTCACGATCAGCGGTGCGGCGGTGTAGGAATAGCCTTCCTTGTATTCAGCGATCTTCTTGTTCCAGACCACATCGCCGGTCTTGGCATTCAGCGCCACAATGCGGGCATCCAGCGTGCCGAAATAGATATTGTCGCCGTAAAGCGCCGCGCCGCGGTTGACCACATCGCAGCAGGGCAAGATGCCTTCGGGCAGGCGGGCATCATATTGCCACAGCTCTTTGCCCGTCATCACGTCAATCGCATAAAGCCGCGAATAGGATCCGGTGATATACATGACCCCGTCATGCACCAGCGGCTGGGTTTCTTGCCCGCGCTGCTTTTCGCCCCCAAGGCTGAAGGCCCAGGCCGGCAGCAGGTTCTTGACGTTGTCCTTGTTCAGCGTCTCAAGCGGGCTATAGCGTTGCAGGTCGCGGCCCATGCCATTGGTCACGACATCGCCCACGGTGGTGGCGTCATTGGCAAGGTCTTCTTCAGTCACACCAGCCCAGGCAGCCGGAGCGGCAGCCATCAAAGCGGCGGTGACAGCGATGACAAAGCGATTCATCCGGGTCTCCTCCCTCGGTTTTGACGACACGGTCCGCGACTTGCCCCCTCCTGCACAGTCAGCGCCGGTCTGCTGGCATCATCGTGATCGCAAGGGCCCGAGGGTATTGGCCATTGGTCTTACGACCTTTGTCTCTTGGCCGTGGCGATCAGGAGAGGCGCCCTCCCGCATCTCCTTGATCTTGCGCAGGGTTTGCCGAAAAATCGGCTGGATTTAGGGCTGGATCGTGGCCAGATAGGCAAGGATGAAATCCTGCACCACCGGATCTTCGATGCCAACATGGCGCATCTTGGTGCCCGGCACGAATCCCTGATTGTCGGCGATCCACGCCTTCAGCGCGGGCACCGTCCAGACGAATGAGGCCGATTTCAGCGCATCCGAATAGGGATAATCGGCCACAGACCCGGCTGGCCGCCCGATCACACCACCCAAAAGCGGGCCATAAGAGCTGCGGTCCGCCTCGACCGAATGGCAGCGGCGGCATTCCGCGTTGAACAGATCTTCGCCCGCTGTCACCTTGATTTCGTTAAAAATCTTCGGCTCGTCCGCTTGCGCGGGCGCAAGGGCGGGCAGGCCAAGCATCAAGGCAAGGCACAGGGTTTTGGCGGTTGGGGTCATTTTCAGTCTCCGTGGCTTGGGGTTGCGGCGTTTCCGCCCAAGGTGTGCGCCCGCAAGGCCCCTGCGCGACTTGACCCATGTCAAGAAAGGCCGGGCTTATGGTCGTAGATGGGGCGTAAAATGGTCGTAGTGCGAAGGTCGCATTTCGCCCCGGCGCAAGCTTGCTAGGCTGAGCCCATCGATCGGGAGGAGATCATCATGTCATTCACGCGCCGTTTCCTGGGGGCCGCCGTGTTGGGGGCCAGTGCTGCCCTGACGCTGGCCACCGCCGCAATCGCCCAGCAAGACAACCTGCGGATCGCCACGCAAGTCTCGGGCACCGTGAATTGGGAACTGACCACAATCGCCGCACAAGGGCTTGATAAGGCGAATGGATTCACCATGGTGGTGCAAGATGTCGCTGCCGGGCCGGCGGCACAGATTGCTTTTCAAGGCGATCAGGCCGATGTCATCGTCTCTGACTGGCTGTGGGTGGCGCGCATGCGGGCCGAGGGGAATGACTATGTCTTTATCCCTTATTCCAAAGCCGTGGGCGCGCTGATGGTGCGGGCCGACAGCCCGGCGCAGGCCCTGACCGATATGGCGGGCAAGAAGATTGGCATCGCGGGCGGGCCGGTGGACAAAAGCTGGTTGATCCTGCGTGCCTATGCCCAAAGCCAAGGCTTTGATCTGCAATCAGAAACCGAGCAGGTCTTTGGCGCCCCACCGCTGATTTTCGAAACCGCCCTGAATGGCGAAACAGATGGCGCGATCAACTTCTGGCACTTCAACGC
Organism: Pseudotabrizicola sp. L79; assembly: GCF_036553525.1. NCBI lineage: Bacteria > Pseudomonadati > Pseudomonadota > Alphaproteobacteria > Rhodobacterales > Paracoccaceae > Pseudotabrizicola > Pseudotabrizicola sp. L79. The sequence goes on along the minus strand of NZ_JAZHDA010000044.1, from coordinate 278,996 downwards.
CAAGGCCGAGGCAGCGGGATTTCGTCCCTTGATGACGGTTTCCGATGCGGCTTTGGCCTTGGGCCTGTCCGATCAGACACCGCTGCTGGGCTATGTCGTCAAGGGCAGCTTCCTGCGTGAACATCCTGAAATCGTTGATGGTTTCAGCAAGGCCAGCCGCGCGGCCAAAGAGATTCTGGCCGTCGATGACACCGCATGGGATAGCCTGCGCCCGATCATGAACGCAAAATCCGATGCCCAGTTTGAGGCCCTGAAAGCCGGGTTCCGCGCCGGCATCCCGGCCCCCGGCCCGGTTGATGAAGCTTCGGCCGCCAAGATGCTGGAAATCATGGCAAATCTGGGTGGAGAGGAGCTGATGGGCAAAACCACGTCGCTGCCCGAAGGCGTGTTCATTCAGCCCGGAAGCTGAGCGTTGACGCAAAGCCCCGCGCTTACCTTGGTGCTGGCCCATGCCAGCCATGGACAGGTGCCCGTTCTGGGTGGCCTGTCCGTCACCATTGCGGCAGGTGAAGCGGTGGCCCTGACCGGGCCGTCTGGCACGGGAAAGACCACCTTGCTGCGGGTGATTGCGGGGCTGCATCGCGATTGGGCGGGCACCGTGACCCGGCCCGGAACACTGGGCGTGGTGTTTCAGGACCCCACTTTGATGCCCTGGCGCAGTGCGATTGAAAACATCACGATACCAACGCGTTGCGACAAAAAGCTTGCGCAACACCTGATGGCCGAGGTGGGGCTTGAAGGGCTGGAACAGCGGTTTCCCGATGCCTTGTCTTTGGGCCAGCAGCGGCGTCTGGCCCTTGCGCGGGCGCTGGCGGCAAAGCCTGATCTTTTGCTGATGGATGAACCCTTTGTCAGCCTTGATCCGGCCACGGCTGATGAGATGATGATGGTGTTCGAGCGCAGCCTGAAAACGCGTCAGATTGCCGTGCTGCTGGTCACCCATGCCGAGTCCGAGGCGCAGCGGTTGGCCAGCCGCATTCTGCGGTTGCAGGGCGCGCCCGCGCAGCTGACGGCGGCCTGACGGCGGCTTGGGGCCGCCCCCGCGCATCAGAACAGGGGCGCATATTTCCAGTTGTCGGCATCGGGCGTGACCTCATCCAGATCATAATCCGAGGCCCGCAAGCGCTGCGCCGTGGGCAGGCCAAGTTCGGCGGCGCGATCCACCAAAGCGCGGCCCCCTTCGACATCTTGCGCCACACCCCGGCCCCGCATCAGATCAAGGCCCAGGTTGAACATGCCCACCGGATCACCAGCCTCGGCTGCGCGCCTGTCCCATTGGGCGGCGGCATCGGGGTTTTCGGGCGCCCCAAGGCCATTGTCGTCAAGCTGACTCATCCATGTCATCGCGCCGGTATAGCCAGCGGCGGCACAGGCCTCGAACAGTTGGCGGGCCTGAACGTGACGCCCGGCCTTGGTGATGAAATAACCTGACGCGCAGGTCGTCATCGATACATCGCCCTCACGCGCATGCTCTAGCACCCGGTCGATCGTCATTTCTTCGGGGTTCAGCGTGCCATAGCTTTCGGTTTCGGCAAAAGCCGGGCTGGCAGCAATGGCAAGGGTGATCAACGCACGCATCTGAACCTCCGGCTTTGCACAAGCCTAACGCAAAGCGGCGGGCCGATCACCCCGGCTATGGTCGTAGATCAATACCAGGCGTCTGCCATGCCCTCTTTGCGCTTGGCAATGAAATCGGCCAGCCCATCGCGGATCCCCGCATCCAAAGCCGGGGCCTGATAGTCGGCCAGGCGCTTTTTCCACAGCCGGTTGGCGCGGGTGGCGGCATCCACGCTGCCCGCGGCTTCCCATTTTTCGAACGGGTCGCTATCGGCCAGATCACTGTCCCAGAACGCGGTTTCGTAATGGGCCATGGTATGGGCGCAGCCAAAGAAATGGTTGCCGGGGCCAACTTCGGCAAAGGCATCAACGGCCAGTTGGTCGTCATCGACGGTGATCCCGTCCAGATAGGCATGCAAAGCGCCGCACAGATCGGCGTCGAGCATGAATTTTTCGTAGGACATCGACAGCAGGCCATCCAGAAATCCGGCCGAATGCAGGATGAAATTCGCCCCGCAATGAACGGCCGACAGCATCGACATCGTGCCTTCGGTCATGGCCTGCGCATCGGGCAGCTTAGAGGTGGTAAAGTTGCCCGCGCAGCGCAGCGGCAGGTTCAGCCGACGCGCAAGCTGGCCGATGACCATCGAACCGATGGCCGGTTCAGGTGTGCCAAAGGTGGGCGAGCCTGAGCGCATGGCCATCGACGACAGGAAGTTGCCAAAGATAACGGGCGCCCCCGGACGCTCCAGTTGTGTCAGCGCGCAGCCCACCATGGTTTCTGCCAGACTTTGCGCAATCGCCCCGGCGCTGGTCACCGGCCCCATCGCACCGCCCAAAATAAAGGGCACAACGACCGCAGCCTGATTGGCGCGGGCATAGGCGCGCAGGCTTTTGGTCATGGTGCCATCCCAGACCAAGGGCGAGTTGACATTCACATTGCCCAGAATGACGCAATTCTGATCGACGAAATCGGCACCGAACAGAATGCGGCACATCTCGATGCTGTCTTCTGACCGTTCCTCGGCGGTGACCGAGCCCATGAAGGGGCGGTCAGACAGTTCGATATGGGCCATGACCATATCAAGATGACGCTTGTTCACCGCGATGTCGGTGGGTTCACAAATCGTGCCGCCCGAGTGGTGAAAATTGGGGCTGGACTGGGCCAGCTTGATGAAATTGCGGAAATCCTCGATCGTGCCAAAGCGGCGGCCCTTATCCAGATCCATCACAAAGGGGCTGCCATAGGCGGGCGAAAAGACCACCGATTTCCCTCCGATCTGGATGGAATTGGCCGGGTTGCGGGCATGCTGGGTGAACTGCGCCGGGGCGGTGCGCAGGATTTCACGCAGCATTCCGGGCGGAAATCTGACCGTTAGCCCATCAATCCGCGCACCGGCCCGTTTCCACAGGGCCAGAGCGTCGGGGTCGTCGCGAAACTCGATGCCGGTTTCGGCAAGGATGCGGTCGGCCGCGGCCTCGATCTTTTGCAGGCTGTCTTCGCCCATGATGTCATAGGTCGGGATATTGCGGATGATATAGGGCCGGCCCATCCCCCCGCCCTTTTGCGCGCGTTCAGCCTGCCGGGCTTGACGCCCTGATCTGCGGTGTTCGGTCATATCGGGCCCCCCTTGGTTCCCGATATGACAGCGCCCGAGGCGGGGATAAGTCCGCATCGGGCGCGACAGTTAAAGGTCTGAAAGCGGCGTCTCAGGTCAGGTTACGACATCGGGCGCGGTGCGACCGGTGAACTCGGTCAGGCGCGACAGGCTGTGGGCCGCGCGAATGACCGGGCCAAGGGCCTGCTGCGGGTCGTGGTGCAACCCGTCCGGGCCGGGGGCAAAGCGTTCAAGATAGACGCGCAGCGTGGCGCCTTCGGTGCCGGTGCCCGACAGGCGCATCACGATGCGGCTGCCATCGGTGAACTGGATGCGGATGCCTTGCTTTTGGCTGGTGCTGCCATCAACCGGGTCGGTATAGGCGAAATCATCGGCTGCGGCGATGGTCATCCCCTCGCACTGCTGGCCGGGCAGGTTTGGCAGGCTGGCACGCAGCGCGGCGACCATGGCATCGGCGCGATCGGTGGCAATTGCCTCAAAATCATGGCGGCTATAGTAGTTGCGGCCATAGGTCTGCCAATGCTCTTCCAGGATCTGGCGCACCGATTGCTTGCGCACAGCCAGAATGTTCAGCCACAGCAGAATGGCCCATAGCCCGTCTTTTTCACGAACATGGTCTGAACCGGTGCCAAAGGATTCCTCGCCACACAATGTGGCACGGCCTGCATCCATCAGATTGCCAAAGAATTTCCAGCCCGTCGGGGTTTCAAACTTGGCAATTCCCATGGCATCGGCCACCCGGTCAGCCGCGGCCGAGGTGGGCATCGAGCGCGCCACCCCGGCCAATCCCTGCGCATATCCCGGGGCCAGATGGGCATTGGCCGCCAGCACGGCCAGACTGTCTGACGGCGAGACATAGATGCCCGCCCCCACCACCATGTTGCGGTCGCCATCTCCATCACTGGCAGCCCCGAAATCGGGGGCGTTTTCCCCCATCATCTCGGCCATCAACTCATGCGCCCAGGTGGGGTTCGGGTCGGGATGCATGCCGCCAAAATCAGGCAAGGGGATGGCATGGGTCACTGTGCCCTTGGCCGCGCCCAGCCGATTTTCCAGAATTTCCACCGCATAGGGGCCGGTGACGGCACACATGCTGTCCATCCGCATCCGAAAGCCACCCGCAAACAAGGCGCGCAAAGCCTTGAAGTCAAACAGGCTTTCCATCAGCGCCGCATAATCGGCGACCGGATCGACAACATCGACCACCATCTCGCCCAGATGCTTGCGCCCAACAGTGATCAGATCGACATCCTGCGCTTCGAGCATGTGGTATTCGGTGATCTCGGTCGTGCGCTGGAACATGGCTTCGGTCACGCCTTCGGGGGCGGGGCCGCCGTTGGGCATGTTGAACTTCACCCCGAAATCTTCGTTCGGGCCACCGGGATTGTGGCTGGCCGACATGATGATGCCGCCATCGGTCTTGTTCAGGCGGATCAGGTGGCTGGCGGCGGGCGTTGACAGAATCGCCCCCTGCCCCACGATCACCCGCACCGCCCCATTCGCCGCCGCCATGCGCAAGATCACCTGCGCCGCGCGATCGTTGAAATAGCGCCCGTCGCCCCCAAGCACAAAGGTCTTGCCCTTGGCGCCGACCACATCAAAGATCGCTTGCACGAAATTTTCCAGGTAATGCGGCCCCATGAAAACCGGGGTCTTTTTGCGCAGACCGCTGGTGCCCGGCTTTTGTCCGGCAATGGGCTGCGTCTTTACGGTGGTGATCATCACTTCCCTCCCTTGGGGTCGTCCTCTGACGGGGTCGAACGGAACATCAAGACAGATTGCGCAGGCAAATCCTTGGGCGCGGGGCCCAAGGTCACGTCGGGGCGTGTCGTGTCCAGCACCAGCTGCCACCCGGCGGTATCGGGCAAGGTCAGCGGGGTGGCAGGGCCTGCGTTAAAATACAAAAGCACCGCACCGGGGCCGGGATCGCCGCCTTCGGCGGCCATGCGCAACTCAACCCCAAGCGCGCGAAAGGCCGGATCATGCCAGACATGGCCCTGGGGTTCCCGCCCATCGGCGTGGCGCCAGATCACATCGCGCAAACCATCAGCCGGGCGTTGGCGGGCATGCAAAAAGCGGCGCTGGCGCAGTTGCGGAAAATCACGGCGCAGTTGCGACAGGCGGGCGACAAAGGCGGTCAGGCCCTGATCGGCCTTGGCCCAGTCCAGCCAGGTGGTTTCGTTGTCTTGCGCATAGGCATTGTTGTTGCCGCCTTGGCTGTGGCCGATCTCATCGCCTGCCAGCAGCATGGGCACCCCCTGCGACAGCATCAGCGTGGCCAGCAGATTGCGCTTGCGCAACGCACGGGCGGCAAGGATGGCGGGATCGTCACTCGGCCCCTCGACCCCCAGATTGTCGGCATGGTTTTCGTGGTGGCCGTCGCGGTTGTCTTCGCCATTGGCCCAATTGCGCTTGACCGTATAGCTGACCAGATCTTCCAGCGTAAAACCATCATGCGCGGTGATGAAATTGACCGAGGACGTGGCGCTGCGGCCCGAATGGTCAAACCGCTCGGCGCTGCCCAGAACACGCTTTGACAGATCGGCCGTCAGGCCCGGATCGCCCTTCCAGAACCGGCGCGCCCCGTCGCGAAACTGATCATTCCATTCGTGAAACGGATGCGGATATTGCCCCAACTGATAGCCGCCGGGGCCAATGTCCCAAGGCTCGGCAATCAGTTTGACATGGGCCAGCACCGGATCTTGGCGGATCGCATCAAAAAAGCCGCCGTTCGGATCAAAGCCCTGCGCCTCGCGCCCCAGAACCGTGGCCAGATCAAAGCGAAAGCCATCGACATGCAGGGTTTCAACCCAATAGCGCAAGGAATCCATCACCATACGCAGAACCATCGGATGCGTCAGGTTCAGCGTATTGCCAGTGCCGGTATCATTCACATAATGCCGCCCACCATCGGCAAGCCGGTAATAGCTGGCGTTATCAAGGCCGCGATAGCACAGCGTCGGCCCCCATTGGTCACCTTCGCCCGTGTGGTTATAGACGACATCCAGCACCACCTCGATCCCGGCGGAATGCAGGCGGCGCACCATGGTCTGAAATTCCCACAGCGCGCCCTTGCACATATAACGCGGCTCGGGCGCGAAGAAGGCCAGCGTGTTATAGCCCCAATGGTTCTTCAGCCCCTTGGCCACCAGAAAGCGGTCATCGACGAAATGCTGGGTCGGCAGCAGTTCGATCGTGGTGACGCCCAGCCGTTGCAGGTGGTCGATCATCGGGTCAGAGGCCAGCCCCAGATAGGTGCCCCGCATCCCCTTTTCGATGGCGGGGTGGCGTTCGGTCAGGGCTTTGACATGGGCCTCATAGATCACGGTTTCGCTGCGCGGGATGCGCGGCAGGCGATCATCGCCCCACGAAAAGGATGTGTCGGTGACCACCGCCTTGGGCACGGCAAAGGCGCTGTCGCGGGTGTCAAACGACAGATCCGCGCGGGGGCTGCCGATCTTGTAGCCCATCAGCGCGTCAGACCAGCGCAACCGTCCTTCCAGCGCACGGGCATAGGGATCAAGCAGCAGCTTATGCGGGTTAAAGCGGTGCCCCTGTTCGGGCGCATAGGGGCCATGGGCGCGAAAGCCATAGACGGTGCCAAAGGTCAGCCCACCGACATGCATGTGCCAGATGTCGCCATCGCGTTCGCGAAACGGGATACGGGCCAGTTCCTTGCGCCCGTCGGGGCTGAACAGGCACAGCTCGATCTTTTCGGCATGGGCGGAAAAGACGGCAAAATTCACGCCATCGCCATCGAATGTGGCGCCCATGGGCCAAGGACGACCAGGGCCAGTGGCATGGCCTGACAGCCGTTTGGGCAAAGGGGCTGATGCTGGTGTCACTGCGACAGGCCCTGATACAGCGCCGCATAGGCCGCAGCCGAGGCATCCCAGCCGACAGGATGGGTCATGGCGGTTTTCTGCATCTGGCCCCAGAGCTTGCGGTCGGCATAGAGCGCCACCAGTTTGCGCAGCGCCTGCCCCAGGGCCAGCGCATCGGTCGGGTGGAACACGATGCCGGTGGCTGCACCGCTGGCCAGGGTGGCCGGGCTGGCGCCGATCACCGTATCGGCAAGGCCCCCCGTGGCCGACACCACCGGCAAGGTGCCATAGCGCAGCCCATACATCTGCGTCAGCCCACAGGGTTCAAAGCGTGACGGCACAAGAACGGCATCGCCCCCGGCAAAGAGCTGGTGGCTGAGTGTTTCATCATACCCCACATGCAGCGCCACACGCCCCGGATGGGCCTGTGCCAGATCGCGCATCGCATGTTCCAGCGCCGGATCGCCCGAACCAAGGATGACAAGCCCGCCCCCGGCCGCGACGAAATCGGGGATGGTTGCGGGCAACAGGTCGATCCCCTTTTGATCGGTCAGCCGGCTGACAACAATGGCCAGCGGCCCCGGCACATCCACACCAAAGCGCGCACAAAGGGCCGCGCGGGCCGTGGCCTTGCCCGCCAAGGCACGGCCCGAATAGGGTGTGGGTTCCGCCGCCGGATCCCAGATGGTGGTATCAACCCCGTTCAAAATGCCCAAGACATCGGCCTTGCGCGCGGCCATCACGCCTTGCAGCCCCATTCCGAATTCCGGTCGCATCAGCTCTTCGGCATAGGTGGGGGAAACCGTGGTGATCTTGTCGGCCGTCACCAGCCCGGCCTTAAGGCTGGACAGGTTGCCATAATATTCCAGCCCGCCGGGATGAAACTGATCCAGCGGCAGGCGCAGGTCAGACATCAGCCGCGCATCGGCCCAGCCCTGAAAGGCGATGTTGTGAATGGTCAGCACCGACTTTACCCCGCCCGCCCCGTGATAGCGCAGATAGGCCGGGGCAAAGCCCGCCTGCCAGTCATGGGCATGCAGGATGTCGGGTTTCCAGCCGCCCACCCCTTCGCGCGCCATCCGGGCCGCAACCCAGGACAACGCGGCAAAGCGTTGGGCATTGTCCCACCAATCGCCCGAGGGGCCGGTATAGGGCCCGCCCTCACGGTCATACAGATGGGGCGCATCCAGCAGCAAAAGATCGATGCCCTGCACCTGCCCGTGAAACACCTGGGCCGCGCCGCCAAACAGCGCGCCTTCGGTCCAGACCGGGGTCATGCTGTCCAGCAAGGGACGCAACGACCGATAGGCGGGCAAAAGAACCCGCATCTGCCAGCCTGCCCCGGCCAAGGCCGCAGGCAACGCCCCCACCACATCGGCCAGACCACCGGTCTTGATGAACGGCACGGCTTCCGATGCAACTGACAGGACACGACCGCCCATGGTCTTTTCCTTTATCCAAATTCCTCAGGCCTTCGGAGGGCATGCCCCCCGAACACCAGACCTTAGGACAGCTTTGCCGCGCGGGCGTCAAGCATATCCTGTGTGATCAACACGATACCGCTTTCGGTGCGGCGGAACCACTTGGCATCTTCCAGCGGGTCTTGGCCCACGACCAGACCTTCGGGAATGATCACACCGCTGTCGATCACCACATTCTTCAACTCGGCCTTGCGATTGACCACCACACGCGGCAGCGCCACCACATGTTCAAGGCTGGCATAGCTGTGTGTGCGGCACCCCGTGAACAACAGCGAATTGCGCACCTCGGACCCCGAAACGATACAATCGCCTGAAATCAGCGAGGAGATGGCCATACCGCGCCGCCCGCCATCTTCGTCATGGATGAATTTGGCCGGGGGCACGATTTCGGAATAGGTCCAGATCGGCCAGCTGTTGTCATAGATATCCAGCTTGGGGGTGAAATCGGTCAGGTCGATATTGGCCTGCCAAAAGGCATCAATCGTGCCGACATCACGCCAATAGGGTTCATCTTCCAGCCCGGTCGTGACGCAACTGTCCGCGAATTTATGCGCCATCGCCTTGCCGTTCTTGACGATCTCGGGGATCAGATCATTGCCGAAATCATGGCTGGAATTCGGATCGGCCATGTCACGCAACAGCAGATCGCGCAGGAAATCCCAGTTGAAAACGTAAATCCCCATACTGGCCAGGGCATGGTCGGGATCACCCGGAATGGCAGGCGGATCGGCGGGTTTTTCCAGAAAGCTGGTGATGCGCATGGATTTATCGACATGCATGACGCCAAAGGCGGTCGCCTCTTGCCGTGGCACGGTCAGGCAGCCGATGGTCACATCGGCCTTGTTGTCCTCATGCTCGCGCAGCATGACCTCGTAATCCATTTTGTAGATATGGTCGCCGGCAAGGATGACAACGTATTTGACCTTATAGCTGTCAACGATATCAATGTTTTGCGCCACCGCATCTGCGGTGCCCAGATACCATTTGCTTTCATGCACACGCTGGCTGGCGGGCAGAATATCCAGATATTCATTCCGCTCGGCCCGAAAGAAGTTCCAGCCGCGCTGGCAATGGCGGATCAGGCTGTGGGCCTTGTATTGCGTTGCAATCGCCATCTTTCGGATGCCCGAATTCAGCGCATTCGACAGGGCAAAGTCGATGATCCGCGTTTTGCCGCCGAAATAGACCGCAGGTTTGGCGCGGCGGTCTGTCAGTTCCTTCAACCGGCTGCCCCGCCCGCCCGCCAGAACAAAGGCCATCGCTTGGCTGGAAAGCCTTACATTGGGTCTTGCCTTCATGATCCCCTCCCTTTGGGCTCTTGCCCTAGACCAAACTGAAATAAAGCGCAGAAAGCGGCGGCAGCGTGACAAGCGCGGAATGATCGCGCCCGTGCCAAGTGACCGCCTCGGCGACAACACCCCCCAGGTTGCCGCGATTGCCCCCGCCATAGGCGGCGGCATCGGTATTCAAGATCTCGGCCCAATGGCCCGCAGACGGCAGGCCGATGCGATAGGTGCGTTCGACCGGGGTCATGTTCACGACGGCCACCACCGGCTTGTCATCTGGCCCGCCCTTGCGCAGCCAGACGTAAACCGAGGCCTGCGCGTCATTCGACTCGATCCATTCAAAGCCCTCGGCCCGGCAGTCGTTCACATGCAAGGCCGGGGTCTGGCGATAGACGCGGTTCAGATCGCGCACCAAGGCTTGCATCCCCGCATGCTGGGGGTAATCAAGCAGATGCCAATCCAGCGACTGGTTGTGGTTCCATTCCGCGCCTTGGGCGAATTCCTGCCCCATGAACAACAGCTTTTTGCCGGGATGGGCCCACATGAACCCGTAATAGGCGCGCAGATGGGCAAAGGGTTCATCCCCGCCCCCCGGCATCTTGGCCAGCATGCTGCCCTTGCCGTGCACCACCTCATCATGGCTGATCGGCAGCACATAATTTTCAGACCAGGCGTAATGCAGGCCAAAGGTCATCTGATGGTGATGGTATTTGCGGTGGATCGGGTCTTTTTGCATGTAGGACAGGGTGTCATTCATCCAGCCCATGTTCCACTTGAAGCCAAAGCCAAGCCCCCCATGGCTGACCGGGCGGCTGACACCGGGAAAGGCGGTGGATTCCTCGGCCACCGTCATGATGCCCGACACCTCGCCATAGGTGATGCTGTTCATCCGTTGCATCATGGCGATGGCTTCGTAATTTTCACGCCCGCCATCGCGGTTGGGCACCCATTCGCCCGGATTGCGGCTGTAGTCGCGATAAAGCATCGAGGCCACGGCATCAACGCGCAAGCCGTCAATATGATATTCCTCTAGCCAATACAGCGCGTTAGAGACGAGGAAGTTCTGCACCTCGGTCCGGCCATAGTTGTAGATCAGGGTGTTCCAGTCCTGATGAAAGCCTTCGCGCGGATCGGCATGTTCGTAAAGCGCGGTGCCGTCGAAATGGCCCAGACCATGCGCATCGGTGGGGAAATGGCCCGGCACCCAGTCGATCAGCACCCCAAGGCCGTGCTGGTGGGCGGCATCGACAAAGGCGCGAAACTCGGCCGGGGTGCCGTGACGGATGGTGGGCGCAAAAAGGCCAACGGGCTGATAGCCCCAAGACCCGTCAAAGGGAAATTCCGACACCGGCAGCAATTCGATATGGGTAAAGCCCATATCCGCGGCATAGCCCACCAATTGCTCGGCCAGTTCCATATACGACAGCATCCGCCCGCCCGGCGCGCGGCGCCAAGACCCCAGATGCACCTCATAGACCGAAATCGGCGCGTCGATCGTCTGGCGGGGGCCCCGCGTGGCCATCCAGTCGGCGTCGTGAAACTCTCCGCTGATGGGGCGCACGACACTGGCATTGGCGGGCGGATGTTCGCTGCCAAAGCCCACCGGATCGGCCTTGAGAGGCAGCGCCTGCCCGCCCTGCCCGATGATTTCGTATTTATAGGTTGTGCCTTCGCCCAGACCGGGAATGAAAATCTCCCACACGCCGGTGGGGCCACGGCGACGCATCGGGTGGCGGCGGCCATCCCAGATGTTGAAATCACCCACCACACTGACGCGATCGGCATTCGGGGCCCAAACGGCGAAATGGGTGCCTGCCACGCCGTCATGGCTGATCAGATGCGCCCCCAGAACCTGCCAAAGGCGTTTGTGCGTGCCTTCGCCCAGCAGGTATTCGTCCATTTCACCCAGCACCGGGCCAAAGCGGAACGGGTCATCCCAATCCCAACGGGTGCCGTGGCCTTCGGCGCGCAACCGGTAAGCCGCCTTGCGCGGCAGGGGGCAGAGGAACAGCCCCTCGCCCCAGGCCTGCGCCTCGGTTTCCTTGGCCTTGCCGGTCAGCACCCAAAGACGCTCGGCCCCCGGTGCAAAGACGGTGACAACCCATGTCTTCCCGCGTTTGTGCAGGCCCAGCACCGAGAATGGGTCGCCGTGGCGCCCCTCGATGATGGCCCGGGCTGCACCTTCGTCTATCAGGTCTGACATGGCTTTCCCCCCCGGACTTGCCTGTTTCTGCCCCCGGTCAGAGGGCCGATGTGACGCCCCATATGTCTGACATATAGCTGCGGATCGTTCGGTCTGACGAGAAAAAGCCCGACCGTGCCGTGTTCAGTGCCGCCATCCGCGCCCAGCCATCACGATCGGCATAGGCCGCATCGACGCGCGCCTGCGCTGCATCAAACGCATCAAAATCGCTGGCCACCAGGAAGTAATCGCTGTGCCACATGTTATGCACCAGGCCATGATAGCGGTCAGGCTGATCGGGCGAAAAGCGGCCCTCGGCGATCATTTGCAGCACATCCATCAGGGCCTGGCTGGCCTCAATCGCCTTGCGGGCATGATCGGGATCCTGGCGGCGCTGCATCACCTGATCGGCGGTCAGACCAAAGAGGAAGAAGTTCTCCTCGCCCACCTCTTGCAGGATTTCGACATTGGCGCCGTCCAGCGTGCCGATGGTCGGCGCGCCGTTCATCATGAACTTCATGTTGCCCGTGCCCGACGCCTCTTTGCCGGCGGTCGAAATCTGTTCCGACAGATCCGCCGCAGGGATCAGGCGCTCGGCCATGCTGACGTTATAGTTCGGCGGATAGACGATTTTCAGCAGATCGCCCGTCAGCGGGTCGTTGTTCACCACTTCGGCCACATCATTGATCAGGCGGATGATTTCCTTGGCCACGGCATAGCCGGGCGCGGCCTTGCCGCCAAAGATCTTGACGCGCGGCACATAGGCGCCCTTCGGATTTTGCCGGATGCGGTGCCAATGGGCGATGGTTTGCAAGATGTTCAGAAGCTGGCGCTTGTATTCATGAATGCGCTTGATCTGCACATCGAACAGCGCATCAGGGCTGACCGAAACGCCTTGGGTTTCGGCGATCCAGTTCGACAGCGCCACTTTGTTCAGCCGCTTGGCCGCATCAAATTCAGTGCGGAAGGCCTTGGTTTCAATCAGCTTTTCCAGCTCTTTCAGGCGGTCAAGATCAGCTTCCCACCCGGCGCCGATGCTGTTGGTGATCAATGACGCCAGCGGACGGTTGCACATTTTCAGCCACCGCCGCGGCGTCACCCCATTGGTTTGGTTGATGATGCGGTCAGGATGCAGGCGGTGCAGTTCGGGGAACAGGTTTTTCTTGACCAGATCGGAATGCAGCGCCGAAACGCCGTTCACCTTATGCGCCATGATAAAGGCCAGCTCGCCCATCCGCACCTCATGGTGCTTGACGATGCCCACATAATGGGGCCGCGAGGGATAGCTGCGGCGGTGCCAGCTGTCGATGCGTTCAATGATCTGCATGTGGCGCGGCAGCACATTGCCAAAGGTAAAGGTCGCCCATTTTTCCAGCGCCTCGGGCAGCAATGTGTGGTTGGTGTAACCAAGGCAGGCCCGCGCGATGGTCAGGGCCTGATCGAATTCGATCCCATGATCATCCATCAGCAGGCGCATCAACTCGGGCCCGGCGATGGCGGGATGGGTGTCGTTCATCTGGATCGCCACCTTTTCAGGCAGACGGTTCAGATCGTTATGGCTTTGCAGGAAGCGGCGCAGAATATCTTGCAGCGCGGCAGAGGTCAGGAAAAACTCCTGCTTCAGGCGCAATTCCTTGCCTTGATAGGTGGTGTCATCGGGATAAAGCACCCGCGACAGCGTGCGCGCCAGCGTTTCCGGCTCGGCGGCGGCGGCGTAATCGCCGCGGTTAAAGCGATCAAGATCGAACATCGTGGTGGGCTGTGCCCCCCACAGGCGCAAGGTATTGGCCCAAGTGCCCTGCCACCCCACCACCGGGGTATCATGGGCACTGGCGATGACGGATTCGCCGGGCACCCAAAGTTCGCGCCCGTCGCGGGTTTCGACATGGCCCTTGAAGCCGATCGTATAGGCCGCCTCGGGGCGGGCAAATTCCCACGGATGGGTTTGCTTCAGCCAGTCTTCAGGGGTTTCGACCTGACGCCCGCCTTCAAACCTTTGGCGAAACAACCCGTGTTCATAGCGGATGCCATAGCCATAGGCCGGGCACCCCAGCGTGGCCATCGATTCCATGAAACAGGCCGCCAGACGCCCCAGCCCGCCATTGCCAAGTGCGGCGTCAGGTTCGTCTTCCACAATGGCGCGGAAATCCTGACCAAAACGGGCCATCACCTCTTGCGCCGTGTCGCGCAGGCCAAGGTTGATCGTGGCATCTTCCAGAATGCGACCGATCAGAAATTCCATCGACAGGTAATAGACGCGCTTGTGATCGGTCTCATACGTCTTCTTCGTCGAGGCAAACCACGGCGCCACGATCCGGTCGCGGATCGCATAGGACAGCGCCATTCGCCAATCATAGGTGCTGGCGTGATCGGCATCCTTGCCCAGCGTATAGGTCAGGTGGCGCAGGATATCGGCTTCGAGGGACGAGGGGGTGACACTGAGATCGTTCAAGGCATGTTCCATCTATAGGCGCCGTCACTGCATTCGAGGCTACGACTGCAAGCCCTGCGGTCAAGCCGCCACCGGCCCGCAGCGGACGCCTTTGGTGCGGCCATGACGGAATTGAAGCCACTGTTACCGCAAACATTCACAAAAGGCACGGAGTTTTCGCAGCTTTTCGACTGGGAAAAGGATATTCAAAGCGCTTTGAAAGATCAATCGACAGTTTTTCTGGCCGCTGCGACGCGCAGGGCTGAAAAACAGGCAGTTTTGGCGTCAAACCCCCTGCCCCAGCCTTTGCCCCCGGCTGCATCTTGGCCAAGGCACCCGGTCCGAACACCGAATCTGCGCAGGCTGATTTGATTCAGATCGCCGCGCGCGGGGCTGCGACGGATGATCTGGATCAAGGCAGGCGGCGGATGAAAGATCACAATACAATGCAGCTATTGTCCCCAAACCCCGAGAATGCCAATGCGCCTGACCACCCGAACCAACCTTGCCATGCGGACACTGATGGTTTGCGCAGCCAATCCCGGCCAGTTCGTGCGCAAGCATGAGGTTGCCGAAACCTGCGCGGCCAGTGAAAACCACTTGGCGCAGGTCATTCACCTGTTGGCACAAAAGGGGTTCTTGAAAACCATCCGCGGCCGGTCTGGCGGCCTGATGCTGGGCCGCAAGGCCGAAGATATCAGCGTGGGCGATGTGTTTCGCGCCTTTGAGGCGGTTCTGCCCTTTACCGAATGTTTTGCGGGCGGCGAAACTACCTGCCCCCTGGCCGGGGCCTGCCAGTTGAAATGCGTGCTGTCCGAAGCGTTGGATGCCTTCTATGCCCGGCTTGACCGCACCTCGATTGCCGATCTGATCGGCGACAATGCCGATCTGACCGATCTGTTGAAAGTGGCCTGAAGCCGCCGGATCACCCGGCCTTTTTACCGCCCGACAGGGCCGCCGCCAGCGGCCCCAACACCCGCGTGACCACCGGGATCAGCGCAAAGCCAAAGGCAAGGCCGATGACACCATCACAGGCCGCCGTCACGGCCCAAGCCACCAGCCCGGATGCCTGCGGCACCTGCGCCGCGGCGATTTCGGCCCAATGGTGGATCGTGTCATAGGGCGCGTGCCAGCCCAAAGCCTCGGCCCCGTGAACCAGGATACTGCCCCCTACCCACAGCATCGCCACCGTGCCAACGGTCGACAGCACCACCAGCAGTTTCGGCATCCCCGCAACCAGCCCCCGGCCCATCGAACGGCCAAAGCCCGTGCGGCCATTGGCGGCAACGTAAAGGCCGACATCATCCATTTTCACGATCAGCGCGACGGCCCCATAGACAACCACGGTGATCATCACGCCAACGATGCCCAGGGTGATCGCCTCCATCCACAAGGTGCTAGAGGGGATGGCGGCAAGGGTGATGGTCATGATCTCGGCCGAAAGGATGAAGTCGGTCTTGATGGCCCCGGCGACGCGCTCTTCTTCAAGATGCACAGGATCGCCCGTGTCGAAATCCTGTTCGACCGTCGCATCACCATGGGGAAACAGGTAGTGAAACACCTTCTCCGCGCCTTCAAACGACAGATAGGCGCCGCCCAGCATCAGCAGTGGGGTGATCAGTTGCGGCAGAAAGGCTTGCAACAGCAACAGGCCCGGCAACAGGATGACCAGTTTGTTGCGCACCGACCCGCGCGCGATTTTCCAGATGATCGGCAATTCACGATCGGCCGAAAAGCCGGTGATGTATTTGGGCGTTACCGCCGCATCGTCAATCACCACCCCTGCCGCCTTTGATCCGGCCTTGGCCGCGGCGGCGGCGATATCATCAACCGAACTGGCCGCCACTTTGGCAATGGCCGCCACGTCATCCAGCAGTGCAATCAAGCCACTCATACCCAGTTATCCCCGCGCTGTTCGCCGCCGTTCTAACCCAGCCGCGCGCAAAGGCAAAGCCACCCCCACTCGCCCGGTTTAGCGCAACCGTTAGCGCAACCAGCATATTTTTGCGCTAACATCATGAAAATACGTCGATTTTATACTTTGAACACTGGGGCATTGCGGGTAAGCCCAACCCGACTCTGATGCCACAGGAGACGCGCATGACCATCACCGTCGGAATCAACGGCTTTGGCCGGATCGGGCGTTGCACGCTTGCCCATATCGCGGAATCAAACCGGAACGACGTTCAAGTCGTGGCGATCAATGCCACCGGCCCGGTCGAAACGAATGCGCATTTGTTGAAATACGACTCGGTGCATGGCCGCTTTCCCGGCACGGTGCGGGTGACCGATGGCATGCTGGATCTGGGCCGTGGCCCGATCCGCGTGATGTCAACCTATAACCCCGAAGATCTGGATTGGGATGGCGTTGATGTGGTGCTGGAATGCACCGGCAAATTCAACGACCGCGCCAAGGCCGCCGTGCATCTGGGCCGCGGCGCAAAACGTGTGCTGGTTTCGGCCCCCGCCAAGAATGCCGACAAGACGGTGGTCTATGGCGTGAACCACCGGCAGTTGACCGCGGATCATCTGGTGGTGTCGAACGGGTCGTGCACGACCAACTGTCTGGCCCCGCTGGCCAAGGTGCTGAACGACGCCATCGGCATTGAATCGGGCATCATGACCACGATCCATTCCTACACCGGTGATCAGCCCACGCTGGACCGCCGCCACAGCGATCTTTACCGCGCGCGCTCGGCTGCGATGGCGATGGTGCCAACCTCGACCGGGGCTGCCAAGGCACTTGGCGAAGTGCTGCCCGAGTTGAAGGGCAAGCTGGATGGCAGCGCCATCCGCGTGCCCACCCCCAACGTCAGCGCCGTGGACCTGACGTTTATCGCGGCGAAATCGGTCACGGCAGATGAGGTGAACCAGATCGTGCGCGAGGCCTGCGCCGGCTATATGGGCATGGTGATGGCCTATGATCCTGAACCCAAGGTCTCAATCGACTTCAACCATACGCCGCAATCGTCTATCTTTGCCCCAGACCAGACCAAGGTCGTGGGCCGTTCGGTGCGCGTTCTGGCCTGGTATGACAATGAATGGGGCTTCTCTTGCCGCATGGCCGATGTGGCCGGCGTGATGGGGCGGCTGGCACAATAAGGCGGTCTTGGGGGCCGCCGCACAAGGGGGCCGTGTGACCGACCGAATTTCTTTGGCCTTGGGCGGCGTGATCGTCGCAGCCATATGTCTGGACCTGTTCGCCAATGGCGGGCAGGCCTTGCTTTTTCTGGCCCCAAAGTTTGCAGCTTTGGTAGATTGGGTGATATTCTGGAACTGACAACGTCAAACTGACGTTGCTTTTTGGGCCTAACTGGTGATGTTAGCGCTAAACCTGACAACCGAGTCGCAGATCAAGGGGATTGCCATGACAGTTAAAGTTGCCATCAACGGATTCGGGCGGATCGGCCGCAACATTCTGCGCGCCATCATCGAATCCGGCCGCAAGGATATTGAGGTCATTGCGATCAACGATCTTGGCCCGGTGGAAACCAATGCCCACCTGCTGCGCTTTGACAGCGTGCATGGCCGCTTTCCCAGCGAGGTGACAACGGGCGACGATTGGATCGACGCCGGGCGTGGCAAGATCCGTGTCACGGCAATCCGCAACCCCGCCGACCTGCCATGGTCGGATGTGGATATCGTGATGGAATGCACCGGCATCTTCACCAGCAAGGAAAAGTGCCAGGCCCATCTGGAAAACGGCTCAAAGCGGGTGCTGATTTCCGCCCCCGGCGAAGGCGCAGACAAGACCATCGTTTACGGTGTGAACCATGACACGCTGACCGCTGCTGATCTGGTGGTGTCGAATGCCTCTTGCACCACCAACTGCCTGTCGCCCTTTGCCAAGGTGCTGAACGATGTGATCGGCATCGAAAAGGGCATGATGACCACGATCCACAGCTATACCGGCGATCAGCCGACGCTGGATACGATGCACAAGGATCTGTATCGCGCCCGCGCCGCAGCCTTGTCGATGATCCCCACCAGCACCGGGGCCGCCAAGGCCGTGGGTCTGGTCCTGCCCGAGTTGAAAGGCAAGCTGGATGGCTTTGCCATTCGCGTGCCAACGCCGAATGTCTCGGTGGTGGATCTGAAATTCATCGCAAAACGGGCGACCAGCGTTGAAGAAATCAATGCCGCGATCAAAGCCGCGGCTGATGGCCCGCTCAAAGGCGTTCTGGGCTATACGATGTTCAAGAATGTCTCGTCGGATTTCAACCACGACCCCCATTCCAGCATCTTCCACATGGATCAGACCAAAGTCATGGATGGCACCCTGTGCTCGGTTCTGTCGTGGTATGATAACGAGTGGGGCTTCTCGAACCGGATGGCCGATACCGCCGTTGCGATGGGCAAACTGATCTGACATAGGTTCAGCAGAACAGCAGTTCCCCCTGCCAGTTCGCAGGGGGAACTTCATTTTGGAACCCGTCATGAACCCAAGTCATATTCTGCCCTCACACCTCAGACGGCCCGTGGCACTGACCGTCCTGGCCCCGTTTTTCCTGATCGGGTGCATGACAGTTCAGGCCGAACAGGCGGTGCGGATGCAAGATGGCAAGCCTGTGTATGTGACCACATGCAATGTCGATCAATCCGTGTTGGGCAACAAGGCGGTCATTGGCAAGAACCGTGGCCAGGTGATAACGCCGGAAAATTACTGCCAGAAAGTGGCCGCAACCTGCCCGAACGGGGTCAAGGTGATCGACCTGCAACAAGGCCCGCCCGAGTTTCAGGTAGCGCGCATGGACAGTGGCACCCAACGCATCACGCGGCGTTTCTATACGCGCAAAACCACCACAACCTATCAGTGCCTGGGCTGACAACGCAGGCCCGCCCCTGCCCTTGGCGCGCCTGCCCGAACCGGGTGTCAGGCTAAGGCGGCGGCGTTCATGCGGGCCGGTGCTTTGCGTGTTACTGGCCCGTCACCATTCGTGACTGGTCCTGTCTTTTTGTTTTTGGGCAAGCCTTTATGCTGACCTCATGAATCTGCTCGTCCTCTTAGCCATCCTGTCGGGGCTGTTTCTGGCCATCGCCCTGTCCGAGCCGCTTGCGGCCCGGCTGCGCCTGCCTGTCAGCGTTATTCTGGCCGCTGTGGGCATTGCCATCGGGGCGGGTGCATCGTGGTTCTGGACAACCACCGTCACCGATGCGCTGAACCCGGTGGCACTGGCGATTTTGAACCTGCCGATCTCGTCGGGCATCTTTATCTACATCTTTCTGCCGATCCTGTTGTTTCAAGTGTCTCTGACACTGAATCTGCGGCGGCTTTTGGATGATTGGGTGCCGGTGCTGACCCTGGCCGTGGTGGCTGTGATCGTGGCCACCTTCATCATCGGCATGGCCATCGCGCCCTTTACCAGCATGCCGCTGATCGCCTGTTTCCTTCTGGGATCAATCGTTTCCACCACCGACCCATCCGCCGTGGTCAGCATCTTTCGCGCCACCCCCGCCCCGCAGCGGCTGGCCCGGATTGTCGAGGGGGAAAGCCTGCTGAACGATGCCGCGGCCATCGCGCTGTTTTCGGTGTTCCTGACTGCCGTTGCCACCCGAGAGGCTGAACCCGACATCGCCGCTGCGCTGTGGCGCCTGCCGTGGTTGATCGGCGCTGGGGCCGTGGTCGGCTGGCTGATCGGGCGTGTGGGCGTTGTGGTCATGGGTTGGCTTGCCCCGTGGCCCTTGGCGCAGGTGTCGGTCAGCTTTGCCATCGCCTTTGCCACCTTCCTGACAACCGACCAGATTGTCGGGGCGTCGGGCGTGGTGGCGGTGGTGGTGGCGGGGATGACGGTCAATTTCATGGCCCCCGGCCGCATTTCACCCCCATCAGCCGAGCAATTGCGCGATTCCTGGGACTTGATGGCCTATTGGGCTGGCGGGTTGATCTTTGTGCTGGCGGCCCTGCTGATCCCACGCGCGCTTGAAAATTTGCGGCCGGGCGACTTTGGGCTGATCTTGATCACTGTCGTCGCGGCTTTGGTGGCGCGGGCGATCATCCTTTACGCGGTGTTGCCCGTGCTGACCCTGACCAAATTGTCCCCCCGGGTCGAACCGCCCTATCGTCTGGCCATCCTGTGGGGGGGCTTGCGCGGGGCCGTGACCTTGGCGCTGGCCTTGGCGGTGACGGAAAGCCCGTCGATCTTTGTCGAGGTCAAACGTCAGGTCGGCATCGTGGCCACCGGCTTTGTGCTGTTCACCTTGCTGGTGCAGGGCACGACGCTGCGCTTTGTGATCAGCCTGCTGGGGCTGGACAAACTGTCTGCGCTGGACCGCGCGCTTTCGGATCAGGTGGTTGCCGTTTCGCTGCAAGAGGTGCGCGAAACCGTGGCCGAAACCACGCGGCAACTGTCGCTGACCCCGGCCATCGTGCGCGATGAGGCCGTGCGCTTTGGCGACCGGTTGAACCGTGCCGTGGACAAAGCCGAAGAAGCGCGCGACGTTCTAGAGCGGGACCGCGTGACCCTGGGCCTTGTGGCCATGGCCGGGCATGAACGCGATCTGATTCTCTTTGCCTTTCAAGACAGCCTGATTTCGGCCCGCCTGGCCGACCGGATGCTGGCCGATGCCGACCGCCTGATCGAAGCCACGCGGGTCGATGGGCGGCATGGCTATCGTGTGCAGGCCCGCCGGTCGTTGCAGCCGGGGCGCATGTTGCGACTGGCCGAACAACTGCACAACCGGCTGCGGCTGAACGGCCCGCTTGCCACGCTGACCGCCGACCGGTTTGAATTGCTGGTCGCCCATGCCCAGATGCTGCACAGCCTTGCCAGCTTTGTCGAAGGCCGCATCCTGCGCATCCATGGCCGCCGCGTGGCTGGCCTGTTGCATGATCTGCTGAAACGACGGGTCGAAGATGCCGAGCGTGAAATGGAGGGCCTGCGCACGCAATTTCCCGGCTATGCCGAGGAGTTGGAGCGCCGGCTGATCCGTCGGCTGGTCTTGCGCCAGGAAGAGCTGGAATATGACCAGATGACCCAAGATGGGCTGATCGGCCCGGAATTGCGGCTGGCCCTGCGCGAAGAAACCTCCACCGAAAGCAGCCGCCTGCAAAAACGGCCCAAGCTGGACCTGCGGGTGCAGCGGGTTGATCTGGTGCGCGCCTTCCCGCTGTTTTCGGGGCTGGATGAGGATTCACTGGGCAAGCTGGCCGCCCGGATGAAGACAGTCTATGCCAAGCCCGGCGATGTTTTGATGAACAAGGACGAACGGCCAAACCGCGTCTGGTTCATTGCCTCGGGCGCGGCCGAGGTAGAACAGGCCGGACAGCGGCTCTTGCTGGGCCGGGGCGAGATGTTCGGGCAATTGTCCTTGTTGCTGCGAAAATCGCGCCGGGCCAAAGTCTCGGCCGTGACACATATGACGCTGCTGTCGCTGGAGGAAGCGCGCTTTCTGGATCTGCTGCGGCGGTCGCCCACCCTGTGCGCCGCAGTCGAAGCCAGTGCCGAAAAGCGCGGCGTGGCGCTGGACGAAACCGTGTTGCCTCACGGTGCCCCGTCAGAAGACCCATGGCTGAACCGGTTTCGCAGTGCCATGCGCTTGCGACGATAGCCATGCGTCTACCGCATGGCGGACTCTCGCATTTGAGCGTTGTTAGCGATAACGGAATGCTTACATCCTGACCAAGCGGAACGATCCGCCTGAATTAGGAAAGGAGAGACACCATGATCTCTGTTTATGAAATGCTGCGCAATTCGGCCCGCACCTATGCGCTTTATCGCAAAACCCGTGCCGAAATTGCCAATATGCCGCTGAATGTGGCGCGTGATCTGGATATCTACCCCGGCGATGCCGACCGGATCGCCCGCAAAGCCGTGTATGGCGACGCGGCCTAAGTCGGGCCTTATGGCCCGGCCCTCGGCCTAGCTGTGCGCGTATTTTGCCTGCAAGGCAACATCCACCGGCGGGGTCACGAACTTTGACACATCGCCCCCCAGGCGCGCGATTTCCTTGACCAGCTTTGATGCAATCGCCTGCCGTCGTGCATCGGCCATCATGAACACCGTCTCAATGCTGGCATCCAGCGCGCGGTTCATGCCAACCATCTGAAATTCATACTCAAAATCTGCAACGGCCCGCAGACCGCGCACGATGACGCTGGCCCCCACATCGCGGGCACAGTCGATCAGCAGGTTCTCGAACGGATGCACCACAATCTCACCCCCGGTGCGGTCGGTGATGGCCCGGCACTCTGCCTCGACCATGGCAACCCGCTCTTCCAGGCTGAACAGCGGCCCCTTGTCGCGGTTGATGGCAACCCCGATGACCAATCGATCAACCAGCGCCATGGCGCGCTGGATGATATCGACATGGCCCAGCGTGATCGGGTCGAAAGTGCCGGGATAAAGGCCGATGCGCATGAGAGTCCCTCGGATTTTTGCGGCACGCAACAATATTGCGCGCGTGAATGCAAGCGTGAAAGCGCTGCATCCGCCCGTTTGGCTGCCGATCAATAGCCCTTGATCATGCCTTCCAAAGCATCTTTCTCGGCCGCCAGTTCCATCAGCCGGGCCTTGACCACATCCCCGATCGAGATCAGCCCCACCATTTCATTGTCCACCATCACGGGCATATGGCGAAAGCGCCCGTCCGTCATTTTTTGCAGCACCTCATCGGTCTGGTCGCCTTGCGCACAGGCGATGATCTTTGAGGTCATGATGCTGTCCACGGTTTCGGCCATGCAAGCCGGGCCCCGGCGCCCCAATTCGCGCACGATATCGCGTTCAGAGACAATGCCCGCCACGCGTTTGCCATCGGGCGAAACGATCAGCGCCCCGATCCGGCGGGCTGACAAGGTTTCGGCGGCTTTGGCCACTGTGGTGCCCGGCGGCACAGTCACCACCCCTTCATCGGCTTTGGATTTCAGAATCTGGCTGACCAGCATGGCATCTCCTCCCCTCATGTCCTTGGGTCAAGGGTCGGACGGGCACCATGAGTCTGTCAAGAAAAAGCTTCAAGTCTTTGAACTTCGCGCCGGATTCCCAATGCCAGGGCATCGGCAAACCGGGCCAGCCTGGCCGAGCGTGCATCGCCTTCGTGACGGATCAGCCAAAAGGCGCGGGTCAATCGCATCTCTTGCGGCAGCAGGCGCACCAGCTCGGGCGCATGGGGGCGGGCAAAGTCATGCACCACCCCCACACCAGCACCGGCGCGCAGCAATTGCAACTGCACCGGCACCGAGTTTGACGTGACCGCCGCCGTCGAGGCCCCAAGTTCGGCCAGGTAATCCAGTTCCTTGTCAAAGATCATATCGGGGATATAGCCCACAAGCCGATGGTGGCGCAGATCGGCAAGGCTGGTCAGGGGCGGTGCCGCGGCCAGATAATCGGGGTGGGCCGCCAATGACAGGTGATAATCCGTCAGCTTTTGCACGGTCAATCGCCCGGCTTGTGGGCGGCTGACCCCGATGGCCATATCGGCCTCTCGTTTTGACAGGTTGAACACGCGCGGCAGGGCCACGATCTGCACCTCTAGCCCCGGATTGGCCTGCGTGATCTGGGCGATCACCGGGGGCAACAGATAGTTTGCACAGCCGTCGGGGGCACCAAGGCGGATCTGCCCGGCCAAGCCCCCTGCCCCCTCAGCGCCCCTCAGCGCCTCATCCGCGGCCAGGGCCGCAGCCTCGGCCGCTTCGGCATGGGGCAGCAGGCGCGCGCCCTCTTCGGTCAGGGCATAGCCTTGCGGGGATTTGGCAAACAACAGGGCGGCTGAACGATCCTCCAGCCGTGCGATCCGGCGGCCGATGGTTGCCGGATCAAGACCCAGCCGCTTGCCCGCGCCCGACAGGCTTTCGCTGCGGGCCACGGCCAGAAAGATGCGCAGATCATCCCAGTCCATCCGCCCCCCTTTGCATTAATGCAAAATGCTTTTGGGATATTTGATCTTTTTAAGGCATTTCCGCAAGGCTATTGTGCCCCAACAATTGGAGGACTTCCCATGAAAGAGATCGGACACTGGATCAACGGCAAGCATGTTGCGGGCACGTCGGGCCGCTTTGCGGATGTGTTCAACCCGGCGACGGGCGAGGTGCAGGCCAAGGTTGCGCTGGCCACCAAGGCCGAGCTTGACGCCGCCGTGGCCGCAGCCGCCGCCGCACAACCGGCTTGGGGGGCCACCAACCCGCAGCGCCGCGCCCGCGTGATGATGAAATTCGTCGATCTGCTGAACCGCGACATGGACAAGCTGGCCGAGGCGCTGTCTTCCGAACATGGCAAGACCTTTCCCGATGCCAAGGGCGACATCCAGCGCGGTCTGGAAGTGATCGAATATTGCATCGGCGCCCCACAGATGCTGAAGGGCGAATTCACCGACAGCGCCGGCCCCGGCATCGACATGTATTCGATGCGCCAACCCGTTGGCGTGGCCGCGGGCATCACGCCCTTCAACTTCCCCGCCATGATCCCGATGTGGAAGATGGGCCCCGCGCTTGCCTGCGGCAACGCCTTCATCCTCAAGCCGTCCGAGCGTGACCCCAGCGTGCCGATGATGCTGGCCGCGCTGATGCAAGAGGCCGGGCTGCCCGATGGCGTGTTGCAGGTGATCAACGGCGACAAAGAGTCGGTCGATGCGATCCTCGATAACCCGACCGTTGCCGCCATCGGCTTTGTCGGATCGACGCCGATTGCCGAATACATCTATGGCCGTGGCTGTTCGAACGGCAAGCGCGTGCAGTGCTTTGGCGGCGCCAAGAACCATATGATCATCATGCCGGATGCCGATCTTGATCAGGCCGCCGATGCGCTGATCGGGGCCGGCTATGGCGCGGCAGGCGAACGCTGCATGGCAATTTCGGTGGCCGTGCCGGTGGGCGATTCCACGGCAGATGCGCTGATCGAAAAGCTGATCCCACGGATCGAAAAGCTGAAGGTTGGTCCCTGGACGGCCGGAAATGACGTGGATTACGGCCCCGTTGTCACCGCAGCCGCCAAGGCCAACATCCTGAAACTGGTCGAATCCGGCGTGCAGCAAGGCGCAAAGCTGGTGGTCGATGGCCGCGACTTCAAGTTGCAGGGCTATGAGGACGGTTTCTTTGTTGGCCCGCATCTGTTTGACCATGTGACCAAGGATATGGACATCTACCGCAAAGAGATTTTCGGGCCGGTCCTGTCCACCGTCCGCGCCAAGACCTATGAAGAAGCGATCGGCCTTGCCATGGATCATGAATACGGCAATGGCACCGCGATCTTTACCCGCGATGGCGATACGGCACGCGATTTCGCCAACCGCATCAACATCGGCATGATCGGCATCAACGTTCCGATCCCGGTGCCGCTGGCCTATCACACCTTTGGCGGCTGGAAAAAATCGGCTTTTGGCGATCTGAACCAGCACGGGCCTGATGCGTTCCGCTTTTACACGCGCACCAAAACCATCACCTCACGCTGGCCCAGCGGTATCAAGGAAGGCTCGGCCTTCAACTTCAAAGCGATGGACTGATACCCGGCCAAATGCAGCGCAAGGCCCACCGATGCACAATCGGTGGGCTTTTTTCGTGGTTTCTGCACAACATACCTGATATGCCTGCAAAAAAGACTTTGCGTGTTTAATGTCGCCAGTGTTCAATCAGTGGTCGCAATGGGTAGTCAGGCATCAAAAGTATGGCAGTTGATTTTCGTATTCTCAGGGAATTTGGCCTTGTTTACGTTCGCGTCTCGGGCGACGTGACCATCGCCGAAGCGAAGGAAGCGTTTCGGGATCACATGTCTCACCCTGACTGCGCCTTGGGCCAAAAGCGGTTCATTGATCTGTCTGCCATGACCAGCATCGAGTCGAACCCGGTGGGCATGATGCAATTTCTGGCCATGATGGCCGACCATTTCGTAAAGCCGGGCGTCCAGACCCTGATGGTCTATTACGCGCCAACAGATGCGACGCGATCTGTGGCCCATACGATGACACGGTCTTGGGATGTGTCGAATTTCGTTGTGGCCCGCGTGATTGATGATGAGCAAGAGGCCCTGCAATTGCTGGGCTTGTCGGCAAAGTCGATTTCACACCTCTTGGCCCAAGCTGCCTGATCACAGGGTCTTTGCGCCCTTGCAAAAGGCGGGAATTCCAGTTCCCCTGCGCCCATGACACATTGGATTTCCACTCTTCCCGGATTGTCGCCAGACCATGCCGCGCGCCTGGCGGCGCTGCCCGCGCGCGACGTGCCCAAAGGCACCGTCTTGTTTCGCGCCGGTGATGCGGCAAACGGGTTTGCAGTGGTCTTGCACGGACGGATCGACGTCAATCTGACCGGGCCTTCTGGGCGCGAAATTCTGCTGTATGCCGTTGAACCCGGCCAGTCCTGCGTGCAAACCACCTTGGGCCTGCTGGGAGGAGAGGCCTATACAGGCGAGGCGATCACGGCGACCGCCGTGCAACTGACCGTCATCCCAAAGCCCCTGTTTCTGGATTTGATGCAGGAAGATGCAGGCTTTCGCAGTTTCGTTCTGGCAAGTTTTGCGCGCAGAATGAACGATCTGACCCGCCTTTTAGAGCGCGTCGCCTTTGGCCGCATTGAATGCCGTCTGGCGGCCGAGCTGCTGGAGTTGCAAAACGACGGTGTGGTTGTCGCCACCCATGCAGAACTGGCCGCGCGTATCGGATCGGCCCGCGAGGTGGTGACGCGCCGGATTGATGGTTTTGCGCGCCAAGGATGGGTCAGCACCGAACGGGGCGAAGTGCATTTGCGCGATATGCCTGCCTTGCGGCGGCTTGCCGCATCCCTTGGGTGACCAGATCACAGACGGATCTGACGCCATCGCCTAATCTTATGCGTGATCTGGCTGGTGCCAGAACCTTAGGGAAAGGGTCTTGATATGCTTAAAACCAATGTGGGCGGCACAGACCGCATCTTGCGCATCGTTGTCGGGATCGCGCTGTTGGCGTGGTTCTTCCTCGATCAGGGCACGGGCTTTTGGCACTATGCCAAACTGATCGGGATTGTGCCCTTGCTGACGGGCCTGATGTCCACTTGCCCCGCCTATTCGATCCTGGGGCTGAACACCTGCCCGATGAAAAAGGGCTGACAAAGCCGGAACAAACGTCGAAAGGGCCCCCTTGGGGGCCTTTTTGGTGTGGCTTTGGCGACAGATCAGAACCCGCCAATCGACATCGGCGAAAAGGCAGAGCGGCCAACAGCCTGCACGCCAATCTCTTCTTCCCATGTCCGCTCCAGATCATAGGGCGTTTCGCGCATCGCCATCAAGGTTTCGAACAACGCCTGATTGCCAAGCTGATCACGCGGCAAAAGCTGAACGATGGTCTGTTGCGGATAGCCCTCGAGATCAATCTGAACCGTCTGGATCACGCCACCACCAGACAGCCCCCCCATCGACACCACCGCCACAAGGGCAAAGATGATGCCATAGGCCGCCGCCAGAACGGGTTTCATGCTGCTGGGTTGGCCAATCAGGATCAGCGCCGCAAGCGCAAGGCACAGCATAACAATCCCGAACCGCAGGGTCAGAACCGGTGCGTCGAGCAAGGTCACACCAGCCGCAAGCCAGACCCACGACAGGACCAGCGCCAAAAGCAAAAGTTTCAAAAAGGATGTTGTAAATGTTTTCGTCAAAGTCATGTCGGCCCCCTAGACCTGCTCATTCTTTCACGATGAAGAACAATCAGGGCCGATAGGCGACAACAATAGGGAAATCGCGCGGCAATCGGCCCGCTGCTGCCCCATTGTTGCCGCAGCGTAAACCAAGGTTTCCAAACCGCAACCAACCGGCCCTGCCACACAGCAGGGCCGGTGCCCGTATCACTCGGCAGCCACGCGGCGCGGCTTGAGCATATCTTTCAGATAGCGCCCGGTATGGCTGGCCTCGACCTTGGCCACGTCTTCGGGCGTGCCCTCGGCCACGATCTTGCCACCGCCATCACCGCCTTCGGGGCCAATGTCGATGATCCAGTCTGCTGTTTTGATCACATCAAGATTATGTTCGATCACCACCACGGTGTTGCCCTGCTCGACCAATTCGTGCAGCACTTCCAGCAGTTTGCGCACATCTTCGAAATGCAGGCCCGTCGTCGGCTCGTCCAGAATATACAGCGTGCGACCCGTGGCCCTGCGCGCCAGTTCCTTTGACAGCTTGACCCGCTGCGCCTCGCCCCCGGACAGGGTGGTGGCCTGTTGGCCTACCTTGATGTAACCCAGACCCACCTGACACAAGGCATCCATCTTTTCACGGATGCTGGGAACGGCGCTGAAAAACTCTTGCGCGTCTTCACAGGTCATGTCCAGCACATCGGAAATCGACTTGCCCTTGAACTTGATCTCTAAGGTCTCGCGGTTATAGCGCTGGCCCTTGCAGGTTTCGCAGGTCACATAGACGTCGGGCAGGAAATGCATCTCGATCTTGATGACGCCATCACCCTGGCAGGCCTCGCAGCGCCCGCCCTTGACGTTGAAACTGAACCGCCCCGGCTGATACCCGCGCGCCTTTGACTCGGGCAGGCCCGCGAACCAGTCGCGGATCGGCGTAAAGGCCCCGGTATAGGTGGCCGGGTTCGACCGTGGCGTGCGGCCAATCGGGCGCTGGTCGATGTCGATGACCTTGTCCAGATGCTCAAACCCCTTGATCGTCTCACACGGGGCTGGGGTTTCGCGCGCGCCGTTCAGCTTCATCGCGGCGGTCTTGAACAGGGTTTCAATGGTCAGCGTGGATTTACCGCCCCCCGACACCCCGGTAACACAAACAAACTTGCCCAAGGGGAAATCAGCCGTCACCTTTTTCAGGTTGTTGCCCTCGGCCCCGACCACGGTCAGCTTCTTGCCGCTGCCCTTGCGCCGCACCTTTGGCACTGAAATCTCTCGCTGGCCCGACAGATACTGGCCGGTCAGACTGGCCGGATCGGCCGCCACCGCCTGCGGCGTGCCATGGCTGACCACCTGCCCGCCATGCACCCCGGCACCGGGGCCGATGTCAAAGACGTAATCCGCCTCACGGATCGCATCCTCGTCATGCTCGACCACCAGCACAGTGTTGCCCTGATCGCGCAGGTTTTTCAGCGTGGTCAGCAGGCGATCGTTGTCGCGCTGATGCAGGCCGATACTGGGTTCATCCAGCACATACAGCACCCCCGTCAGGCCCGAGCCGATCTGGCTGGCCAGACGAATGCGCTGCGACTCTCCCCCTGACAGCGTGCCTGCGTTGCGCGACAACGTCAGGTAATCAAGCCCGACATTCACCAGAAAGCCCAAACGTTCGCGGATCTCTTTGAGAATGGCGCGGGCGATTTCATTCTTCTGGTTCGTCAGCGCCTCGGGCACCGAGCCGATCCAGTCAAACGCCTCACGGATCGACATCTGGGTGACCTGACCCACATGCTTGCCCGCGATTTTCACCGCCAAAGCCTCGGGCTTCAGGCGATAGCCACCGCAACTGCCACAGGCGCGGTTGTTCTGGAACCGCTCCATATCTTCACGGCTCCAGGCGCTGTCGGTTTCGCGGTAGCGCCGTTCCATATTGGGAATGACCCCCTCGAACACCCGCTTGACCTGATAGATCCGCCCCCCTTCGTCATAGCGGAACTCGATCTCCTCGCCACCCGAGCCATGCAGGAACAACTGCTGCACAAAGGCGGGCAGGTCTTTCCACTTCTTCTTCTTGTCAAATTCGTAATGCTTGGCCAGCGCATCAATCGTCTGGGTGAAATAAGGGGATTTCGACTTTGACCACGGCGCAATTGCCCCCTGCATCAGGGTCAGCCCCTGATCTGGCACAACCAGCCGTTCATCAAAGAACAACTCTACCCCCAGCCCGTCGCACACCGGGCAGGCCCCAAAGGGCGCGTTGAACGAAAACAGACGCGGCTCGATTTCGGCAATGGTAAAGCCCGACACCGGGCAGGCGAATTTCTCGGAATAGGTGATCCGCTCGCCCTCGCCCTCAGTTGGCGCGGTTTCAATCACCGCAATGCCATCGGCCAGATTCAGCGCGGTGCGAAAACTGTCGGCAAGCCGCGTCTCAAGCCCCTCACGCACCACGATGCGGTCAACGACCACGTCGATATTATGGCGGAACTTCTTGTCCAGAACGGGTGGTTCTTCCAACTCATAAAACGCGCCATTCACCTTGACGCGCTGAAACCCCTGCTTGCGCAGATCAAGGAATTCCTTTTTGTATTCGCCTTTTCGGTCGCGCACGATGGGCGCCAGCAGATAGGCGCGCGTGCCCTCCTCCATCGCCATCACCGCATCGACCATATCCTGCACCTGCATGGCCGTGATCGGCAGGCCCGTGGCGGGGGAATAGGGCGTGCCCACACGGGCAAACAGCAGGCGCATATAGTCGTAAATCTCGGTCACAGTGCCAACGGTGGACCGGGGGTTCTTGCTGGTGGTCTTTTGTTCGATGGAAATCGCGGGCGACAGACCGCTGATATGGTCAACGTCTGGCTTGCCCATCATGTCCAGAAACTGCCGCGCATAGGCCGACAACGATTCGACATAGCGCCGCTGGCCTTCGGCATAGATCGTGTCAAAGGCCAGACTGGATTTGCCCGACCCCGAAAGCCCCGTAATCACAACCAGTTGGTCACGCGGAATATCGACATCGATGCCCTTGAGATTATGCTCTCGCGCCCCGCGCACTTCGATGAACTTCTGCTCGGCCATGATCACCCCCGATACCAGCCGCCCACAAATAGGCTGAAATGCAGGACTCTCCAATGCCAAAATGTGAACAAACCAGAAACGGGCAAGAGTTTTCCCCCGTTCTCTGACACGGGCTTGGGCGCCTTGCCCAGTTTGACGCAAAAAGCGCCGCGGCTTGCGGGGAGCGCGGGCCTTTGGCTCTTTACATATTCATTAGTTTATATATGAAAGAGAAACATCGGTTTCAGGAGTTCAGAATGTTCAATTTCCTGCGCAGTGCCCCCTCTGCCCCGCCACCGTCCGTTGCCGAAATCGCTGCCAAAGTTGCGAGAAACGAGATGACTTTGGTCGATGTGCGGGAAATGGCCGAGATCAAGGCCTCGGGCAAAGCCAAGGGCGCGGTGGCCATTCCGCTGTCGATCCTTGGCCTGAAATGCGATCCGCAGGCCGCCGATTGCATGATTTCACATGACAAGCCGGTGGCTCTCTATTGCGCCTCGGGCGGGCGGTCGTCGATGGCGGCGCAAACCCTGTCGCGCCTTGGCTATGCCCAAGTTTACAACATCGGTGGCTTTGGCGACTGGATGGCGGGGGGCGGTCAGGTCGAAAAGATCTGACGCCGCCGCGCCTGCAGTGCATGCAGGCCAATCCCCAACAGACAGGCGGCAATGGCAACCAGGGCAAGCCCCTTTGCGCCGCCTGTCGCCAGGATCGCAGCGATCACCGGGGTGCCGGTGGTTGTGCCCAGATTTCCCAGTTGCGCTACGGCCCCCGCCGCCCGTGCCCGCCCCTCGGCCGTGGGGTTCAGCACCGGAATCGCTGCGAAACTGGCCCCCTGCACCAACCCCAATGCGGCCGACAGCCACAGCGCCGCCACCGCCATCGTGGGGCCATGCCCCCATCCCAGGGCCAGCACCCCAAAAGCCGGGATCGCCGCCCAATAGCCCATCTGCACCAGACGCACCGGGCTAAGGCGCGACAGCAGCCACACCCCCAGCGTCAAAGACACGGCAATCGACACAAAGGGCATCGCCCCCGCCACGAACCCACGCAATGCCCCAGGCACCTGCGGCGGCACCAGCGTCAGCAAGGCCACATAAAGAAAGGTGTAGCAAAAGAACCCCATCGCCGGCGCTGCCATCTGGGGCGAGCGATAGATGGCCAGATGTTGCGCCCAAAGCCCCCCGCCCTTGGGCCGGCCCGGCGATGGCGGATCCGCGGGCAGCAACACCGCCAGCGCCATGCCGCAGATCAGCAACCAGACCGCATGGCCAAGAAACAGCCCCTCGACCTGCCAGGGTGCGAACAGCGCCAGGAGGGTATAGGCCATGCCAAAGAAACTTGACCACAAGGTCATCACCAAACCGCGCGTGCGGTCTGTCGCCATGGCCGCCATCACTGTCGGCCCCACCACCACAATCGTCAGATGCGAAAAGCCCTCGACAATGCGCGAGGCGATCATCAGCGGATAGCCAAGCCCCAGCGCCTGCACCGCCGACATCGCGGCCCCGGCCCCCAGCGCCGCCACCATGGCCCGGCGCGGCCCGATCCGCGCCACCACCAACCCTGCCGTTGTGCCAAAGATCAGCCCGACGATGCCCACGATCGACACCACCAGCCCAACCGCCACCAAGGAATGATCGGAATACTGCCGGGAAAAGGCTTCGAACAGGATCGAGACCTTGCCGAATTGCGCTGCAGCACCCAGACCCGCACACCAGACCGCGATGACCGTCAGCACTGAACGCATAACCGCCCCTTCATCTGTTCATAAATATCCTCGGGGGGCGGCCGCAGGCCGAGGGGGGCAGACAGCCCCCCTACAGCCTTTCATTACATGTGCAGTGCCCGGCCATAGGCGTCCAGCACCGCTTCATGCATCATCTCGGACAAGGTCGGATGCGGGAAGACGGTGTTCATCAGGTCTTCTTCCGTCGTCTCCAGTGACCGCCCGACAACATACCCTTGGATCAGCTCCGTCACCTCGGCCCCAATCATATGCGCGCCCAGCAATTCGCCCGTCTTGGCATCGAACACGGTCTTGATCATGCCCTCGCTCTCGCCCAGGGCAATCGCCTTGCCATTGCCGATAAAGGGGAAGCGCCCGACCTTGATCTCATGGCCCGCCTCTTTGGCCTTGGCCTCGGTCAGACCAACGCTGGCAACCTGCGGGTGGCAATAGGTGCAGCCGGCAATGCTGTTGGGCTTGATCGGATGCGGATGACCGCCCGCGATCAATTCTGCAACCATCACGCCCTCATGGCTGGCCTTGTGGGCAAGCCACGGCGCCCCGGCGATGTCGCCAATGGCATAAAGCCCGTCAACGCCAGTGCGGCAGAATTCATCCGTCACCACATGGGTGCGGTCGATCTTTACGCCCAAAGCTTCCAGCCCAAGGTTTTCGACATTGCCAACAATGCCAACGGCCGAAATAACGGTGTCGAACTCGTGGGTTTCAACTTTGCCCCCCACCTCGATATGGGCAACCACGCCTTTGCCGGGCGTGCGATCCAGCTTTTTGACTGCCGCCTTTTCCATGATCTTCATGCCCTGTTTGACAAAGCTTTTCTTGGCAAAGGCACTGATCTCGGCATCCTCCACCGGCAAGATGCGGTCCATCACCTCAACCACCGTGGTATCGGCGCCAAGTGTGTTGAAAAAGCTGGCGAATTCGATCCCGATCGCCCCAGACCCAATGACCAGCAGCTTTTTCGGCATCCGGCTTGCCACCAGCGCATGTTTGTAGGACCAGACCAGATCACCATCCGCCTCTAGCCCCGGCAATTCGCGCGCCCGCGCCCCGGTGGCCAGCACGATCGACTTTGCCGTCAGTTCCTCGGTGCCCTTGTCGGTCTTGACCGAAACCACACCCTTTTTGGGCAAGGTTGCGGCACCCATGAAGACCGTCACCTTGTTCTTCTTCATCAGATGGCCAATGCCGCCCGACAGTTGCTTGGCAACCGCGCGGCTGCGCGCCACAACGGCGGGCAGATCATAGCCGATACCGTCGGCTTTCAGGCCAAACTCCTTGGCGCGCTCCATCAGGTGAAACACCTCGGCGCTGCGCAGCATGGCTTTGGTCGGGATACAGCCCCAGTTCAGACAAATGCCGCCCAGATGCTCGCGCTCGACAATGGCCACCTTCTGGCCCAGCTGACTGGCGCGAATGGCCGCGACATAGCCCCCCGGCCCCGCACCGACAACGATCACATCAAAGTTCTGAGCGGCCATATTTCCCTCCCGTGAAAAAGTGGTTTACCCCTAAACTATCGCCTCGGATGAAGCAACAGAGCTGACGCCCGCCCCCCATGCATGCAGCGCATGGCTGACGCCGGGCCCGTTTCATGCCTGATCGGCCTGCAACTGCCGCACCACCGCACCATACCCCCCGGCCTCCAGAAAGGCGGCTTCCTCGGGGCTGGTGTCACGGCCAAGGGCAGCGTTGCGAAACGGAAAGCGGCCAAACCGCGCAATGATCTCACGATGGGCGCGGGCATGCAGCAGGTTACCCGGCTCGGATGGCAGGCGTTCTTCCATCAGGCGCACGCAAAAGTCCTGATCGGCCAGATCTTCCGAATGCTCGAAGGGCAGGTAAAAGAATTGCCGTTCCGGTTCGGGCGCATCCAGATCCCAGCCCTGTTCGACCGCCAGCCGGGCCGCGGCGCGGGCCTTGCCATCGGTGGCGAAAGCCAGTGCCGTGCCGCGATGGATGTTGCGCCCGAACTGGTCGGCCACGATCAGATAGGCCAGCGTGCCCACCGTGCCCCCGATCCAATGCTCCAGCCCGTCATCATGCAGGGCCTGCCACAGATCGCCAAATTGCACGGCAATCGCATCATCAATTTCGGGCGTGCCCGCATACCAACCCTCGGGGCCGATGTCCCCCAGCCAGAAATCCAGCACCTGAACCGGATCAGACATGCGCGCTTCCTTCTCTTTTGGCCCACCGTGACAGCAGGCCAAGCGGCGCGCAAGCCTCGTTCACTCTCCCGGTGTTGCGTTGGGGTCGTTCAGCCGGGCATCCTCGGCATCTACCAGCGCCGCCGCCTCGACCGCCACGACCGAGGCCGTGGGCGAAATCGCCGTATAGCCCGAGGTCGCATCTGGCGTGATCCGCCGCTGCGTCATCCGCCAGCCGCCATAGGCCGCCAGAACCGCGAACAAAATCGCCATGAACAGGAAAAAGCCCGAAGGCCCCACGGTTTCCATCATCCAACCGGTGATGATCGGGCCGGAAATCGCGCCCAGACCATTGATGAACAACAGCCCCGCCGAGGCTGCGGCCATGTCGGTCTTGTCCAGATAGTCGTTCACATAGGCCAACAGCAGCGAATAAAGCGGATTGGAAATACCGCCCCCAAAGGCCCCAATCAGCACCAGCCCCCAGAACGGCAGATCGGTCAGCACCGGCAGCGTCAGAACCAAGGCCCCCGCCACCGAAAGCCACAAGATCAGCGTCCGCCGATCCATCCGGTCAGACAGCCAGCCAATCGGATATTGCAGCACCAGACCGCCCGTATAGATGCCCGAGACGAAAATCGTCAGATCAGCCACCGAAAGCCCCACCTGCGTGCCCCAGACCGAGGCCATGCCGAACTGCGCCGAAAACACGCCGCCCAGCAAGAACATCCCGACGCAGCCTAGTGGCGACGCATGGAACAACCGCTTGAAGGACAAAGGCTTGGTCGTGTCAAAGGCCGGGGCCTGACTGACCGACAAAAGAATGGGCGTAAAGGCCAGTGACACCAGAACCGACGGGATCACAAACAGGATATAGCCAGACGGATCGCCCACATTCAGCAGCAACTGCGCCGCGATGATCCCGATCATCTGCACGATCAGATACAGCGACAGCGCCTGCCCCCGCGTTTCATTGGTCGAGGCGTTGTTCAGCCAGCTTTCGGCGGTGATATAGACGCCCGAGAAGGAAAACCCGATGATCACCCGCAACGCGGCCCAAACCATCCAGTCGGGGGCCGCCGCATACAGCACCAGCACGGCCGAAATCATCGACCCCAAGGCCGCAAACACCCGCACATGCCCCACACGGCGGATCATATCGGGGGCCATGCGGCTGCCGAACAGAAAGCCGACGAAATAGCATGACATGACAATCGACATCTGGGTGGTCGTGAATTCTTCCAGCGCGCCACGAATACCCAAAAGCGTGCCCTGCATGCCGTTGCCCAGCATCAAAAGCCCAAGGCCAAGCAGCAGGGCCCAAGTGTTGCGCAAAACCAGAAACATCCGAAAGTCCTTTTTCCTGCCTCAACCCTAGCGGGCGCGGCCGTCTTTGTCGCGCTGTCGGCGACCTGAAAGATGAAGTTCCCGCCCTAGCCCGGGATCAGCAGTGACGCATCGCCATAGCTGAAAAAGCGATAGCCCTGTTTTATGGCATGGGCATAAACGCGGTCGATGCAATCCTTGCCCATCAACGCCGAGACCAGCATCATCAAGGTCGATTTCGGCAGGTGGAAATTCGTCATAAGCGCATCGGTCACCTGAAAGCGGAAACCGGGATAGATGAAAATATCAGTCGGCCCTTCCCAGGCCTGCACCCGGCCCGAGCGGCCCGCAGATTCGATCAACCGCAGCGCCGTGGTGCCAACCGGAATGACACGCCCCCCCGCCGCCTTGGTGGCGTTGATCTCGGCGGCGGCAGTTTCGGTCACGCGGCCCCATTCGGCATGCATCTTGTGGGTGGCAACATCTTCAACCTTGACCGGCAAAAAGGTGCCCGCCCCGACATGCAGGGTCACTTCGGTGATCGTCACGCCCTTGGCAACCAGGGCGCGCAACAGCGGCTCGTCAAAATGCAGGCTGGCGGTGGGGGCCGCCACAGCCCCGGCGTGGCGGGCAAAGACCGTTTGGTAATCGGTGGCATCCTGCGCATCCGGCGCACGTTTGGCCGCGATATAGGGCGGCAGCGGCATGGCCCCGGCCTGCGCAAGGGCCGCGTCAAAATCATCCCCCTGCAGGTTGAAGATCAGCCGCAGGTCGCTGTCCGACTTTTCGGCCACCGTTGCCGAAAGTGCGGGCGAAAAGACAATCACCTCGCCCGGATTGACCTTGCGCAGCGGCTTGGCCATCGCGCGCCACCCGTCGGATGCAGGTTCCATCAAGGTGATTTCGACCTTGGCTTGCGCCTCTCCGCGGGTGCGGGTGCCGGTCAACCGGGCTGGAATAACCTTGGTGTTGTTCAGAACCAGCCTGTCGCTGGGCTGAAACAGATCAACCAGATCGCGCACATGCAGATCGCGGATCGCATCGCCCTGCGCCACCAGCAAGCGCGCCGAAGTGCGCGGCTTGGCCGGCCGCGTGGCAATCAGCCCTTCGGGCAGATCAAAATCAAAATCACTCAGCTTCATTCGGCGCGTCTTCCCAAGACTGGTGCGGGGCTGCGGAAAATCTCGCGGAACATGCCCGGCGTCAGGATAGACAGCGGGTTGACCTGCACCTGCGGATCATCCGCCGTGCCCGTAACAGCATAGTTAAAGCCGAACAAGCCTTCGCCGCGCCGTGTCAGCGCCGCCCCGATGCCGTTGATCACATAAACCGGCGAGATCACGCCCTGCAGGGCCAGTTGCTTGGTGCGCGTGGCATAAACCCCCGCCACGGTCACACCCAGCGTAGCACCAATGGCCGCCCCATTGCTGATCTGAACGGCATCGGGTGTCAGCACCAGATCGAAATCGGCATTGGCAAACAGAATGCCCGTGCCGTTCAATTGCTCAAGCAGCCCCACCACGGAAATGGCCGATAGCAATTCTGCCAACGCGCTGGTCTTGCGCACCCGCACCCCCACCATTTCGGCGCGGCCATCATAGCTGTCGGCCTCGGGCCGCGGGATCAGGCGCAACGCCAAAGTGCCACCGCGCGCAGACTGGAAAATACCTGCCGCACGCAGCACCGCGCCCGCATCTTCGCCCGACAGGCGCAGAGCCGTGCCATATTTCGAGGGCACCACCTGCCCGCTGACCCGCGCCGCACCATTCACACTGCCCCGGAATTGCCCGTTCAAGCCACCACGCAATCCAAAGGTGCCCTGCAACCCTGTCAGGGCAATGCCATCGGTCACGATCAATCTGTCAAGTTGCAGGCTGACGGTGCCCGCGTCAGTGTTTGACCTGCCGTTGCCCCCCGGCGCCTTGAACCGCCGCAGATCAATCTCGCCCGAGGTGACGGCAACATCCGGCGCGCGGTTGGCCCCCCGCCCGGTCAGGCGCACCGCCCCCTTCAGCCAGTCGCCCAGAACCACCCGGTCAAAGCTGGCAGCGTCCAGCCCGCCACCCGCGCGCAGGCTGACCGCGCCTGTCGCACTCAGCCCCGGTGCCGTCAGCGCCAGCCGCGTCACCTGCGGCGGGCTGCCAAGCCGGGCCTCAAGCTCCAGCTTGCCTTTGGTGCCCGCCCCTATCGCCCAGCCCACCGCATCTATCCGCAGCCCCAAGCCCGCCAAATCGGTCTGCAACGACAACAGCGGCGGCGCGCCTTTGACCAGGTCCAGCCGCAACTGCCCCCGTCCCGCGCCCGACACCATGCCATCGGGCAGCGCCACATCAAATTCCTTCAGCGCAGCGGGCGACAGTGCCACCTCACCTTCCACACTGGCCCGCCCCTTGGCCTCGGGGCCAAAGCCTTGGCGGAACGTCACGTCAAAACTGGCCGCCCCCACCTGACCGGGGCCAAAGATCGCCAATCCGCCCTTGTCCGCCTTCAGGCCCAGCTCTTTCGCCGTAACGGTCTTGCCCGGAATGATCTGGTCCGAGGCCACATCGCGCAACACCCCCGACACGGAATAATCGACATCATCCAACTGCACCCGCCGCTGCATCGGCAGCGACAATTGCGTATGAACCACGGCCCGCCCCTGCCCCAGATCGGCTGGCCGACCTGCCTTTGTCATGAACCCAAAGGGCGGCAAATCCAGCAGCGACAGGGCCGCTGTGATCGTGCTGTCTGTTTTCAGGCTGATCTCGGCGCGGGCGGGCTTTTGTGTGACATCCGGCACCCGAAAGACCGACCCCGAGGCATTGATTTGCCCCCCCAAGGGGGCCTCAACCTCGCCTGAATCCAGCACGACCAGATAGGTCTTGCCCTCGATCGACGATCGTCCTTTCCCGTTGCGGATGGGCGGCAAGGTGCGCAGGAACCGCACTTCGGCATCGTCGAATTCATACCCCAGGGCCAGCCGCGGCTCGGCCCCCGGAGAGATCCGCAGCGCGGCCTTGACGTCGGTCAACAGGCCCGTGGCCACGTTCTGGCCCACCCAGTCGCGGGTCTTGGGCACCAGTGCCTTGGGCCAAAGCTGCAACAGCCGGTCATGGGCAATGGCATCCAGCCGCAAATCCATCGCCACCTGCCAGCCTTCGGGCAAAACCGCCGCATGGCCCGACAGCGACAAACGACGGTCGCGCTCCTCTGTCAGCGATACCTGCCCGATATCCAGCCGAAAGGGCGACAGAGTCAGCCGGGCATCCATCGCACCTTGGGTAAAGATCAGCGGGCGTTCAAACAGGCCTTCGGGGTCAATCTGGGCCTCGCTGACCTGCACCTGCCCCAGAAAGGCCGCTGGCAATCGCTGGCCCAAGGGCCCGGTCAAGATATGGCCCGACTGATCCAGCGGATAGGCATGGCCACTGGCCTGCAACCGCAGGGTCTGGCTTTCAACCGACAGATCATCCAGCCGGATGCGCCCCCGCGTCGGATCATAGCCAAGACGCAAAGCCGCCCGATCAAAGGGGATGGGCCGGGCAGCGCCTTCGGGTTGCAAGGCCCCGGCCCCCAAGGCCATTTCCGCATCCAGCACCGCAAGCCCGGTTTCCGTAACCTCTGCCGCAATCCGCCCCGAGATCGGCGCCGACAGCACCCCCAGCCACGACAGGATCGGGGCCTGCGCCGCAATATCGCGCGCGGCCACCTGATCGATCGCGGCATTCACGCGCAGCCGCGTTTCGCCCTTGGGGCGGATCACCGTCAGCACGGCCTGCGCCGGCGTCTCACCCCCGTCCAGCAGCGTCAGCGCGACTTCGGCGGCCAGTTCGTCAGACCGCAGATCCATTCGCATCCGCCCATCGCCCACCGACCACAGCCGCCCCGTCAGCGCATCCCGCAGCGTCAGGCTGGCGGCCTCGGCCTCGATCAGCGTCAGCCGAGACAGCAGGGGCGCGGCCAAGGCGCGGTCCACCAAGGCCAGCGCATCACCCAGCCCCCGGATCGGCGGCAATTGCCCGCCACCGCCAAATTGCAGATCCAGCGTGCCATCGGTCTGCCGACGCAGCGCCACCGAACCGCCGATCAACCGCAGGCTTTTGGGGCGCAGTTGCGCGCCCGTCAGCAGGGCCGTGCCATCGAACACCACCCGCACATCGGGCAGCGCCAGCACCGTGCTGCCCTGCCCTTGCAACAGCCGCAGATCCTCAAGCCGCAGGCGCGGGGTCCAATCGGGGTCAATGGTAATTTCCACGCCGCCAAGCGCGATGCCCGCGCCGGGCATGTCGCGGGCCAGAATGGCATTGCCCCGCGCCTCTACCTCGGCCACCACCCAGACCGGCAGGCGGATCGCCTTGCCCGTCACCGCCAACAGCCCGACAGTGGCAACAGCGGCCATCAGCCCCAGCACCAACACCAGAACCAGACTGGCCCGCCCGGCCCGGCGCGCATGATGACGCGCGCGCTGCCCGCGACCCGAGCGCGGCCTGACCGGCTTTTGCACCTTTTCCCCCAGATCCGGGGGCGCGTCTGTCATCGCTGATCCTGCCTCGGTTGCCCTGTGTCCTGCCCGCAAACCACGCCACAGGCCTGTCTTTTGCGCCTATGCGCGTCTTCTCTCTTTATTCTTGCGGATCGTCACCTAAAACACAAAGGGTCGTGACAAAAACAGCAAGGAGCCGCCCAGATGGCCGCCGACCTCCCCGCCGCAGGAAGCCCTGCCCCCGATTTCACCCTACCCCGCGATGGTGGTGGCACCGTTACCCTGTCGGCGCTGCGGCCCGGCAAGGTGGTCTTGTATTTCTACCCCAAGGACGACACCCCCGGATGCACGCTTGAGGCGCAGGATTTCAGCGCCCGCATGACCGATTTCGCCGCCGCCAACACCACCGTGATCGGGATCAGCAAAGACAGCGTCGCCAAGCATGACAAGTTTTGCAAAAAGCACGGCCTTTCGGTCATTCTGGCCAGTGATGAATCCGGGACGACCTGCGAAGACTATGGCACTTGGGTTGAAAAAAGCATGTATGGCAAAACCTATATGGGCATCAACCGCGCCACCCTTTTGATCGACGGCGAAGGCAAGGTGGCCCGCGTCTGGCCCAAGGTTTCGGTCAAGGGCCATGCCGATGAGGTCTTGGCAGCAGCCCAAGCGCTGTGAGATAGCACGCCCAAGGCCCTGACAGCGGCAGGGCCTTGGACACAAGGCAGCGGGGCACCCATGGCGCAGACATTGGCAGATATGGCGGTCGAGGTTCTGACCACAGCCGATGGGCGCGAAAAGACGGCCCTTGCGCGCCGCCATGCCGCACAGTGGTTTGCCGCCCGCGCCGCAGGCACACCCTTGGCCGTGGGTCGCGCCAATCCACCCGATTTTCCCGCCCGCCCGACTGACCCGCCACTGCTGCCGCCGCGAGATGTGCCGCGCCGTCGCCCGGGAACTTTGGTCGGGCGTCAGGCCCTGTTGCATGCGGTGGCGCATATCGAATTGAATGCCGTCGATCTGCACTGGGATATCATCGCCCGTTTTACCGACCAGCCGATGCCTCTGGGCTTTTACGATGATTGGGTCAAGGCAGGCGACGAAGAAGCCAAGCATTTCAACCTGATGTGCGACTGCCTTGAAGCAACCGGCAGCCATTACGGCGCCATGCCCGCCCATGCCGGAATGTGGCGTGCCGCAACCGACACCCAAGACGATCTGCACGGGCGGCTGGCCGTGGTGCCCATGGTGCTTGAGGCGCGTGGCCTGGACGTGACCCCCGGCATGATCGAGATTTTCCGCAAGGCTGGCGACACGGCGGCCGTTGCCGCGCTTGAGGTGATCTATGCCGAGGAAGTCAGCCATGTGGCCTATGGGTCCAAATGGTTCAACTGGCTGTGCGGGCGGGATGGCAGCGACCCGAAAGAGACGTTCCACACCCTTGTGCGGCGCTATTTCCACAGCACGCTGAAGCCCCCGTTCAACGAGGCCAAGCGCGCCGACGCCGGCCTGCCGCCCGATTTCTACTGGCCCTTGGCCGAAGAAGCTGCGGCACGTTCACGCAGTTGACGGCCCGCATCCACGCCAATCGGCGAAACTTTGCCGATCCCATGCTCAAAACCGCCTAGAAATCGTCGGATTGGTCAAATTTGTTGCAGGGGTTGGCGGGCTTGGCTAATCAAAGGCAGGGTTCGCCACTGGCATGGCCCGTCGCCAACTGGAACAGGTAACGAACGGAAAAAGCTCGCGTGTTGAACAGGCTTGCATATCGCATCAATGGAACGCTGGAACGGTATTTGCCCGAACAGCGTCTTTTCTTGAAATCAGACCGTGAGACGCGCTTTATCCGCCTGCGGCCCGCAACCCAAGCCATTGCCTTGGCCGGGGGCGGCATTGCCCTTGCGTGGACGATCCTGGCGACAGCGATCATCTTGATGGATTCGATCAGCGCCGGATCAGGCCGCGATCAGACCGCGCGCCAGCAGGTGCTGTATGAACAGCGGCTGAACGCGCTGAGTGAAGACCGCGACACCCGCGCCGAAGAAGCCGCCAGCGCGCAGGATCGGTTCAATCTGGCGCTGGAACAGGTTGCTGAAATGCAAGGCCGCCTGCTGGCCTCCGAGGATCGGCGGCGCGAGTTGGAAACCGGGATCGACGTGATCCAGAACACCCTGCGCCGCACCATCAAGGAACGCGACGAAGCGCGTGTGCAACTGGAGGCGATGAATGTGGCGCTGGCGGAATCGGGGGCCAGCCACACCGAGGCGGGCCGCGCCCAGGATGCGCTTGCCACTGTCGATATCCTGTCCCAGGCCCTGGCCTCGACCGCGCAAGAGCGGGATGTGATGGAGGGCGCCGCAGAAATGGCGGCCGCGCGGATTGATACCGTTCTGGCCGAAAAGCGCGCCCTGCAAGACCGCAACAATGAGATTTTCGCCAAGCTGGAAGAGGCGGTTTCCGTCTCGATGGAGCCGCTGGACAAGATGTTCCGCGAGGCGGGCATGTCGCCCGATGACCTGCTCAATCAGGTTCGGCGCGGCTATTCCGGCCAAGGCGGGCCGCTGACGCCGTTGTCTTTGTCCACCAAGGGCAGCGTGGCCCATGGCGATGAATTGCGCGCCAACGCCATCCTGTCGGGGCTGGACCGGATGAACCTTTATCGTCTGGCTGCCTTCAAAGCCCCCTTTGCCATGCCTGTGAAAGGCGCGTTCCGCTGGACCTCGGGCTTTGGCTATCGCCGCGACCCCAAGGGCGCCGGCACCCGGATGCACGAAGGCACGGATATGGCGGGCGCCTATGGCTTGCCGATTTATGCCACCGCCGATGGGGTCGTGGTGCATGCGGGTTGGGATTCAGGATATGGCCGTCTGGTCAAGATCAAGCATGAATTCGGAATCGAAACGCGCTATGCTCACATGTCCGCGATACGCGTCAATGTTGGCGATCGGGTCTCGCGCGGGGACCGGATCGGTGATATGGGCAACTCTGGCCGCTCGACCGGCACTCACCTTCACTACGAAATCCGCATCGGCGGCAGAGCCGTGAACCCGATGACCTTCATAAAGGCAGCGAACCATGTTTTCTAAGAGCCGAATCAACGAACCCGGGCCCAAGGCAGACGACAAGCCGAAGGCCCCCGAAACACCGGCAAAATCTGGCATGGAATTTACTCCCCCCGCCCCCAAGGGCAAAGCTTCGGCTTCTGTCCTTTCGTCTGACCTGACCATCGTCGGGAACCTGCGCACCACTGGCGACATCCAGGTCGAAGGCACAGTTGAGGGCGACATCCGCGCCCACCTGTTGACCGTTGGCGAAAGCGCCACCATCCGTGGCGAGATCGTGGCCGATGATATCGTGGTCAATGGCCGCGTGATTGGCCGTGTTCGTGGCCTGAAAGTGCGCCTGACCGCGACCGCGCGCGTCGAAGGCGACATCATCCACAAGACCATCGCAATCGAATCTGGGGCCCATTTCGAAGGTTCGGTTCAGCGTCAGGACGACCCGCTGGCCCAGGGCCGCATCTCGGCCCCGGCAGCACAGCCCGCCCTTGCCGCCCCGGCCCCGGCACAAGCCCCGGCCCCCAAACAGGCCGCTGGCGACGGCGTCTGATCAGCCGCCATTCTGGCCCAAAGACAGCCCGGCGCGCCATCTGGCGCGCCTTTTTCATTTTTCAGTCCAAGGCACGCCGATACAAATGCCAGGTGGCATGACCAAACAACGGCAAGACCAGAAACAGGCCCAGAAAGCCGCTGATCATGCCCAGAAACAGCCCGGCGGCGATCAGAAACGCCCAGACCGCCATGACCCTTGGATTGGCCATCACCAGGCTCCAACTGGCTATCATGGCGGTGATGAAATCCACCTCACGGTCCAGCAACAGCGGCAGGCTGACCACGGTCAGGGCGAACAAGACACCCGCAAAAAGCGCCCCCACCACGGTGCCAAAGGCCAGCATGGTCAGCCCCTCGGTCGTCAGAAACACATCAAGACTAGAGGTGATATTCGTCAGCGTGGCCTGCCCCAGAAACAGGGCAAAGATCATATGCGCAAGGAAGTTCCAGAACAGAAAGAACACCACGACAATCGCGGCCATCGTGGGGATCTGACGATCCTTTTGCCGAAAGATCACCCCCAGCACCTCGGGCCAGGCCAGCGCTGCCCCCTGCTCTAATCGGCGCGACACTTCGTAAAAGCCGCAGGCGATGAACGGCCCAAGAATTGGAAAGCCCGCCCCGGCAATG
This sequence comes from Pseudotabrizicola sp. L79, assembly GCF_036553525.1. Classification (NCBI taxonomy): domain Bacteria; kingdom Pseudomonadati; phylum Pseudomonadota; class Alphaproteobacteria; order Rhodobacterales; family Paracoccaceae; genus Pseudotabrizicola; species Pseudotabrizicola sp. L79. Next base: position 234,105 of record NZ_JAZHDA010000044.1, on the reverse strand, counting down.
ATGGTCCACCAGATCTGGCCCTTGGTGGTCATCGCCCAATAGATCATCCAGCCGCCCAAGACATAGACCGCCGAAAAGAACAGGCCAAACAGCGGCGCCGCCCGGAAATCGGCCCAACCGGCCGTCAGCGCGGCCCGCAAGTCGCCAAGATCAAGCAGCATGATTTCGGGCATCGGGCGGCTGTGCACCACGTCTTCGGCCATTCGGTCCTCCCAAACCTGTGTCAGGGAAAGACTAAGCGCCAAAACGCCGCAGGCAAAGACATATCTGCAAGCCGGAATGCGACGGCGGGGCAATCGCCCCGCCCGGAAGACACCTTAGTCGGCGTTTGCCTCGGCCCGGCTTTTGCCAGACACATCCATGGCCAGGGTCGCGGCCATGAACTGGTCAAGGTCACCATCCAGCACCCCTTGGGTGTCACTGGTTTCCACACCGGTGCGCAGATCCTTGACCATCTGATAGGGCTGCAACACATAAGACCGGATCTGGTTGCCCCAGCCCGCTTCGCCCTTGTTTTCATAGGCGGCGTTGATGGCAGCGTTACGCTTGTCCAACTCCATCTGATACAGCCGCGATTTCAGCGCATTCATCGCAATTTCGCGGTTCTGGTGCTGCGACTTCATCGAACTGGTCGTCACGATCCCGGTGGGCAAGTGCGTGATCCGCACGGCCGAGTCCGTGGTGTTGACGTGCTGCCCGCCCGCCCCCGAGGACCGATAGGTATCAATGCGGATTTCGTTGTCGGGCACCACGATTTCGATATTGTCGTCGATCACCGGATAAACCCAGACCGACGAAAAGGACGTATGCCGCCGCGCCGCCGAGTCATAGGGCGAGATCCGCACCAGCCGATGCACGCCCGACTCTGACTTTAGCCAGCCATAGGCATTATGGCCCGAGATCTTGTAGGCGGCAGACTTGATACCGGCCTCTTCGCCCGCGCTTTCAGACTGCAACTCAACCTTATAGCCCTTCTTCTCGGCCCAACGGACATACATCCGCGCCAGCATGCTGGCCCAGTCACAGCTTTCCGTGCCCCCTGCCCCCGAGTTGATTTCAAGGAAGGTATCGTTGCTGTCGGCCTCGCCATCCAGCAGCGCCTCAAGCTCTTTGGCCTGTGCCAGCGGCACCAGATCCTTCAGGGCCTTTTCCGCTTCGGTGACGATTTCGGCATCACCCTCCATCTCGCCCAGCTCGATAAGCTCGACATTGTCTTTCAAGCCGCTTGAAATCAGCTTGTAGGTCGAGACCGCATCCAAAAGCCCCTGCCGTTCCCGCATCAGCTTTTGCGCCTTGGCGGGATCGTTCCACAGGTTGGGGTCTTCGATCATCGCATTGAACTCTTCCAGCCGATGCGGGGCGGTTTCCCAATCCATCCGCTGCGCCAGAAGTTTCAGCGACTTCTCGATCAGGGCGATGTTGTTCTGCGTCTCTGCGCGCATGTCTCTTCCCTTGGGCTGTGCCGGGTGTGATTAGCGAAAAGCAGCGGGCGCGGCAAGACACAGCGCCGCGCCACAGGCTGTAACAGGGCCGTTAATACAGGCCGCCCGAACTGAGCGAGCCGAAATCAGCCTTTTTCGGGATCACCTTGGTTTCCCCCGTGGCCGTGGTGACGGTCGATCCACCCGTATCCACCTCGCCCGCCGCGAACAGCGGCAGGTTGCCGCCCATTTCAAAGCCGCCATCGACGAACAGGCCAAAGATCGGCTCTTCGCCTTCGCGGAAATATTCGGCCACCACATTGTCGCCCGATGCCCCTTCGCCCAGACGGGCACCCGTAAAGCGGTCGATGTTGATGAAATAGCCCCCCGGCGGCACCTTGAACGACGTGCCACCGTATTTCTTGATCGCGGTGCGCATGAATTGTTCGAACACCGGCCCGCAGAACCCACCACCCGACGCGCCCGAGCCCAGAGTGCGCGGCTGGTCATAACCGATATAGCAGCCCGCCACGATGTTGCTGGTATAGCCCACGAACCACACATCCTTGGAATCGTTGGTGGTGCCGGTTTTGCCCGCCACCGGAACCGGCAGGTTGATGCCGCGCGCCGTGCCGCGCTTGACCACACCTTCCATCATGCTGGTCAGCTGATAGGCGGTGATGGCATCCATCACCCGCTCGCGTTTGGACACCAACTCAACCCCCGCACCGGGCGACAGGCTGGCCAATTGGCAATCGCGGCATTCGCGCTGATCGTGGCGATAGACGGTGCGGCCATAGCGATCTTGCACTCGGTCCACCAAGGTCGGCTCCACCCGCTCTCCGCCATTGGCGAACATTGCATAGGCGGCCACCATGCGGAACAGCGTGGTTTCCTGCGACCCCAGCGCATTGGCCAGAAACGCATTCATCCGGTCATAAACGCCAAAGCGTTCGGCATAGCCTGCGACCGTATCCATCCCGATTTCTTCGGCAATCCGCACCGTCATCAGGTTCCGCGATTGCTCAATCCCGGTGCGGATGGTGGTGGGGCCGTAAAACTTGTTCGACGCATTCTTGGGCCGCCACAGGCCCTGCGGGGTGTTCACCTCGATCGGCGCATCGACGACGATGGTGGCCGGGGTAAAGCCACTGTCCAGCGCAGCGGCATAGACAAAGGGCTTGAAGCTGGACCCCGGCTGGCGCGTGGCCTGCGTGGCGCGGTTGAACACCGAATACTGATAGGAAAAGCCACCCTGCATCGCCAGAACGCGGCCCGTGTTCACGTCCATCGCCATGAACCCGCCCTGCACCTCGGGCACCTGACGCAGCGACCAGCGCATGAAATCGCCGGTCTTGTCATCGGTCACCGCGCGCACATGCACCACATCGCCGACATCAACCAGATCGCCAGCCCGTCGCGCCTTGGACGCCAATTTGCCATCGGGCAGGCGCTTGCGGGCCCAGGTTACATCTTCTGCCGGGATGAAATGGCCGTCTTCGTCTTCCTCAACGCCTTCGATCCCGATCCGCGCGGCGTTTTCCCCAACCGACAGCACCACAGCCGGATGCCAGCCCGCAATGTCGCGCGGCACATCGACCTCGGCCAAAGCCGCGCGCCAATCGTCTTCCGATGTCAACCGATCAGGCGAGATGGTCTGTCGCGTGCCGCGCCAGATGCCCAGACCGCGGTCATAGCGTTCCAACCCGCGACGCAGCGAGGCTGCGGCCACAGTCTGCAATTCAGGATCAACCGTGGCGCGGATCGACAAACCACCGGCGAAAAACTCTTCCTCGCCAAAGCTGCCCGAAAGCTGGCGGCGGATTTCATCGGTAAAATAATCGCGGTCAGGCAAGGATTCGCGGAAGGCCGGGTAATCGCCGTTCTGCACCGATTTCAGCGGCTGCGCCTTTTCGGCTTCGGCCACCTCACGCGTGATGGCCCCATCCTCGACCATGCGGTTCAGCACATAGGCCCGCCGTTCCATCGCGCGTTCCTTGTTGCGCACGGGGTGCAGGTCGGACGGGGCTTTGGGCAGGGTCGCCAGATAGGCGGCCTCGCCCGCTGTCAGATCGACCAGCGACTTGTTGAAATAGGTCTGCGCCGCAGCCGCCACACCATAGGAATTCTGGCCCAGAAAGATCTCGTTCAGATACAGTTCCAGGATCTTGTCCTTGGACAGCGTTTCTTCCAGCCGGCTGGCCAGAATCAGTTCCTTGATCTTGCGTTCGCCGGTGCGGTCGCCCGACAACAGAAAGTTCTTCATCACCTGCTGGGTGATGGTGGATGCGCCGCGCACATTCTGACCCCGGCTTTTCACCGCATCCACAAGGGCCGAAACCATACCCGTCACGTCATAGCCGCGATGGGTGTAAAAATTCTTGTCCTCGGCGCTGATGAAGGCGGCCTTGACCAGATCGGGAATATCCTCGATCGGCACGAAAAGGCGACGTTCCTGGGCGAATTCGTCGATGATCCGGCCTTCGGCCGAATAGATGCGGCTGATCGTCGGCGGCGAATACTGGGCAAGCCGTTCATGGCTGGGCAGATCTTGCGCATACATGTAAAAAATCGCGCCAATCGACAGCGCGGCAAAAAGCACACCCATGGTGATCATCGTAAAGATGCCACCGAAGAAAGAGCCGACAAATCTGACCACGCGCGGGAATCCCAAAACTACTGCTGCGGTATCATATCGCTTGTGCGCGATGCGGTCAAAACGATCAGGGCCAAACCGGCCCCTATCCGCGCACAACTTTGCGTCACAGCGCCTGCCGGGGCTATTGGCGGCGCAGGGCCGACAGGGCGGCATCTTCGGCCGCCCAGGTCTTCAACCCGTCGCGCAGCGCATCGACCATCCGGGCCCGCCAGTCGGAATCGGTCAGCCGGGCCAGATCGCGCGCCGAAGACATGAAGCCAAGCTCGACCAGGACCGACGGAATATCGGGCGATTTCAGCACCGAAAACCCGGCCGTCTGATGCGGAAAGCGGTGCATCCGCAAGTCACGCGCCTTGATTGCCGACTCCAGCGCGACGGCCAGCCGTGCGATCCGTGGTTCGGTATCGGTGCGTGCCATATCCATCAGCACCGTCGCCACCAGATCATCCTGCGCACTCAGATCAACGCCCGACAGCAGATCGGACCTGTCGTGGCGTTCGGCCAGGGTCTGGGCCGCAGCGTCACTGGCATCATCCGACAAGGTATAGATCGTGGCCCCCACGGCCTCGCCCTCGGCAATGGCATCGGCATGCAACGACAGGAAAACATGGGCCCCAGCCGCGCGAGCGATCGAGATGCGCGTCTCCAGCGGCACAAACACATCTTCCTCGCGCGTCATCACCACCAGAAAACTGCCATCCCGCAGCAGGGCCTCTTTCAGCTCGCGCGCGAAGGTCAGCACCAGATCGGCCTCGGTAAATCCATCTCGCTCGGCACCCGGATCGATGCCGCCATGGCCCGGATCCAGCACCACGACGATGGGGCCCGCCCCGCGCGGCAAGGGCTTGGCCAGATCGGCCGCAGGCGGCAGCGCCCATTCGGGCGGCTCGGGCTGGGCTGCGGCTTGGGCAAAGGCCTCTGGCGTCTCGGGTTCCAGCCGCAGGGTCAGCACCGTTGTCCCCGTCGTCTGCATCTCGGCACTGGCCACCCGCATCGGCCCGGCCAGTTCCAGCACCAGCCGCGACCAGCCCTGACGGAACACACCCGCGCGCAACGACAAGATGTCCGGGCTGTCTTGTGCCACCTGCCCAAGGGGCGACCAATCCACCTCGCGCATATCCAGAACCAGCCGCGGCGGGTTGTCCATCACCCGCACCCGCCATGGCACCGGCTGGCTGATGGTCAGGGCAATTTCCGTTGCAGATCCGTCCTGGGTGATGACCGACTCTGCCGCATCCAGCCGCGCCAATGCCGACAGCGTTTGCGCCGCCACACTGCCCGCCCCACCGACCAGACACAGCCAGACACCCAGACCAATCAGAAAAAACCGCATCACCCTGCCCTTTTTCGCGCCACTGTCCCGATCAACCGGGGCGCCGTCAACTCACACCCCGGTCAGAAGCGCCTTCCCCCCCCACAAAGCCCGCCGCAGCCATGAAATCTTGCAACCGCGACAGCCCTTCGCGGATATCGGCCGTGGCGCGCGCATAGGAAAAGCGCAAGGTGCCCTTGCCGCGCACAGGATCAAAATCGACCCCCGGCGTCACGGCGACCCCCGCCTCGTTCAGAATGCGGCGGGCAAAGGCAAGGCTGTCGTCCGTCATCTCGGACACATCGGCATAGATGTAAAAGGCCCCGTCGGGCGGTGCAATCTTGGTAAAGCCCGCAGCCGGCAGCCCCTCCAGCATCAGGCGCCGGTTCTCGGCATAGACCGCGCGGTTCGCCTCCAGCTCGTCAATCGCCTCCAGCGCGTGCAGGGCCGCGATCTGGCTGGCATGGGGCGGGCAGATGAACATGTTTTGCGCCAGCCGCTCAACTTTGCGGATATGGTCTTCGGGCACAACCATCCAGCCGATCCGCCAGCCCGTCATGCTGAAATACTTGGAAAAGGAATTGATCACATAGGCCTCGTCGCCAATTTCCAACGCCGAGGTGGCGCGGTCGGCATAATGCAGGCCGTGATAAATCTCATCCGAGATAAAGCTGATGTCATGCGCGGCGCAATGGGCCATCAGCGCGGCAAGGGCGGGCTTTGACAGCATGGTGCCCGACGGATTGCCGGGCGAGGCGACGATCAGCCCTTGCATGTCAATGCCCTGCAAATCGGCAGGCACCGGTTGCAGCCGGTTTTCCGCTGCCGCAGGGATGCCCACCGGCACCAAGGACAGCGCCCGCAAGATCTGGCGATAGCTGGGATAACCGGGTTCGCCCAAGGCCACACGGTCGCCCGCATCAAACAGCGCCGTAAAGGCCAGCAAAAAGGCCGCAGACGACCCGGCGGTGACCACAACCCGGTCAGGGTTCAGATCCACACCATACCAACGCCGATACAGCGCCGCGATCCCTGCCCGCAACTCGGGCAGGCCAAGCGCCACAGTATAACCCAACGGCCCTGCCTCCATCGCCTGCGCCAGACCGGCCCGGGCAAGGGCGGGCGCAGGTGTTCCGGGCTGGCCCACCTCCATGTGAATGATGCTGCGCCCCGCCGCTTCCAGCCGCCGCGCCTCCTCCATCACATCCATCACAATGAAGGGATCAACATCACCTCGCCTTGAACTTCTCATGCCCGTTCCCCTATGGTTCACGCCGATGTGTCCCGTTCGGGGGCGCAAGGTCAACCCCGGCACAAAAAGATGATGCCACCCGCAAGCGAACGGAGACTGCATGCGCCGCTTTCTGACGACCCTTGGACTGGTCACCCTGACTGCTCTGCCCGCCGCCGCCGAAATGACAGCCGCCGAGCGCGAAGACTTTCGTGCCGAAGTGCGCGCCTATCTGCTGGAAAACCCCGAAGTTCTGATCGAAGCCATGGACGTTTTGCAGGGCAAACAACAGCAAGATGCGGCACAGCGCGATCTGCAAATGATGTCAGACAATGCCGACGCCATCTACAACAGCCCGAATGACTGGGCCGGTGGCAATCTGCAGGGCGATATCACCGTGGTCGAGTTCATGGATTACCGCTGCGGCTATTGCAAGAAAGCCTATACCGAGGTTGAAGAACTGGTGAAATCAGATGGCAACATCCGGTTCGTGCTGAAAGAATTTCCGATCTTGGGCGAACAATCCATGCTGACATCGCAGTTTGCCATTGCCGTGCGTCAGTTGCATGGCGACGATGCCTATAAGGCTGCGCATGACGCATTGATGGAAATGCGCGGCGATGCAACCGCAGAAACGCTGGCCCGCCTGGCCGAGGATCTGGGCCACGACCCCGCCGCCATTGCCGCGCAGATGGGCAAACCCGAAGTGATGGCGGTGATCGAGGCCAATCACCAATTGGCCACCACGATGGAAATCAACGGCACTCCGGCCTTTGTGATCGATCAGACCATGGTGCGCGGCTATGTGCCCTTGGATGCCATGCGCCAGATTGTCGAAGGTCAGCGCAACGACGGCTGATGCCATCGCGCCGGACCGGATCGGTGACGGGGGGCCATCTGGCCCCCTTTTTCACAGCCCGGCCAGCGCCGTTTGCAAACAGGCAGGCCCGTCCCCCCGCCAGCCCGAGGTTGCAATCAGCCGCAACAGCGCAGCCTGCCCCTTGGCGCTGGCCGCCCAATCGCCGGGTGCGATGATCTGGGCCGCAGGGGATCCGGCCATGGCGATATCGCCGTGCAACGCCATGCTTACCGCCTTGCGGCAGGCTTCGGCCTCGCCGGGGCAATGCGTGGCGCAGGCGGTGTCGATCACGGCCCACTGCCCGTCATCGGGGGGCGGCATGTCACCAACTCCGGCAAAGCGGCGCAGATAGGCTGGCACATCGGGCGCGGCCATGGCCTGCGCCAGATCACGGTTCTGGCGGCGGTGCAGGGTGCGCGCGGCAAAAACTGCGGCCCGATCTTCGCCCAAGGCGGCAAAGGCCAGCACCACGCCCGGCCCTGCCGACGTGTCCAGCAGATCGCGCCAGGCCTGGGCCACCGGGCCCGTGGCGATATCAAGCCAGCTTTGCCCCGACAAACCGCCGGGCCTGCGCATCAGCGCGATCCGCGCCGTTCGGTCCAAGCCGCCCAGCCAATCGCCCTGATAGGCCGCCGTCATGTCAATCAGCGCCAACAGCAGGCGGGCGGCGTCATCGCCCCCTTGCGCCAACCGGGCCAGTGCGGGCAAGGCCTCTGCCTCGTCTCCGGCCAGCCACTGCGCCACCGCCGCCTGCAACGGCGGGGCGTCAGGGCCGCCGCCTTGGGCCAATGCCGGGGTGCCCAGCAGGCCCAGCACAAGACACAGGGCGCGGATCATGGCCGTTCTCGCGGTTGCGGGCGGATCGGGATTTCCTTCAGCAATCCGCCCACCCCCATGGCGGCCACATCCGCATCGCTGACCACCAGACCGCAGGCCAAACGCTCCAGCACCCAATCGGCCCCGTTCAGCGCCGGGCTGCGGGCGCAACCGGGCAGGCCGATCACCGGGCGTTGGCCCAACTGGCCGTGGAACAACAGATTGCCCGGATCCACCGGCATCCCGAACCGCGCCACGCGGCCCCCGGCCCGGCGCAGGGCCTGCGGGGCGGTGTCATACAGATCAGACGTCGCCGAGCCGGTCAGGATCAGCACCATATCGCCCGGCAGGTCCACCAAAGCCTGCGCAATCGCCGCCTCGTCATGGGCCACCACCCGATGCGCGGCCAGATCCATCCCCAAGGCGCGCAACCGCCCCTCGATCGCGGTCAGGCCCTTGGCGTTCAGCTTGTCCGGCAGGCCCGGCACCTCGGTCAGGATCAGGCTGGCCGAGCGCAGCACCACAGGCCGCACCCGGATGGCCGCACGGGCCAGATCGCAGGCCTGGGCCAGCCGGTCGGCTGCCACGGCATAAGAGATGATCTTGACGGTGCCCACCAGCATCCCCTGTTCCACCCGCGAAAAGGGCGCAAGGGTGGCAAGCGTAATGGCCGGGTCCACCCGGTTCAGGGCATGCACGGCATCGGTATCAATCTGGGCAATGCCCGGCCCAACCGCATTCAGGTTCACCCGCCCGGTAAAGGCCGCCGACACGGCCAGCCCAGAGGCCACCGGATCAGGCACCAAAGCCGCCGCAAGGGCTGCCGCGGCGCTGTCTTCGGCCACATCACCCGGTTCCAGCAGCGCCACAGTCACCCGCGCCACCCCGGCCGCGCGCAAGCCATCAATCTGTTCCGGCCCCAGCACCAAGCCCTTGCGAAACCGCGCAGGCCCACCGCCATCGGCCCCCGGCATCACCGAATGTGCCAGAATGGCGCCCTTGGCCTGATCCAGTGGCACCTCGCCAAAGCGCATCAGCCCCTCCTCAGACGCTGGGTGATCTGCGCCAGAATGGACACGGCGATTTCTGCCGGGGTCTTGGCCCCGATATCAAGACCCACAGGCGCGTGGATACGGGCGATTTGCGCCGCAGTCAGGCCGGCGGCCTGCAACCGATCCACCCGCTTGGCATGGGTGCGCGAAGACCCAAGGCAGCCCAGATAAAAGCAATCGCTGGCAAGGGCCGCGTGGATGGCCGGATCATCCAGCTTGGAGTCATGGGTCAGGGTGACAATGGCTGTGCGCGCATCGGGGCGCAGTGCCGCCATGGCCTCATCGGGCCAGTCTTCCAGAATGGTCTCTCCGGGAAAGCGCTCGGCACTGCCAAAGGCGGCACGCGGGTCGATCAGCGTGGGGTCATACCCGCAGGCACGCGCCATTGTCAGCAGCGGCTGCGCAATATGCACCGCCCCCACCACGATCAGGCGCAGGGGCGGGTTGTAGATCGCGATAAAGCGCCCGTCCTCCTCCATCCCCGATTTGTCAGACCGGAACCGCAGATCGGCCGCCGCATCTGCACCGGGCGGCAGCAACTGGCGCGCCCAACTGTCGGGCGTGATGGCATAGGCCAGGGCCAGGCGCGCAGCACGGGCCGCCACGATCTGGGCCAGCATCGCCTCGGGCAGGCGGTGGCCGCCGGTGCCGATGGGTTCAACCAGAATCCGAATGGTGCCGCCGCAGGCCAGCCCCACGGCAAAAGCCGTCTCATCACTGACGCCAAAGGTCAGCAGGCGCGGCGTGCCATCATCCAGCGCCTCGAGCGCCTCGGTCACGACGGCCCCTTCGACACAGCCCCCCGAGACCGAGCCCATGATCTGCCCCTGCCCCGAAATGGCCAGTTGGCTGCCCGCCTGTCGCGGCGCGCTGCCCCAGGTTTCCACCACGGTTGCCAAAGCCGCCCCTTGCCCCTGTCGGTGCCAATCAAGCGCGATTTCGGGTATCCGGTCGTGGTCGGCAGGTTGCATCATGGTTGTCCCCCTTGGCCCGACTATGGCGGCAGGCGGGCGGCTTTGCCACTGGCAAAAGGTGGCAAAAGCCCCCAGACGCGCCCCCCAAAAAGCCAAACGCCGCAGGAGGGAGGCCTGCGGCGTCGCTGTGGTGTTGCGACAGGGAAGACGGAACACCGTGACCATCGGCGGCGGAAAGGTTGGGAGCGCCGGACCGATAGGCCCATTTCACCCGAATCCCCGCCGCCGTCTTTGACCCAAGTCAAATCAACGCGACGCCGTTTGCATCAGCGGCGAAATCAAGCGCACGGCCACCCGGCGATTGCGCCGCTCATCCGCGTCGGTCTGCACCCGCAAGTCATACTCGCCGTAACCCTGCACCACCATGTTTTCGGGCGGAATACCGAAATATTCGCTCAGGGCCAGCGCCACCGATTCCGCGCGCCGGTCTGACAGCGCCAGGTTCGATGCCGCCGAGCCCACGGCATCGGTATGGCCCTCGATCAAGAACAACTCATAGGGGTTCTGGTCCAGCAGATCGGCCATCACCCGGCCCAGATCGGCCAGATTGCGCGCCTCGGTGGTGCGGATCACAGCCGAGCCGCTGTCAAAGGTGATGTTATCTACATCAATCGCAGCCGCCAGCCGGCGCACTTCCTTGATCTCGCGGATCTGGCGCAGGCTAAAGCTGCGGCCCAGACGCTGGGCCTCGACCCGGGCCAGTTCGGCACGCAAGGCCGCATCTTCGCTGCGCGACGAAATCGTCGTGCGGTTCGGGCGGGGTTGCGGCAGGGTCGAAACCTCGATCCGTTCTTCGGGCATCAGATCGTTGATCAACACGGTTTCATTTCCCCGCGCATCATAAACCGCCCGGCGCAAGACCCGGCCAGTGGCATCGCGGATCGTCACAACCTCGCTGCCATCTTCGCGCAACACCGTGCTGCGGGTCGAGCCATCGGCATAGCTTTCGGTGCGCACCGTGGCGCCCGGGCGGCGCAGCAGGGTGTCATCATCCTTATAGACCTGATAATTGCCATCCGGTTCGCGCACCACGACACGGTCGCCGGTATTGGCCACCACCTCACGGCCATCCGACAGGATCTTGCCCACGACAATGGCCCCAAGCGCGATCAGCCCGGCTTTCTCCAGATCAGACAGACCCGATTTCTTGCGCCCGCCCTCCAGCACCTCGGGCGCCTTGGCAAAGTCTTCGAACGAAGACCGCGTGTCAGACTCGGTGATCGTGGTCTCGGTCACGCTTTGCGGCTCGGGCGCTTCGGCGGGCGTGGTGGTATCGGCCCCCGCCCCTTGCGTGGCCAGTGCGCCAAACACCCCCCCAAGGCCAAGGCTTTCGCCCGACAACAGCTGATTGACGGTATCCGCGGCCTCTTCCGTGACAACCGGCGCGTCAACCGGAGCGATGGATGCTCCTGCTTCGGCCGTGGCGGTATCCGCTGCGGCCGATTCTGCGGCACGGGCGCGCTCAAAGACGCTTTCAACCTCGGCAGGCAGTTCTACGGGCAGTGCATCTGCGGGGGAGGCGTCTGCTTCTCCCGGCTCTGGCGCTGGCTCTGGCGCTGGAAAGACAGAGCCGGTTGCCTCGGGCTCTGCTGGTCTGTCTGACGGCACGTCCTCCAGAGTTGGCGAGGCAAAGACCCCCTGCCCGCTGCCATTTGGCTCATCCCCAAGACCACTGCCGCCCTCTGGCTGCGGTGCAACCCCGGCCTCAGGCTGGGCTTCTGGCGCAGGTTCCACAGTGGGTTCGGATTGCCCAAGCAACGGCGGAGCAGAGTCAGCAGGCGGTTCATCGGCCACAAGGGATTCGGGTGCGGGCGCATCTGACGGCGCAGGCGGTGGTTGCAACACCGCTTCGGGTGCCGAGTCGGGCGTGGCCAATTCGGGGGCTGCTTCTTCAGGATCAGCGTCCGGCCCGGACCCGGCCCCATTTCCAAACACACCGCCAGAGGCGCCTTCTTGCGGCGCGGGCACCAGATCAAGGCCAAAGTCCAGCGGGTTGCAGGGGGCGTCGGCTGCGGCCTGACACAGCACCGTCCCATCCGCCGCGATAATTGATCCATCTTCGGCAATGGTGACCCCATTTGCCTGACCAAATACGCCTTGGGCAAACAGTGGCCAGGGTTGCACCGGCATCAGGGCCAGTGACAATGCAGTGGTGGTCGAGAGCAGCTTGTTCATAGCATTCCTTTCACGGCAAGGGGGCAGAGGTTGCGCCCCCCACGTTACGCCTTGTCCCCAGACAGGCCACAGACCACCATGTTATGCCATATCAAAGCGGTTCATGGGCGGGGTTCAGCCGGGAAACGCCCAAATCACGGGTTTGGTTCCCCGTTCAGCCAGCAGTCAACTGCCGCATCAGCCGCGCCTTTTCACCTGCATCCCCCGGATCGGAAATCGCCTGCCCCAAGGCCTGCAAAGAGGCAATGGAATGGCTGGCGCGAAACGCATCGCAATGGGGCAACAAGGCGCGCACCCCACGCGCCTTGGGGGCAAAGCCTTCCCAGCGCAACAAGGGATTCAGCCAGATCAGCCGCCGACACGACAGATGCAACCGCTCGGCCTCGGCGGCCAACAGGCCGGTGTCATCGCGGTCAAGGCCATCGGTGATCAGCAAGACCACCGCCCCCTGCCCCAACACCCGGCGCGACCAGTCGCGGTTGAAATCGTGCAGACAGGCCCCGATCCGGGTGCCGCCCGACCAATCCTGCGCCTCGGCCCCGGCCAGTTTCAGCCCGGCATCAACATCGCGGTTGTGCAGGTGGCGGCTGATATTGGTCAGCCGGGTGCCAAAGGTAAAGGCATGCACCTTGGCCCATCCCTGCCCTTTGCGGTTGGCAACAGCATGGATGAAATGCAGCACCATACGGGAATACTGGCTCATCGAGCCCGAGATGTCGCAGATCACCACCAGATTGGGCCACCGCTTGCGCGGCGCCTTCAGCGCAAGGCGCTGCACCTCGCCGCCCGTGCGCAGGCTGGCGCGCAGGGTGCGGCGCAGATCAATCTGCGGGCCATGCAAGGCCGCCACACTGCGCCGTGTCTTCAACGGCTGCACCGGCAAGGACAACCGCGCCAACATCCGCTTGGCCTCGGCCATTTCTTCAACCGACATCAGTTCGAAATCCAGCGTTTTCAGCCGTTCTTCCGCGCTCATGGTGGTTGAGGCATCAATCTCGATCTGGCTGTCTTCGGCCTTGGCATCGCCGGGCGGCTTGGGGATGTCACGGTCAACCCCGTCCAGCAGGGCCTCGGCGGCGCGCTTTTCGGCCGCTTGCGCCTGCCGGTCCTCTTGCAGCCCCTGGATCGAGGGCAGCAGCAGGCTCATCATATGGTCAAGGTATTTCGGGTCGCGCCAGAACAGCCGGAACACCTGTTCATAGATCACCCGCTCTTCGGGGCGGCTGACGAAACAGGCGTGCAGGGTCCAGTAAAAATCGACCCGTTCGGAAAAGCCCGCCGCCTGCACCGCGCGGATGGCGTCAATCACCCGCCCCGGCCCGATGGGCAGGCCCGCCTTGCGCAGGGCGCGGGCGAAATGAGTGATATTCTGGGCCAGTTTGCCATCTTCGGGAATATCCAGCGGGGCATAGGTCGTCATCGTGCTGGCCTGTTCCTAGCCGCGGGGGCGCTGCCCCCACCCCCCTGGCTGAAGGCGCCGACATCCCGTCTCATGCCGGGGCCAGTTCCTTGCGCACCTCATCCAACAACTGCTTGGCCTGTGATCCGCTGATCTTCTGAATATCATCCTGATATTTCAGAATGGCCCCCAGCGTGTCGGCGATCACCTCGGGCGACAAGGCAATGACATCAAGGGCAAGAAGACATTTGGCCCAGTCGATGGTTTCGGCCACACCGGGGCGTTTGAACAGGTCTTCGCGGCGCAGTTTCTGAACAAAGGCCACGATTTCGCGACTTAGCGTATCTTGCGCTTCGGGGCAGCGCGATTTCAGGATCTCAAGCTCTCGGTCAAAGGCGGGATAATCGACCCAGTGATAAAGGCAGCGCCGTTTCAACGCATCATGCACCTCACGCGTGCGGTTCGAGGTCAGGATGACAATCGGCGGTTCAGGCGCGCGAATGGTGCCAAGTTCGGGAATGGTCACCTGAAAATCTGACAAGGCTTCCAGCAAGAACGCCTCAAACGGTTCATCGGTGCGGTCCAGCTCATCTATCAGCAGCACCGGTGCCCCGCCCGATTGCGGGCGCATGGCGGCCAGCAGCGGCCGTTCGATCAGAAAATCTTCGGTGAACAGATCTGCCTTGGCCGTGCCTTGGCCCGTGGTTTCGGCCGCGCGGATCGCCACCATCTGTGCGGCAAAGTTCCATTCTGCCACCGCCGAGGCCGCATCAAGGCCTTCATAGCATTGCAGACGGATCAGGCGGCGCCCCAGGGCCTGGGCCAGGGTTTTGGCGATTTCCGTTTTGCCGACACCCGCTTCTCCCTCCAGAAACAACGGGCGACCCAACCGCAAGGACAGAAACACCACCGTGGCCAGTGACCGGCTGGCGACATAGCCCTGATCCGAAAGCAGGGTTTGGGTCGCATCAATAGAGGGCGGCAGAGGCGTCACGTCATGTCCTTTCGGGGGGCCGCGGGTCAAGGCGCGGGCTGCACCCAATGCTGACGGTCGCATCCGGGGCGGTCAAGCCAGCACAGCGGGAAATGCGACCAATGGACAGGGTGACAGGGTGGGCTGGCCGGCGACTGTGGCCGGCGACTGTGGGCGGGGGGGCGCACCCCTGCACGGGCCTGCGCGCTGTTCCGTGACACCACCGCCAAGGCGGGGTTGATGCCCCCCAGTGTGGCCGCCCCCGGCCCTGCGCTACAGCGCCATCAGACCCTGACGGATATAGCGATTGTCACCACGCGTCAGAACATAGCGCCCCAGTTTGCGGGCCAGATCGGGCCGGCCACGATCAACCGCCCGTTTGAACAGCTCTTTCTGATAGCGGGCAAAGCCTTTGCGGGCGCGCAACATGCGATAAAACTCGGCTTCGGTCAGGGTGCCATTCAGCGCACCCAGCGTGATCGGGGCCAGGATGCCCATTTGCTGCAGGCTGGAGCCAAGACGATGCCCCATCAGGGGCGCGCGCAGGCGGGTGACATTCGCACCGGTAAAGCGGTCGGCATGGCCGCTGTCCAACGGCTCATAGGGATCATACAGCAAAAATACGCGCCCTGCCGCCGCGCTGACCCGCGCCGCATCGCCATAAGGCCCGGAAAAATCACGGTCCCACGCGGTTTTATAGCGGGTTTCCCAAGGCACGATGGATTTGTCGAGTGTCGATTGCGGCGAAATCGCCACCACATCGGCCCCCGGACAGGCGGCAACGAAAGCCGAGGCCGCATAGCCCCCCATCGATGCGCCGTAAAACACCACCCGTTTGAAGCGTTTGAAAAAGCCGGTGTCGCGCAAATCATCGAATTGCTGCCACACCCAAGGGTCGCGATACCATGTCCAGCCATTGGCCATGACACCCAACATCGACCAGCCCTGCTTTTCGATAAAGGAAAAGCCCCAAGGCCTGCGGTCCTCACGCTTGCCCATGGCGATATCCAGATTGTCAAAGGTTACAACCAGCGTATCCGATCGCTGGATGAACAAAAAGGAATGGTCTGGGCTTTCGCGGAAAAAGCCATCCTTGCCCGCAAGTGTGGTGGCAATCGACGACCAGCTGTCATCTTGCGCCTTTGCCGCGATTTGCGGCCCCGCGCGAAACAGGCTGCGCAAGATCGGCACGCCATCGCTTTCCGAGGTTGAGAGCGTTTCGGTGCTGCCAAAGGCCTTGAGAAAGGGAAAAGCCCCCGAGCCTTTGCGCACATCCAGAACCATGCGGCTGTCCGAATGCAGCAATTTCGGAAGAATGCCCGATAAATGCTTGATCTTGTTCACATCCCCAAACCCGCCCAGATTGGCGATCAGATCACTGGGGGCCAGATCCTTTGCCTCGGACAAACGGGTGATGCGGTCTTCGGGCACGCCGTGTTCGGTCAAAAAGGCGATATAGGGGGCAACCCATGGGGACGGGGTCGCGCAGAACGCCCCGGTGTGGTCAACATCAATCAGGGTGACATCGCAATCCCACCGCGCATGGGCCGCAACGGCCAAAGACTGGGCGGTGCCGCCGATATCGGCAAAGCTGGTGACATCATTCAGATCGACCTGATCGACAAGCCCGGCCTCGAACACCCGCTTGCCGCGCCCCTTGATCGGGGCGGCCTCGGGGGCGATGCCATGTTTTTTCAGCAACCCATCCAGAAAGCTGCCCGCCGGCGGCAGGCCATTGTGGCGCAGGCCCAGTTCGCGCTTGTTCGACGCCCACAGATGCAGGGCCGTGGTCTGGGGCGACAGCATCTTTTCCACCAGTTCGGCGGGGCGCAGGAACCTTAGCCGATCGGGAAAGGTGACGGGATAAAACGCCTCAAGCGGCAGCACCTTGTCGGCAAGGCCCAGCGCATGGGTGAAATGGGTCACCATCATCGGCCCCCAGACGGCCCAGGGCTGCTGGCTGACATGCACCGGATGGCCCTCTGCTGCGGCCTGACGATAGTCTTCTTGCAACTTGGGTTTGACAAAGGGCGGAATGGCAAAGGGATCAGACGTATAGTCCAGCATTGCCTGCAACAGCGCACTGTCGGCGGGCAGGCCCAGAACCGCGTTGTTCACCCGATGATCGCCGGGCAACTCAAACCCCAGCACATAAGGGCTGTCATAGGTCATCGGACGGTGGCAATAGACGTCGGTGTCGATCCAGATCATGCCGGGGTTCTTGGCCAGCATATGCAGGCGGAACAGATCGGCAAACAGCGCAAAACTGTCTTTCTTTTCATATTTCATGAAGTTGTCGGTATCGATGACCTCGCGCCCGTCGCGCCGGATCACCCCCTTGGGCACGTTGGGGATGTCTTCATAGGAAAACAGCGTGATCTTCTGGCCCTGATCGACAAAGGATTTCAGGCACAACTGCTCCATCCAGGACAGGCTGCCGCCGATCCACAGCGTGCCGACTTCTCTGACCATACCCATTCACCTGCTCCTTAGCCCCGTCTTTGGGGGATACTTGCGAAACAGTCTGGCGAAACTTGGGCGATTTGCCAAGGTTACGGAAATAATCTTGGCTGCCCCGGCTTTGCCCAACCGCTGCCCATATGTTATGAAACAGCCAGCGCGGCGTCAGACCGCAGGCAAGGGGCAATGGCAGCACAGCACAAGAACAAAGGCCCAACGGCCGCAGAACCCAAGTCGGGCGGCCCGCAGGTCTTGCACCGCCAGATGGTGGCCCGCGCTGTGCAGGCCCATGGGCTGACGGTGCTGCTGGATGTGGTCCAGCAGCCCGATGGCGCGGTGATCCATTTCTTTGGCGCGGGCACGTCGCCCACGGCCTTTGCCCCCGATGGGGCCGATGGCTGCGCCCGCCCGACCGAGTTGCGCGATGTCTCGGGGGCGGCCATGGTTGTCACCGAAGCGCCGGGGGAACTGGCGCTGACAGATGGGGGCCGGTTTGCCGCGCCGCCCAATCTGGTCGAGCCTGATCTGCTGGCGGGCCTGAATGTCACCTTTGGCATGCGGCTGGAAGAAACGCCCGAACAGGTGGCGCAGGGTCTGGCCTATCACGCCCGCACCCACGGCCTGCAAGGGGCGCTGATCCTGAACCGGTTGCCTGATCCGGGCTTTGCCAGCGCCTTGCAGCGCGCCCTGGGGCAGACGGCCATCACCGTTGTGGTACTGGAATGCCCCCTGCCCTTGGGCAAGCCCGGACTTGGCCCGGAAAACCACCCTTTTCTGGCCCCCGACGCCCCCGGCAAAGACCGGATGGACCCGCCCCCACCCGACCCGTGGCGCGCCCCTTTGGGCGAGCAGTTGGTGTTCGAAATTGCAAAATGGCGGTTTTTGTCGGCGGCGCGGGCGGTGCTGGTGCTGGATGTCACGGATATTCTGGCGCCCGAGGCGACCGATGCCTTTGACAAATGCGTCTCGGCCCAGCACGGCGTGGCGCTGCTGGTGGGGCGCAGGATCTACCCCTGGCGGGTGCGCCCGCGCGATGCGCCGCAGTTTGGCGACCATATCTGCCGTCAGTTCGATGCGCGGCGCGGGATCGCCCGCTGGGGGGTGGCCCCGGAAAAGGCAGGGCTGGCCAACACCTGGCGCATGGTGCGGGTGGCCTATGCCAAGCCTGACCCGGCCGAGACTATTCCCTTTTATCGCGCCATGGCCCTGCGCGTGCCCAAACGGGCTTCGGGCGAACTGGCGCCGAAAACCTCGCTGATTGAAGATATGGGCCTGCTGACCCTGGCCGAAACCCATTTCGGCCATAAACCCGTGCGCGCCCCAGTGTCGAAACCCAAGAAAGCGCCAAAGGCCGCGGTCAAGGGCGGGCGCACGGCGATTGTCACCACGATGAAGAACGAAGGCCCCTTCATTCTGGAATGGATCGCCTATCACCGCGCCATCGGTGTGGATGATTTTCTGGTCTATACCAATGACTGCACCGATGGCACCGATACGATGCTGGACTTGTTGCAGCAAAAGGGCCTTGTGCAGCACCGCCCTAACCCTTGGGTGCCGGGCGGAGAGTTGAAGCCCCAGCATGCGGCGTTGCAGGCCGCCGAGTCTGAGCCGGTGATGCAGGATTGCGGCTGGGGCATCTGCATGGATGTTGATGAATTCATCAACATCAAGATTGGCGATGGCACGCTCAAGGCGCTGTATACCGCCATGGGGGATGCCAATATGATCAGCCTGACCTGGCGGCTGATCGGCAATTCCGATGTGGCCCCCTATGAAGATCGTTTTTTGCTGGAACAATTCACCGATTGCGCCCCCGAGGTGATCCGCAAGCCGCATCAGGCCTGGGGGTTCAAGACGCTGTTTCGCAATATCGACATCTACAAGAAGCTGGGTGTCCACCGGCCCAAGGGGCTGAAGCCCGACCTGTGGGATCAGGTGAAATGGCTGAACGGATCAGGCCAGCCCATGCCGCGCGAGATGTTTCGCAACGGCTGGCGCAGCACGCTGGAAACCTATGGCTATGATTGGGTGCAACTGAACCACTATGCCGTGCGCAGCGCCGAAAGCTTTCTGGTCAAGCGGGACCGGGGTCGGGTGAACCATGTCGATCGCGATCAGGGCCTGAACTACTGGTTCCGGATGAGCCATAACTCCGATACCGACACCTCTATCCTGCGGATGCTGCCTGCCTTGCGCGCCGAATATGACCGGCTGATGGCCGACCCTGACATCCGCGCCGCGCATGATCATTCGGTGGCCTGTCACCGGGCCAAGATCGCAGAATTGCTGGAAACCGAGAACTATCGCAATTTCTATGCCGAACTGACCAGCGAGAGGATGCGACGGCTGTGCCGGATGCAGCATCACTTCGGCTCGAATGTCTTTGGCGTGGGGCCACATGTCATTCCTGACGACATCGCCTTTCGCGACGATCTGCCGCCGGATTTCTTCTTTACCGTGGAACACAGCGGCGAGGCCGAGCATTGAGCGGCTTTACCGTCATTACCACGATGAAGAACGAAGGCGCATTCCTGCTGGAATGGGTGGCGCATCACAAGGCGCTGGGGTTTGACAACATCCTGATCTGCACCAATGACTGCGCCGACCACACCCGCAAGCTGGCCTTTCGCTTGCAGGCCTTGGGGCTGGCGGTGCATCACCCCACGAAACACTGGCCCGCCACCTCGATCCAACGCTCGGCCCTCAAGCAGGCCACCCGCTATGAGATGGTGCAACAGGCCGACTGGATCTGGGTGTGTGATGCCGATGAATTTCTGACGATCAAGGCGGGGGACGGCACGGTGCAGGCGCTGGCTGCAATGGCCAGCCCCGGCGCCGAGGTGATTTCGGTGCCGTGGCGCATCTTTGGCCCCAATGGGCAGTTGCGCTATCAAGATGGGCCGATCTCCCGCCAGTTCACCCATGCCAATCGTCAGATGCCCCCCGATGTTGGCGCCTTTGCCTATGCCAAATCGCTGTTTCGGGGCCAGATCCCCTATGGCCGCATCGGGATTCACTGCCCCCTGCCCAAAGACGGCGCCCCCGACTTTCGGCGCGAAGAACCCGGCGGTGCGCCGTGGCGCCCGCAGCGCCACCCGATGTTTGTGGCCGCCGATTACACGGTGGCGCAGGTCAACCATTACGCCTTGCGCAGCGCCGAAAGCTTTTTGGTGAAGCGTGACCGCGGGCGGGTCAACCATGTGGGCCAGGACATGGGGCTGGACTATTGGGAGCGGTTCGATCTGCAAGATCAGCCCTGCGATGCCATTCGCCGCTATGACCCTGCCGTTGGCGGGTGGATGGAACGGCTGATGGCCGACCCCGATCTTGCCTTTTTGCACCGCAAGTCAGTGGCTTGGCACCGCGCCCGGATCGCCACGTTGCAGGCTGACCCGGCCTATGCGCCGCTGTGGCAGGCGCTGGGGCAAAAGATCAGCCAAAGGGGGGCGGCATGAAAGCACTGGCCATTGTGACCCTGCGCAACGAAGGCGCTTTTCTGATTGACTGGCTGGCCCATCACCGGGCCGTGGGATTTACTGATTTTCTTGTCTTTTCAAACGATTGCGATGATGGCACCGATGCCATGCTGGCCCGGCTTGACCAGATGGGCTGGCTGACGCATCTGCCCAATCCCGGCCCTTGGGATCAGGGGCCGCAATGGGCCGCGCTGAAATCAGCCGAAAGCCATCCGGCCTTTCGCCGCTGCGATTGGGCGATGGTGATCGATATCGACGAATACGTCACGATCCATACCGGCGATCACAGCCTTTCGGCCCTGCTGGCCAGCCAGCCGCAGGCCGATGCCTTTGCGCTGACCTGGCGGATGTTCGGCAATGCCGGGGTGATCAACTATCAGGACCGCCCGGTGACCGAGATGTTCACCCGTGCGGCCCCTGCCGTTCTGCACTGGCCGTGGCGGGCGCTGATGGTGAAAACCCTGTTCCGTCGCGACGCCTTTCGCAAATTGGGGGTCCACCGGCCCAAGGGCGAAAAGCGGCCGGTCCAGTGGTCTGATCCGACACTGGGGCAACGGCTGTTTTCCGAACCGGGGCGCGACCATTATGGCGTGGCGCAGTTGAACCACTATGCCTTGGGCGCGATGGAAAGCTATATCGTGAAATGCGACCGGGGGCGGGCCAACCGCGCCGCCTCGGCCTTTGACATGTCGTATTGGTGCGACCGCAATTTTTCAGATGTCGAGGACCGCTCGGCACTGAACCTTGACTGTTCCGATCTGCGTCAGGCCCTGCGCGCCGACCCGGTGTTGGGCCCGCTGCATCAGGCGGCGGTCGCGTGGCGCCATGCCCGCTTTGCCACGCTGATGGCCGAAGAACCGTGGCGTGCGCTTTTTGGCCGGTTGATGATGACCCCCCCTGCCCGCAGCCTGGGGCCGGAACAGGCGGCCAGAATCCGCCAGCACCGCACTTAGCCCGCACAGGAAACAGTCTGTCGCCGGACGCGGGCTTGCCCCATGGGCATAAATTGGCGACACTGACATATATATTAGACCGCCGTGCGGCGGAAAGTTATTCCGCCCCATAATGAAGGAGCGATCCATGTCAGACCAGACCGCCCCCGCTGCTGCGGCCGAGGTGCGATCACAGCCCGTGCGGGCCGTGCCGGTGGACGCATCTGCCGCGACGGACGTGCCCGGATGGGTGGCGGAAATGGAAAAGATCGCCGAGGAAGAAGGCTATTTCGACCCGCTGGGCGACCGCCATTGGGCTTTTTTTCACGATGACGGCCCCACGCTGCTTGTGACCTTTGAACAGCTTGACGATATCCGCGCGCGCCCGTCGCAAATGCCAATGGGCTATGACTGGGCCAAGGCGCGGGGGTGGTCGCATCTGTGCGTCATTGCCCAAGGCGAAACCTGGTATCGGGACAAGCGCGTTTATGGCTATTTCGACCGGCTGGTCGATGACGCCTTTTTTGAGGATTTCGATCAGGTCATGTTTCTGGGCAGCGGCGTGCAGGGCTATGCTGCCGCCGCCTTTGCCGTGGCAGCCCCCGGCGCGCAGGTTCTGCTGATCTCGCCCCGCGCCTCGCAAAGCCCCGATGTGGCAGGCTGGGACCGGCGCAATCTTAAATCGCGCAAGCTGGATTTCAACAGCCGCTATGGCTATGCCCCCGATATGGTTGAAGGTGTGGGCCGGGTGTTTGTTCTGCATGATCCGGGCATCGCCGAAGACGCCATGCATGCGGCCCTGTTTCGGGGCAAGCACATCACCCATCTGCGCACCCCGCATCTGACCGGGCGCGTGGACTGGGCCTTGGGCCATATGAAACTGTGGGGGCCGCTGATCGACGCGCTGTCAAAGGGCACGCTGACCCGGCAAAGCTTTGCCCAGATGTGGCGCGCGCGGCGCAGTTTTGGCCCCTATCTGCGCGGTCTTTTGGCGCGCAATGCCGACCGCCCCAGCCCCAAGCGCGAAAAGTGGATCTGCACCAGCGTTGTGGCCCGCCTGAACGCCCCGAATTTCCGCAAGCGGCTGAACGACATTCTGGCCGCCGAGGCCGAAGCCGAGGCGACATCCGCCTTGGCCGCAATGCCAAAGGCCACCACCGCCCAGCCGGGCTGATGCAGCGATTGTGCTGGAAATATGCGCCACTTCGCGCTATCGCCCGCGCATGAGCAAAGAGATCACGATCACCCGCCCCGATGACTGGCATTTGCACCTGCGCGATGGTGCGATGCTGCAAGGTGTTTTGCCCGAAACGGCGCGCCATTTTGCCCGCGCGATCATCATGCCCAATCTGGTGCCCCCAGTAGTGACCGGGGATCAGGCGGCGGCATATCGCGACCGCATTCTGGCTGCCCTGCCCAAAGGCATGGCCTTTGAGCCGCTGATGACGCTGTATCTGACCGAAGGCACCGACCCGGCCGATGTGGCGGCGGCGGCGGCCAGTGGTCTGGTCAAGGCGGTCAAGCTGTATCCGGCGGGGGCCACCACCAATTCGCATTCCGGTGTGCGCGATCTGGATAAGGTGATGCCGGTGCTGGAGAAAATGGCCGAGATCGGCCTGCCGCTTTGCACCCATGGCGAGGTGACGACGCCCGAGGTTGACATCTTTGACCGCGAGGCTGTGTTCATCGACACCGTGCTGGCGCCCCTGCGCCGCCGGCTGCCCGAACTGCGGGTGGTGATGGAGCATATCACCACCGAGGAAGGTGTGGCCTATGCCGCCGAGGGGGGGCCCAATCTGGGCGCCACGATCACCACGCATCACCTGATCATCAACCGCAACCATATTCTGGTGGGCGGGATCAAGCCGCATTACTATTGCCTGCCCGTGGCCAAGCGCGAGCGTCATCGTCAGGCCCTGCGCCGCGCCGCGACCAGTGGCAATCCGGCCTATTTTCTGGGCACCGACAGCGCGCCCCATGTGGATGCGCTGAAAGAACACGCCTGCGGCTGCGCCGGCTGTTTTACCGCAACCAACACCATGGCCCTGCTGGCGCATGTGTTCGAGGAAGAAAACGCGCTGGATCGGCTGGAGTCCTTTGCCAGCCTGAACGGGCCGACCTTTTACCGCCTGCCGGTGAACAGCGGCCAGATGCGACTGGTCAAACATGAACAGCCCCAGGTCTTTCCGGCAAAGATCTTTACCGAAGCTGGTCCCGTGACGGTGTTTGACCCCGGTTTTGCCGTGCAATGGAGCGTTGAGGCCTGAGCCGACCCAAGCCAGCCGCATGCCGGGAAAGCGCCTCCGGCGGGAGTATTTGGACCAAGATGAAGGCGCATCGCGAAAAAGGAATGTCATGATTACCGCCAGTTTTCCGCCCAAGGAAGAAATCGCCCGCCTGACCGCCCGTGCGCTGTTGGAAATCAAGGCTGTGCATTTCAACACCGAAACGCCCTTTACGCTGGCCAGCGGCCTGCCATCGCCCACCTATATCGATTGCCGCAAGCTGATTTCCTATCCCCGCATCCGCTCGATGCTGATGGATTTTCTGTCTGTCACGGTGATGCGCAATGTCGGGTTCGAAGCCTTTGACAATATCGCAGGCGGTGAAACGGCGGGGATTCCCTTTGCGGCGCTGGTGGCCGAACGGCTGGCCTTGCCGATGACCTATGTGCGCAAAAAGCCCAAAGGCTATGGCCGCAATGCCCGGATCGAAGGCGCGATGTCGGAAGGCCAGCGGGTGCTGCTGGTTGAGGATCTGACGACCGACGGCGGATCGAAGCTGTCGTTTGTCGATGCGATCCGCGATACCGGGGCCAGTTGTGCCCATACGGCGGTGATCTTTTACTATGGCATCTTTGAGGGCACCGAAGAGCGGCTGGCCGGGCATGGGGTGGCGCTGCATCATTTGTGCACCTGGTGGGATGTGCTGGCCGAGGCCCGCGCCCAAGGCAGCTTTGACGAAAAGACGCTGAGCGACGTCGAGGCATTCTTGCGCGCGCCACGCGCATGGCAGGATGCGCGCAAAGGCGCCTAAGCGTCAGATAAATTCCGTCACAAGATATCGGCTCGCGCCCCACTGGTGGTCGGGCCTTTGTTTCCCAACCCCAGCTGTGGTAGGCTCTGAACTTCTCCACAGGTATTTCCACAAATACCTTTCTGCGTGGATTTGCTAGGGAAGAGCCCTTGGCGGGAATCAGTCCCCGCCCAAAGGAAGGCCATGAACGAAGTCGCCAAGATCGCCAATCGCGGCATGGGCACCGATGGCGCCCAGCCTGACGTGCTGCCCCATAATATCGAGGCCGAACAGCAATTGCTGGGCGCGATCCTGACCAATAACGATGTTTTTGACCGTATCGCCAGCCTGGTTAAGGCCGAGCACTTTTTTGATCCGGTTCATCAGCGCATCTTTGAAAAAGCCTCGGCACGGATTCAGAAGAACGCGCTGGCCAGCCCCGTCACGCTGAAGCCGTTTTTTGAAGATGACGAAGGGCTGAAGGAACTGGGCGGGCCGGCCTATCTGGTGCGTCTTGCGGGGGCGGCGATCAGTGCCTATGCGGCGCGCGACTATGCGCAGATGATCTATGACCTTGCGGTGCGGCGTGAGTTGATTTCGCTGGGGCGCGAGATCAGCGCCAAGGCCGCCAAGGTTGAGATCCAATCCGAGCCGCGCGAGCAGATCATCGAAGCCGAACAGCGGCTTTACAAACTGGGCGAACAAGGTGTCGCCGAACGCGGGTTCCAAAGCTTTCTCAAGGCCGTGACGGATGCCGTGAACGTGGCCAACGCCGCCTATCAGCGCGGCGGCGGTTTGGCCGGCATTTCGACCGGGCTGATTGATCTGGACAAAAAGCTGGGGGGCCTGCACGAAAGCGATCTGATCATCCTGGCGGGTCGTCCGTCGATGGGCAAGACCTCGCTGGCCACGAACATCGCCTTTAACGTCGCAAAGGCCTATAAACGGGGGCGCAAGCCCGATGGGCATGAAGGGGCCGTCGAAGGCGGTGTCGTTGGGTTCTTCAGCCTTGAAATGAGCGCCGAGCAATTGGCGGCGCGGATCTTGTCAGAGGCCTCTGAAGTGCCAAGTGAGCAGATCCGCCGGGGCGATATGACCGAGGTGGAATTCCGCCGCTTTGTCGAGGCCGCCAAATCGCTGGAAAGCTGCCCGCTGTATATTGACGACACGCCTGCCCTGCCGATCAGTCAGGTGGCGGCACGGGCGCGCCGGTTGAAGCGCACCCATGGGCTGGATGTGCTGATGATCGACTATTTGCAGTTGCTCAAGGGGTCATCAAAGTCATCCGAGGCAAACCGGGTGCAGGAAGTTTCCGAAATCACCCAAGGGCTGAAGGCCATTGCAAAAGAGCTGAACATCCCCGTGATCGCGCTGTCGCAGCTGTCGCGTCAGGTGGAAAGCCGCGAGGACAAGCGCCCGCAATTGTCTGACCTGCGCGAATCCGGCTCGATCGAACAGGATGCCGATGTGGTGATGTTCGTCTATCGCGAAGAATATTACAAAGAGCGCGAGAAGCCCGGCGACCATGAGCTGGACAAGATGGCCGCCTGGCAGCAGGTGATGGAACAATGCCACGGCAAGGCCGAGGTGATCCTGGGCAAGCAGCGGCACGGGCCAATCGGAACGGTCGAACTGTCGTTCGAGGGCCGCTTTACCCGCTTTGGCAATCTGGCCAAGCCTTGGCAGGGCGAGGAAGGCGGGTATTGATCCGCGTTCTTGCCCCTTGACCTGCCCCTGTGATCATTCAAGAAAGCGCCATGGCAACTGCAACTCTCTCAATCGATCTTGATGCCATTGCCGCCAACTGGCGGGCTTTGGACCGTGCCTCATCCTCGGGCGTGCAGACGGCCGCTGTGGTCAAGGCTGATGCCTATGGTCTGGGCATCACGCGGGTGGCCCGCGCCTTGGCGCAGGCGGGGGCGCGGCGGTTTTTCGTGGCCGTGGCCGAGGAAGGCGCTGCCCTGCGCCAAGCCCTTGGGCCGGGGCCGCAGATCTGCATTCTGTCGGGCCATATGGCGGGCGACACCGAGATGATCCATGATCTTGATCTGACGCCCATGCTGAACAGCCTTGATCAGGTGACCCGCCAGCTTGAGGCCCTGCCGGGCCTGCCCTTTGGCATCCAGCTGGATACCGGCATGAACCGGCTGGGTATGGAGGAGGCCGAATGGGAAGCCGTGGCCCCCTTTGTGCTGGAGGCGGGACCCGAGCTGTTGATGTCGCATCTGGCTTGCGCTGACGATCCTGATCATGCGTTGAACCAGTTGCAGTTGGAGACGTTTCTGGCGATGACCGATGGCACGGGTGTGCCCCGGTCTTTGGCGGCCACGGGGGGCATCTTGCTGGGGCCGCGCTATCACTTTGATCTGACGCGCCCCGGGATCGGGCTGTTTGGCGGCTATCCGTTTGAAAACGCGGCGCGGGTCGTCACGCTGTCGCTGCCGGTGATCCAAAGCCGGATCGTTCAGGCGGGCGAGGCTGTGGGCTATTCCTGCACCTGGACGGCCGAGGAAGAATCGATGATTGCCACTGTTTCGGGGGGCTATGCCGATGGTCTGCTGCGCAGCCTGTCAGGCAAGGCCATCTTGTGGGATGGCGACACCCCCTGCCCCGTGGTGGGGCGGGTGTCGATGGATCTGATCACGGTGGACATCAGCCATTTGAAAACCGTGCCGCGCAGGCTGGATATTCTGGGGCCGCATCAGACGGTGGATGATCTGGCCGAAATCGCGGGCACCATCGGCTATGAGATCCTGACCTCGTTGGGCCATCGCTATTCGCGCCGCTATATCGAAGGTGTCGCATGAGGCGCGCCATGGTCATCGGGGCCATCTAATGGACTGGGCGTTCCAGATTGACCTGTCGTTCTTGTTTGAACAGCCGTCGATCTGGCGCGCACTGGTGCAGACGCTGATCGTTGTCATGCCCTTGGCCATTCTGGTGTCGGGCTATGCGTCCTGGCGGGTAGGAGAGCGGCAGGGCCTGCTTTTGATGCTGTGGGCCGTGCTTTACGCGGTCTGGATGCTGTGGCCCCTGCCCATGCCGCTTGAGTTCATTTTGCCCGGCCGGGTGATTTCGGTGATCGGTTGGTTCTGGCTGCTGGGGGCCTGGGCGCGGCGGGCGCAATGGCACGATCCGCTGTTGCTGGCAGCAAATGGATTCGTCGTGGCCTTGGGGTTGGCGCTGTTCCTGACCACCCTGGTTGCCAGCATTCGCGATATCATGGGCTGGGATATTCCCGCATAACGCGAACCATTGTTTCCGTTTCGGCAACCATTCAGCGCAAAGTGCTGAATTTTAGACGATTAAAGCACAATATGACCGAGGGGCTTGGCCGCAGGATCGTTTCACGGCACTGTTAACCTATTGCGGTGGGGGTGTGCGTTATGTCGGTCGTGCGGGGCAGCTTTTTGGCGCTGCTTGTTTCTGTTTTGCAAATGGTCGCCTTTTGGGGCGTGGTCTTTCTGGCGGTGTTTCTGACGGCCTTTTGCCTGATGGCCGTGCTGGGCTGGGTGCCCTGGCCGGTGCTGCCGCTGAGCCTTGGGTCCAGCCTGTTGCCCGATGCGGGCATGTGGGCGCTTGTCGGGCTGACCCTGTTCAGCATCTTGCTGACCTTCTTTCTGCCGGCCAATGCGCGCATGGCCCGGCTAGAGCGCAGCCATCGCAGTTTTGCCATGGGGGTCGAGGATGTCGCCCGCGCCTATCGGCAGGCCCATGCCAGCGACCGCGCCACTGTGTTCACCCTGTCGGGGGAGTTCGAGTCGGTCCGGGCGCGGATGGAGCATTTGCGCCACCACCCCGATCTGGCGCATCTGGAGCCAGAATTGCTGCAACTGGCCGCCCAGATGAGCCACGAGACACGCGAACTGGCCCGCGCCTATTCCGATGAAAAGGTGGCCCGTGCCCGCATTTTCCTGCGCCAACGTCAGGAAGAAATTCAGGCGCTGACCGACCGTTTGTCGATTGTGCGCCACACCTGCGATGAGTTGCGGCGCTGGAAGCAGGATATCGATTCCGAAGAGCGCCAGGCGCAATTGCAATTGCGCCGCCTTGAGGCCGATCTGAAGGAAATCTTGCCCAGCCTTGGCTATGATCTGGATTGGGGCGAAGACCCCCGTGATGGCAATGTCGTGACCCTGCCGAAACCGGCAAAGTGACTTGACCTTTGCCCGGCCCGGCGCGACGACGGGGCATGAAATGGGTGAACCTCAGCTTGCTGATCCTGTTCCCGCTGTCGTGGTTCGCGCCATTGCTGCGGGCCGGCCTGTTGCCCCTGTTCGGGCTAGAGGAAATCTCGGTGATCACCGGTTTGCAGTCGCTGTGGGGCAGCGATCCGGTTCTGGCGCTGGTGGTGACGGTGCTGGCTGTCTTTGCCCCGATGGCCAAGACCACGGGCCTTGCGCTGCTGGACTTTGGCCTGCTGTCACCGCGCGCCCTGCCTGCGCTGCATCTGATGGGCAAGCTGGCCATGGCGGATGTGTTTCTGATCGCGCTTTATATCGTGATTGCCAAAGGGGTTGGTCTGGCGACGGTGCAGGTGGCTTGGGGGCTGTATCTGTTCACGGCCTGTATCTTGCTGGGTCTGTTTCTGTCGCATCACGCTGCCCGCACAGCAGGGCGGGCTTGAACCCTGCCCGAAAATCGCGCTAGGCCTGTGGGCATGAGCAAATCTTCCCCCGTCTTCACCTGTTCGTCCTGCGGCACCACGCATAAAAAATGGCAGGGCCGTTGTGATGGCTGTGGGGCGTGGAATTCCATTGTCGAAGAGGCGCCGCTTTCGGCTGGGCCGAAGTCGCTGGGCGCGCGCGGTCGCAGCATTGCGCTGACCGACCTTGCCACCGAAGAGGCCCCGCCCCCCCGTGCAAGCTCGGGGATCGAGGAATTGGACCGGGTGCTGGGTGGTGGGCTTGTGCCCGCATCTGCCATCCTGGTCGGGGGCGATCCGGGCATCGGCAAATCAACCCTGTTGTTGCAGGCGGTGGCAAGTTTTGCCCAGAATGGCCTGAAATGCCTGTATATCTCGGGCGAAGAGGCCTCGGCGCAGGTGCGGATGCGGGCCCAAAGGCTGGGCCTGACCCAAGCCCCGGTCAGCCTTGGCGCCGAAACCAATCTGCGCGACATTCTGACAACCCTGGATGCCGAACGCCCCGATCTGGCGGTGATCGATTCGATCCAGACCATGTGGCTGGATACGGTCGAGGCCGCGCCGGGCAGTGTCAGCCAGGTGCGGGCCGCCGCGCATGAACTGGTGACTTTTGCCAAAAAGCGCGGTGTGGCGATCATTCTGGTCGGCCATGTCACCAAAGAAGGTCAGATTGCAGGCCCCCGTGTGGTGGAACATATGGTCGATACCGTGCTTTATTTTGAAGGCGAGCGCGGCCACCAGTTCCGCATCTTGCGCGCGGTGAAGAACCGCTTTGGCCCGGCAGATGAAATCGGCGTCTTTGAAATGACGGGGGCGGGCCTTGCCCAAGTGACCAACCCCTCGGCGCTGTTTCTGTCCAGCCGCGACACCCCTGCCCCCGGATCGGCCGTTTTTGCCGGCATCGAAGGCACGCGCCCGGTGCTGACCGAAATTCAGGCACTGGTCGCCCCGTCAACACTCGCCAGTCCGCGCCGCACGGTGGTGGGGCTGGATTCGGGCCGGGTTTCGACGATTCTGGCCGTGCTTGAGGCGCGCTGCGGCATTCCCTTTACCGGGCTGGATGTGTTTTTGAACGTGGCCGGCGGGTTGCGGGTGAACGAACCTGCCGCCGATCTGGCCGTGGCCGGTGCGCTGCTTTCCGCGCGTGAGGATGTGGCAATTCCGCCAGACATGGTGCTTTTCGGGGAAATCTCGCTTTCTGGGGCGCTTCGTCCCGTGGGTCAGACCGAAAACAGGTTGAAAGAAGCCTCGAAACTTGGTTTTCAACAGGCCACCGTGCCCAGCCGATCAAAAACCGGCGGGGGTGAAGGAATGAGAATGCGCGAAATGGCCGATCTGACGGCCTTCGTGGGTGAGATGTTTGGCGCGGGCTAAACCCGGGCAAGGAGCGGATGATGGAAGGCTTTACCCTGATCGACGGCGTGGTCGCGGCAGTGATCGTGCTCTCGGCAATTCTGGCCTATTCTCGCGGGCTTGTGCGCGAGGCGATGGCCATTGCCGGCTGGATCGGCGCCGCCATCCTTGCCTATATCTTTGCGCCCGCCGCCCAGCCTTTGGTGAAAGAAGCCCCCGTGGTGGGTGAGTTCCTTGCCGACAGTTGCGTGCTGTCGCTGGGGGCGGCCTTTGTAGTGGTCTTTGCCATCGGTCTGGTGATTGCGGCCCTGTTCACGCCGCTGTTTTCGTCGGTGGTGCAGCGTTCGGCCCTTGGCGGCATCGATCAGGCGCTTGGCTTTTTGTTCGGGGCCGCGCGCGGTGTGCTGTTGGTGGCGGTGGCCTTCATCGTCTATGACCGCGCTGTGGCCGCAAACACCATTCCGATGGTTGATTCGTCCCGCTCGGCCAAGGTGTTTGCCAATTTTCAGACCAAGATCGACGAGCAGATCCCGCAAGACGCACCGGGCTGGATCATGCAGCGCTATAACGATCTTACCTCGGTCTGCGTCGATACGGGCGCAACGCCCTCGGCTGCCCCCGCGGGCAACTGAAACGCCGCGCCGCAGCAGAATGTGATGCCGGAAACGGCTTTCAGGTCGTGACACGGGCGTGACATTGCCCTAAACGGGGGCGCATCAGCCCCCTGATGGAGAGCCAGATGCGCCCGTTCCTCTCTCACCCCTTCGATGATGACAAGCTGAAGGAAGAATGTGGGATCTTTGGCGCCATCGGCATGACCGACGCCGCTAATTTCGTGGCCCTTGGCCTGCATGCCCTGCAACACCGCGGGCAAGAGGCGGGTGGCATTGTCAGCTATCACCCCGAACATGGCTTCAATTCGGCCCGTCGCTTTGGCTATGTCCGCGACAATTTCACCAAGGCCGATGTGATGGATACCCTGCCGGGTGAATTGGCCATCGGCCATGTGCGCTATTCCACGGCAGGCTCTAAGGGGGCCACGGCCATTCGCGATGTGCAGCCCTTTTTTGGCGAATTTTCAATGGGGGGCTGCGCAATTGCCCATAACGGCAATCTGACCAATGCCGCAGCCCTGCGCCGCGAACTGATCGAACGTGGGTCGATCTTTCAGTCGTCGTCAGATTCGGAATGCATCATCCATCTGATGGCGCGATCAATCCAGAAAACCATTGCCGAGCGGATCAAGGATGCGCTGCGCGCCTGCGAAGGTGCCTTTTCGGTTGTGGCCATGACCCGCACCAAACTGATCGGCGTGCGCGATCCGCTGGGCGTGCGCCCCTTGGTTCTGGGCCGGATCGGCGACAGCGGTTGGGCCCTTTCTTCGGAAACCTGCGCGCTGGACATCATCGGGGCTGACTTCGTGCGCGAAATCGACCCCGGCGAAATGGTGGTGATCGAGGGCAACAAGGTCGTCTCGACCCGCCCCTTCTCGCCCGGCCCGTCGCGCTTTTGCATCTTTGAAAAGGTGTATTTCTCACGCCCGGACAGCATTATTGGCGGTCGGTCAGTCTATGAAACCCGCCGCCAGATCGGCGTCGAGCTTGCGAAAGAGGCCCCGGTCGAGGCAGATCTGGTGTGCCCCGTTCCAGACAGCGGCACACCTGCCGCCATCGGGTTTTCGCAAGAATCCGGCATCCCCTATGCGATGGGGATCATCCGCAACCAATATATGGGCCGCACCTTTATCGAACCCACGGAAAGCATCCGCAACATGGGGGTGCGCCTGAAGCTGAACGTGAACCGCGCCCTGATCAAAGGCAAGCGCGTGATCCTGGTGGACGATTCCGTTGTGCGCGGCACGACCAGCCGAAAGATCAAGGACATGATCCTTGAGGCCGGGGCCGCCGAAGTTCACTTCCGCATCGCCTCGCCCCCGACGGCATGGCCGTGCTTTTACGGCGTCGATACGCCCGAACGCTCGAAACTGCTTGCCGCCACGATGAGCGAGGAAGAAATGCGCGAATGGATCGGCGTCGACAGTCTGAAATTCATCTCGCTTGATGGGTTGTATCGTGCGGCGGGCGAAGCCCAGGGCCGCAATGCGGCCGCCCCCAAATTCTGCGACGCCTGCTTTTCTGGTGACTATCCCGTCGCCCCCTCTGACAAGATCGCCGAGGGTTTTGAGATGAAAGCGGCAGAATAGCCCTTGTCTTGGTGCATATATCCTCGGGGCCTTGGGGGCTGATGGCCCCTGCGGCGTCTGATCCGTTGAAAGGCCTGTCAAAATGACCCAGAAAATCGCCCTTGTGACTGGCGCCTCGCGCGGGCTTGGCTCTGCCATGGCCGAACAACTTGCCTTGCGCGGGTGGCATGTTGTGGCCGTGGCCCGTACCGTGGGCGGTCTGGAAGATCTGGACGACCGCGTCAAAGCGGCCAAATTGCCCGGTGCGGGCAGTTTGACACTGGCACCGATGGATGTGACCAACGAAGATGCGATGCGCCATCTGTGCCGCAGCATTCATGATCGCTGGGGCGGTTTGCAGGCTTGGGTGCATACGGCGGTGCATGCCACGGCGCTGGCCCCGGCGGGGTCGCTGGATATGAAAGACCTCGACAAATCCATCGTCACCAACCTGCGCGCTGCGGCGTTTTTGATCACCATGGTCGAACCGCTGCTGCGCGCCGGTCAGGGCCGGGCGATGTTCTTTGACGACCCCATGGTGGGCAGCAAGTTTTCGGCCGCCTATGGCGCCACCAAGGCTGCACAACTGGCATTGGCCCGGGCCTGGCAGACCGAGGCCGCCAAGGTTGGCCCAAGCGTGATGATCGAAACCCCGGCCCCGATGGCCACGGCCGTGCGCGCCCGGTTCTACCCCGGCGAAGATCGCAGCCAACTGGCCGATTTGCAGGCCGAGGCCAGCCGTCTGGTGGATCTGATCTGAACCAGACCTGCGCTTTTGGCGCAGATCTGGCGGCATGTCTGGCCTTTGGCGCCTAGCCAAGCGCCGCGGCAATCTCGCTCCACAGCGCCTCGACCGGTTCAACCCCGATCGACAGCCGCAAAAAGCCCTCGGGCACGGCGTCGCCCCAGCGCGCGCGGCGTTCGCCCGAACTGTGGGTGCTGCCAAAACTGGTGGCGCGGGTCATGAAGGCGCAGCGCTCCAGAAAGCCCTCGGCCACGGTTGCATCTTTCAGCGTGATGCCGATCAGAAAGCCAAAGCCCGTCATTTGCCGCTTGGCCAGATCATGGGCCGGGTCCGTCGCAAGGCCGGGATAGCGGATCGCCTGCACAGCCTCGTGCTGGGCCAGACGTGCGGCGATTACCTCGGCGCTGGCACACATCCGTGACAGGCGCACGTCCAGCGTCTCAAGGCCACGGTGCACCAACCATGCCTCCATCGCGCCGGGAACCGCGCCCGACAGCCGCCGCCAGTCACGCACCCGCGCCATCAGGGCGGCGTCACGGCCAGCGACATGGCCGAACAGCGCATCAGAATGGCCGCCGGGGGCCTTGGTATCGGCGGCCACCACCAGATCAGCCCCCAGATCCAGCGGGCGCTGCAACAGCGGGGTCATCGTGGTGTTATCCACAATCACCTTGGCCCCCACAGACCGGGCCCGGGCCACCACATCGGCAATGTCGATCAGATCAAGGCCCGGATTCGACGGGGTTTCCAGATAGACGACGGCGCACCCGGTGAAGTCGGCCTGCGCATAGGCGCGGGTGGCGATCTCTGTCACCTGCACCCCAAGGCCGGCCAGAAAATCACGGGCGAAGACGCGGGTGACGTAATAGCCGTCTGACGGCAGAACAACCTTGTCCCCGGCCCGCAGCGTCGCCATCAGCGCCGCCGAAATCGCCCCCATACCCGATGGGAAGCTGACCACCTCGGCATCCTCCAGCAGGGCAAGTTGTGCCTCGACCGCAGACCATGTCGGGGTGCCGTTGCGACCGTAGATATAGGGCGCGCCCTGAACATCGGGCAGGTGAAACGTGGTGGATGGTGTCAGGGGCAACGTCACGGGATCACCCTTGGCCAAACCGGCCCGGCGGTGATGCAAAAGTTCTGCCACGCGGCGATCCATCTGGGTGGTCATGATTTATCCCTTTCTGTTGCGGCGCGACATTGAAAGCAGTCCGCGCCGAAGGCAAGGCGGGTATTGTGACCGATACAGCGCAGCAAAAAGGGGGCCCGAAGGCCCCCGATTTTCATCACCCTGTCTGGCCTTGTGCCAGATCACTCTTGCACAGTGACCTTGACCATCACATCAGGCTCTGACACTTCGCCATTCCGGCCCTGGCCGCGCTTGATGGCATCGACCACATCCATGCCCGCAATCACGCGACCCACAACGGTGTATTGCCCGTCAAGATGTGGTGCCGGTGCGAACATGATGAAGAACTGGCTGTTGGCGCTGTTGGGATCGGCCGAGCGGGCCATGCCCACGACGCCACGATCAAAGCTGAGGCTGGAGAATTCAGCCCCGAGATCGGCCAGAGACGACCCGCCCATGCCCGCCATCGACAGATCGCCCTGAGCCTTGCCGAACTGGACATCGCCGGTTTGCGCCATGAACCCGTCAATCACGCGGTGAAACACCACGTTGTCATACTGGCCTTGCTTGGCCAAAGCCACGATCTGCGCCACATGGTTCGGGGCGGCGTCACTGGCCAGGTCGATCACGACCTGCCCATTGGCCTCGCCCGCCACATCGATGATCAGGTTCGGGCCGGGGCCATCTTCCTGCGCCATCACCGGCGTGACAAAGGGGCCAAAGGCCACATAGCCCAGAACGGCCAAACCGGCGGCAAAGACGCCGCCGACAATCAGACGGTCACTGAACATCGGCAGCCACCCGGACGGTGATCATACGGTCAGGGGTGGCCGGCGGCTCGCCGCGCTGGATCTTGTCGACGAATTCCATGCCCGAAATCACGCGACCATAGACGGTGTATTGGCCGTTCAGGAAATGGTTGTCCTTGAAGTTGATGAAGAACTGGCTGTTGGCCGAATTCGGATTCATCGACCGGGCGGCCCCCAAAGTGCCACGGTCATGCGGCAGCTTGGAAAACTCGGCCGGCAGGTCAGGATAGGACGACCCGCCCGTGCCTGCGCGGCGCAGGTTGAAGTCCTTTTCCATGTTGCCATTCTCGACATCACCCGTCTGGGCCATGAAGCCCTCGATGACACGGTGAAACGCCACATTGTCATAGGCCTTGTCGCGGGCCAGTTGCTTCATCCGTTCGGCGTGCTTGGGCGCCACATCTTGCAACAGCTCGATCACCACTTCGCCGTCTTTCAGCGTGACGATGATGGTATTCTCGGGATCCTTGATCTCGGCCATGTTGGTCGGACTCCTGTTTTTTTCAGCTGCGCAGAACCTAAACACCCTTGCGCCCAAGGAAAAGGGCAAAGGCAGGGATGAGTTGACGCAAGGCGGCAGTTCGCGGACAAGTGAGGCGCATTCTTGAGAAAGGAATCCCCCTGATGGCCTGGAAAACGCTTGATGATGCCGGTCTGGCCGGAAAAACCGTACTGACGCGCGTCGATATCAACGTGCCGATGGAGGGGGGCCGTGTCACCGACACGACTCGGATCGACAAGATCAAGCCCACCGTGGAAGACATCATCGCCCGCGGCGGGCGAGTGGTTCTGCTGGCCCATTTCGACCGGCCCAAAGGCAAAGTGGTGCCGGAGATGAGCCTGAGCCATATCACCACGGCGCTGGAGTCCAGTTTGGGGCGCAAGGTGGTGTTTGGGGCCGATTGTGTGGGCGATGACGCCGCCAAGGCCATTGCTGCGGCCGGGCAAGGCGATGTGGTTTTGCTGGAAAACACCCGCTTTCACGCCGGCGAGGAAAAGAACGACCCCGCGCTGGCCGCCGAAATGGCCAAACTGGGCGATATCTTTGTGAACGATGCCTTTTCGGCAGCCCACCGGGCCCATGCCTCGACCGAAGGGCTGGCACGGTTGCTGCCAGCTTTGGCTGGCCGCTTGATGGAGGCCGAATTGCGCGCGCTGGACGCCGCCTTGGGCACGCCGGTTCGCCCTGTGGTGGCCGTTGTGGGCGGGGCAAAGGTCTCGACCAAGCTGGATCTGCTGGGCAATCTGGTCGGCAAGGTCGATCATCTGGTGATCGGTGGCGGTATGGCCAACACCTTTCTGGTGGCCCAAGGCATCGAAGTTGGCAAATCATTGGCCGAACGCGACATGGCCGAAACCGCCCGCGAGATTCTGGCCAAGGCCAAGGCAGCGGGCTGCACCATTCACCTGCCGGTCGATGTGGTTGTTGCCCGCGAATTCAAGGCCGGGGCCGCGAATGAAACGGTGGCTGCCGACGCCTGCCCCGCAGATGCGATGATTCTGGATGCTGGCCCCGCCAGCGTTGCGGCCATCATCAAGGTGTTTGAGGCCAGCAAGACCCTGATCTGGAACGGCCCCCTGGGCGCCTTTGAGATCGCGCCCTTTAACGCCGCCACAGATGCGGCCGCCCTTGCTGCCGCACGTCTGACGCGCGACGGAAAGCTGGTGTCGGTTGCCGGGGGCGGTGATACGGTTTCGGCGCTGAATCAGGCCGGGGCAGCGCATGATTTCACCTTTATCTCTACCGCTGGCGGGGCCTTTCTGGAATGGATGGAAGGCAAGGATCTGCCCGGCGTCAAGGCCTTGATGGGATGAGCGATACGTCACTGGCGCAAGATTACCGGACACGGGATTGGGCGCTGGTGACAGGTGCCTCGGACGGGATCGGCCGTGCCTTGGCGACCGAGGCCGCGAAAGCGGGCTATAACGTGATCTTGTCCGGGCGCCGGGCCGACAGGCTGGAACTGCATGCCGAAGCGCTGCGCCGCGCCTATTATGTTGCCACCATTGTGCTGCCTGCGGATTTGTCTGACCCCGATCAGGCAGACGCCCTGTGGGCTGCGGCGGTGGCCGGGCGGCGGATTGCCGTGCTGGTCAACAATGCCGGGTTGGGGCAGTTGCGCGACTTTGCCGAAACCGAAGGTTGGGCGCGCGAGACTGAGACGATCATGGTCAATGTTGTTGCCGCGACGATCTTGATGAAGCGGGCAGTGGCCCATATGGGGATGAACGGAGGCGGGCATGTGTTGAACGTGGCCTCTCTGGCCGGGTTCATGCCGGGGCCGCATATGGCCGTCTATCACGCAACCAAAGCCTATCTTTTGTCGCTGTCCGAGGCCGTGGCGGTGGAAGCGGCCAAGGATGCGGTCTTTGTCACTGCTTTGTGCCCGGGCGTGACGCAAACAGGCTTTTTCGCCGCCGACGGATCAGAACGCGCGCATATTCTGAACCGCTGGCTGCCCCCACAAAGTGCCGAAAGCGTCGCGGCAAAGGGTTGGCAGGCGATGGAAAAGCGCCGCAGGATCTGCGTGACGGGGGCGATGAATACGGTGTTTTCCCTGTTGCCGCGACTGGCCCCCCGGCGCGTTGTGACCGCCCTGACGGGGCAATTTCTGAAACGACGCTGGTAGAAAATCCGCACCTGCGCGCAAGAATGGAAATGTTAGCGACACCATGATTGCGGGATCACCTGTCGCGGTCTATCCCCCCTTAGACAGGCGCCACGGCGCCAGCGAATGGCAAAAGGAAATTGGACGATGGCATCGGCACAGCAGACGGCACAGGTCAAGAACGGCAAGGGCTTTATCGCGGCCTTGGATCAATCGGGCGGCTCTACCCCCAAGGCTCTGCGCCTGTATGGGATTGAGGAAAGCGCCTATTCCAATGAAACCGAGATGTTTGACCTGATCCATGCGATGCGCGCCCGGATCATCAAGTCACCCGCTTTTACCGGTGACAAGGTCGTGGGGGCCATCCTGTTTGAGCAGACCATGGACCGCAGCGTTGATGGCATTCCGACGGCCACCTATCTGTGGGAAAAGCGGGGTGTCGTGCCATTCCTCAAGATCGACAAGGGCCTGCAGGCCGAAGCCGATGGTTGCCAGTTGATGAAGCCGATGCCGGATCTGGATACGTTGCTGGCACGGGCCGCCAAGGCAGGTATCTTTGGCACCAAGGAACGCTCGGTGATCTCGGCCGCCAATGCCAAGGGGATTGCCGCGATCGTGGCCCAGCAATTCGAAATCGGTGCCCAGGTTCTGGCCCATGGCCTGATGCCGATTCTGGAACCCGAAGTGACCATCACCATCGCAGACAAGGCCGAAGCCGAGACGATGTTGAAGGACGAAATCCTGAAACATCTGGATGCCCTGCCCGAAGGCACGCAAGTGATGCTGAAACTGTCGCTG
The DNA here is from genome assembly GCF_036553525.1 of Pseudotabrizicola sp. L79. Classification (NCBI taxonomy): domain Bacteria; kingdom Pseudomonadati; phylum Pseudomonadota; class Alphaproteobacteria; order Rhodobacterales; family Paracoccaceae; genus Pseudotabrizicola; species Pseudotabrizicola sp. L79. Next base: position 195,081 of record NZ_JAZHDA010000044.1, on the reverse strand, counting down.
CCGACGGTCGCAAATCTTTATGCTCCGCTGGTCGATCACCCGAAGGTGCTGAAGGTTGTGGCCCTTTCAGGTGGCTACAGCCGCGATGAGGCGAATGCGATTCTGGCCCGCAACCGCGGAATCATCGCCAGCTTCAGCCGTGCCCTGACCGAAGGGCTCAGCGCCCAGCAGTCGGATGCCGAATTCGACGCAGCTTTGGGTCAGGCGATCGACTCGATCCATGCGGCGTCGATTGCCGGGTAACGGAATTCTGACGAAAAATTCCGGGAATTCCCCCTGCGGGGGATTCCCTTTGCGAATCAGCTGTGACATGATCATGCCAAGGCCCCCGGCTGAGAGGGGCAAAAAGGCAGTGACATGACCCAAGCTGGCACCCGTTTTTCCATTGGTGGCATCCTCTATCTGGCACTGGCCTTCACGCTTGGCGCCTATTTCACCTTTGCGGCGGTGCAGGGAGATTACGGCGTCTTTCGTCAGGTGCAGATCCGGGCCGAGGCCGAGACCCTGCGGATAGAGCGGGATCGGCTGTATGAAGAACTTGGCAAAATGACCAACCTGACAACGCGTTTGTCGGATCGGTATCTGGACATCGACCTGCTGGATGATCGCGTTCGAGACGTGCTGGGTTATGTTCGCGCTGACGAAATCGTCATTCGCTAAGCCCCGCCAGCCGGGCAGCACCCCGGAATTTTGAAAATTCCGGGCAAATTTCTTCGAAGAAATTTGACGCCCCACAAGAAGCCTTGCATCCTTGGCATACGAGCCTTGCCCGGTTGAGGCAGGGAAAAATATGCTTTGACCCAACAAACACCGATAGCCTATAGATGGTTTAATGTTGAACTATTCCAGTTGCTGACGGGAGGATGCCGCAGATGGCCGCGAAGAAACCAGCCGAGAGGCCCAATGCCTCAAAGGACGAGCTTCTGAAATTTTACCGAGAAATGCTGCTGATCCGCCGGTTCGAGGAAAAGGCGGGCCAATTGTATGGCATGGGTCTGATTGGCGGCTTTTGCCATTTGTACATTGGTCAGGAAGCTGTCGTCGTCGGGCTGGAGGCTGCGGCCAAAGAGGGTGACAAGCGCCTGACCAGCTACCGCGACCATGGCCATATGCTGGCCTGCGGCATGGACCCCAAGGGCGTTATGGCCGAACTGACCGGGCGCGAGGGCGGTTACTCAAAGGGCAAGGGCGGCTCGATGCACATGTTCTCGAAAGAGAAGCATTTCTACGGCGGCCATGGCATCGTTGGCGCCCAAGTGCCGCTTGGCGCAGGTCTTGCCTTTGCAGACAAGTATAAGGGCAATGACAATGTGACCTTCACCTATTTTGGTGACGGCGCGGCGAACCAGGGCCAAGTCTACGAGACCTATAACATGGCCGAACTTTGGGATCTGCCGGTGATCTTTGTCATCGAAAACAACCAATACGCCATGGGCACCAGCGTGAAGCGGTCGACCAAATCGACGACGCTGTTCGAACGGGGCGTGGCTTACGGTATTCCGGGCGAGCAGGTGGATGGCATGGATGTTTTGGCCGTCAAGGCGGCCTCGGAAAAGGCCACCGCGCACTGCCGGGCGGGCAAAGGCCCCTATATCCTTGAGATGATGACCTATCGCTATCGTGGGCACTCGATGTCTGATCCGGCGAAATACCGGACGCGCGAGGAAGTGGACAAGATCAAGTCGGAAAAAGACTGCATCGAGCAGGTTCGTGACCTGCTGCTGACGGGCGGCCATTCCAATGAGGATGAGCTGAAGGCCATCGACAAAGAGATCAAGGCGATCGTGAATGAGGCCGCCGAATTCTCGAAAGAAAGCCCAGAGCCGTCGCTGGACGAGCTTTGGACCGATATTTACGCATAAGGGAGGGGAAAGACATGGCAACAGAAGTTCTTATGCCCGCGCTTTCTCCGACGATGGAGGAAGGCACGCTGGCCAAATGGCTGGTGAAAGAAGGCGATGCGGTCAAATCGGGCCAGATCATCGCCGAGATCGAGACCGACAAGGCCACGATGGAATTCGAGGCTGTCGATGAAGGTATCGTTGGCAAGATCCTGATCGCCGAAGGCACCGCGAATGTGAAGGTGAACACGCCGATTGCGGTGATGGTGGAAGAGGGTGAAAGCGTATCGGACGCCCCTGCCCCCAAGGCCGACGCCGCCCCGGCAGCACCCGCTGCCGCGCCCGCCGCAGCGCCGGTGGCCGCAGCCGCCCCTGCCCCCGCGCCTTTGGCGGCGTCCAAGGGATGGCCGCATGCGGATGTGCCAGAGGGCGCCCAGACCAAGACCATGACCGTGCGCGAAGCACTTCGGGAAGCGATGGCCGAAGAGATGCGCGCCAATCCGAACGTCTTTCTGATGGGCGAAGAGGTGGGCGAATATCAGGGTGCCTACAAGATCAGCCAGGGCCTTCTGGACGAATTCGGTGCCAAACGGGTGGTCGATACCCCGATCACCGAACACGGCTTTGCCGGGATCGCCGTTGGTGCAAGCTGGGGTGGGCTGAACCCGATCGTCGAGTTCATGACCTTCAACTTCGCCATGCAGGCGATTGACCATATCATCAACTCGGCCGCCAAAACGCTGTATATGTCGGGTGGCCAGATGGGCAGCCCGATCGTGTTCCGCGGCCCCAACGGTGCTGCTGCCCGCGTGGGCGCCCAGCACAGCCAGGACTATGCGGCATGGTATGCTGCCATTCCGGGCCTGAAAGTCTGCATGCCCTATTCGGCCGCAGACGCAAAGGGCCTGCTGAAATCGGCAATCCGCGATCCGAACCCAGTGATTTTCCTTGAAAACGAGATCCTGTACGGTCGGTCGTTCGAGGTTCCGGTGGATGAAGACTTCACCATTCCCTTCGGCAAAGCCTCGGTCATGCGGGCTGGCGATGATGTGACGCTGGTGTCTTTCGGCATCGGCGTGGCCCATGCCTTGGCTGCGGCCGAGGAACTGGCAAAAGACGGCATCAGTGCCGAGGTGATCAACCTGCGCACATTGCGCCCGATTGATTACGACACGGTTCTGGCCTCGGTGCAAAAGACCAACCGCTGCGTCACTGTCGAGGAAGGCTTCCCCGTGGGGTCTATCGGCGACCACCTGGCCAGCACGATCATGCAGCGCGCCTTTGACTATCTCGACGCGCCCGTGATCACCTGCACCGGCAAGGATGTGCCGATGCCTTACGCCGCGAACCTTGAAAAATTCGCGCTGATCACGCCGGCAGAGATCGTCACTGCCGTCAAATCCGTCTGCTACCGGTAAGGGAGGGCACCATGGCAACCGAAATTCTGATGCCGGCCCTTTCTCCGACGATGGAGGAAGGCACACTGGCGAAATGGCTGGTCAAGGAAGGGGATGAGGTCAAATCAGGCCAGATCCTTGCCGAGATCGAAACCGACAAGGCGACGATGGAATTCGAAGCCGTTGATGAAGGCATCATCGGCAAGATCCTGATCGCTGAGGGCAGCGCCGGTGTGAAAGTAAACACGCCAATTGCCGTTCTTCTGGAAGATGGCGAAGAAATGGGGGCCACCCCGGCCCCGAAAGCAGCGGCGGCCCCGGCTGCACCTGCGGCCCCTGCCACGGCAGCGCCTGCTGCGGCCACCCCGGCGGCCCCTGCGGCAACAACCGCAACTGGCACACGGGTCTTTGCGTCGCCTCTGGCGCGCCGGATCGCCAAAGACAAAGGCATTGATCTGACCAAGGTGTCCGGCACTGGCCCGCATGGCCGCATTGTCCGGGCCGATGTCGAAGGCCTGTCGGCAACGCCCGCTTCCGCGCCGGCAGCAGCACCTGCACCTGCCGCGACAGCCCCCGCCTCGGCAAAGGCAGCCGTGGCTTCGGGCCTCTCGGCAGAAACCGTTCTGAAGATGTATGCCGACCGCGCCTTTACCGAGGTGCCGCTTGATGGCATGCGCCGCACCATCGCAGCCCGCCTGACCGAGGCCAAACAGACCATTCCACATTTCTACCTGCGCCGTGACGTGCAGCTGGATGCTCTGATGGCCTTCCGCGCGCAGTTGAACAAGACGCTGGAAGGGCGTGGCGTCAAGCTGAGCGTGAATGACTTCATCATCAAGGCCTGCGCCAACGCCCTGCAACAGGTGCCAGATTGCAACGCGGTCTGGGCCGGGGATCGCATCCTCAAACTGAAACCCTCTGATGTGGCTGTTGCCGTCGCCATCGAGGGGGGGCTCTTTACGCCGGTCTTGCGCGATGCACATCAAAAGTCGCTCTCTGCCTTGTCAGCCGAGATGAAAGATCTGGCCACCCGCGCAAAGACCAAAAAGCTTGCCCCCCATGAATACCAAGGCGGCAGCTTTGCGATCTCAAACCTTGGGATGATGGGGATCGAGAATTTTGATGCCGTGATCAACCCACCCCATGGGTCAATCCTGGCCGTTGGCGCTGGACTTAAAAAGCCAGTTGTCCAGGCAGACGGCACCATTGGTGTCGCCACGGTGATGTCAATGACCCTGTCAGTCGATCACCGTGTGATCGACGGTGCCCTTGGGGCGGCGTTCCTGGCCGCGGTTGTTGAGGCGTTGGAAAACCCGATGTCGATGTTGGCCTGACAGCACTCTGGCCAAATCAACCACACAAAGCAAAAGCCCCGGATTTTCCGGGGCTTTTTCGTTTCAGCTGTTGGAACTGCAACCTGCGGGCAGCACCTGATCCATCGTGCTGGCCGGATTTGAACATCCCGCCTCGCCCACAACCCGCGCAGGCACCCCCGCGACGGTCACACATGGCGGCACATCTTGCAAAACGACAGATCCGGCCGCGATGCGCGAGCAGTGACCGACCTTGATATTGCCAAGGACTTTTGCACCGGCACCAATCAGAACGCCCGCACCAATCTTGGGATGACGATCCCCATCTTCCTTGCCCGTGCCCCCCAAAGTCACCGAATGCAGCATGGAAACATTGTCGCCAACCACGGCTGTCTCACCGATCACGATGGAATGGGCATGGTCAATCATGATCCCACGGCCAATTTGCGCACCGGGGTGAATGTCCACGCCAAACACCTCTGACACGCGCATCTGCACAAAATACGCCAGATCCTTTCGTCCATTCGTCCACAGCCAATGCCCAATGCGATAGGCTTGAATGGCCTGATACCCTTTGAAGAAAAGGATCGGCTGCAAATACCGGTGGCACGCAGGGTCGCGGTCATAGACCGCCATCACATCCGCCCGCGCAGCGCCCCCCAATTCAGGGTCATTCCGATAGGCCTGATCCGCGATCTCACGCAAGATCTGCTCGCCCATCTCGGCATTCGCCAGTTTGAATGAAAAGCGATAGGCCAGCGCCTGCTCCATCGTCGGATGATGCAACAGGCTGGAATGGATCATCCCCCCCAGCAGCGGATCATCCTTTACAGCATCTTCCGCTTCACTGCAGACCCGCGACCAGACCGGATCAAGTGGGGCGAGTCTTGGTTTCAATTCAGCCATGTCCGGCCTCCTGACAAACATCCTTTTGTGTCAAATGTAGCAGAAACCCCAGGGCTTCAACAGCCCGCCCGGAAAAACAGGTGCAGACCCTGCCGGCTGGCGTTCCCAAGGTCAAAATCCGCCATCCACACCCTTATTTTCCACGACCTCATGGGTCAGTCTTTGGCGTCCCAAGCAAGCCCCTCGCGCACCTCTGCCGCCAGCCAGCCCCGAAAAGCGGCCAAAGGCCCCCGATCTGGCCGCCCTTTCGGCCAAACCAGATAATAGCTGCCCAACCCCGTGCCAGGCACCGGCCAGGCTTGCACCAGCCGACCCTCTCGCAATGGCTCTTGCACCATGAACTGCGGCAACAAGGCCACGCCCAACCCATGCAGCGCGGCCTGAGCCATGGTCGCAAACTGATCAAACATCATGCCCGCCGGTCGCCTCCCCTCGACGCCTTGCAACGCCAGATACCGACGCCACGCCCCAGGCCGGCTTTCCAGTTGCAAGATCGGCAAGTCCAGCAGGTCATCCGCACGCTCTAACGGCGTGGTCAGCAGGCCGGGCGCACAAACAGGCAAAACCACCTCATCCAACAGCAACATATGCTCAGCACCCGGCCAATCCTCACGGCCAAAGTGAATGGCGGCATCAAAATCGGTCTCATCAAAGTCGAACATCTGCAATCGGGTAGAGAGGTTGACGGTCACGCCCGGCACCTGCTGGGCAAAGCGCGACAAACGCGGCGCCAGCCATTGCACGCCAAACGCGGGCAAGATCGCCAGATTCAGGCTCCCGCCCTCTGGATTGGCCCGCAACTTCAGGCTCGCCCCCGAAATGCTCTGCAACGCGGCCCTGATCTGGCGTGCGTAATCTTGCGCGGCAGGGGTCAGGCGCAGCCGTTTTCGCTCTCGGACCACCAGCGCCACACCCAGTTGCCCCTCCAGCGCTTGCAAGGCCCGGCTGACCGCCCCTTGGCTTAACGACAACTCCTCGGCCGCCGCAGTAGCCGTTCCCAAACGGTCCACCGCTTCCAAAGCCGTCAGGCCAGACATAGACGGCAACAGCCTGCGCGACGCCATTATATGCACGTTCCTCATGTTTTTCTGAGAAATAATCCTTATTCTTCGCAAAGTATATGCGCTATATGCTGACACAGACAAAGATCACGCCTGCGCGCGATCGCCCATCCCGCCCCCGCAAAGCACCCATTCTCTTTATACCGGAGATCGAAATGCCTGCCGACACCCCGAAACTGAAAGCCAAAGATGCCCCTGACCTGGGCCGGTTCGATTGGCAAGATCCCTTCCGGCTTGATGATCAATTGACCGAAGATGAGCGTATGCTGCGCGACGCCGCACGCACCTATGCCCAGGACAAGCTGCAACCCCGCGTCATCGCAGCCTATCGCGACGAAGCCACCGATCCCACCATCTTCCGCGAAATGGGTGACATGGGCCTGCTCGGTGTCACCATTCCCGAAGAATACGGCGGCCTTGGCGCATCTTATGTGGCCTATGGCCTTGTCGCGCGGGAGGTAGAGCGTGTGGATTCCGGCTATCGCTCGATGATGAGTGTTCAGTCCAGCCTCGTCATGTATCCGATTTACGCCTATGGCTCAGAAGCCCAGCGCCAGAAATATCTGCCCAAGCTTGCCAGCGGCGAATTCATCGGCTGCTTTGGCCTGACCGAACCTGACGCAGGCAGCGACCCATCCGGGATGAAGACAATCGCCAAGAAAACCGCCAACGGCTATGTGCTGAACGGCGCCAAGATGTGGATCTCGAACGCCCCGATTGCCGATGTCTTTGTGGTTTGGGCCAAGTCCGAGGCGCATGGCGGCAAGATCCGCGGTTTTGTCCTGGACAAGGGCACCAAGGGGCTGACCGCCCCCAAGATCGGCGGCAAGCTGTCGCTGCGGGCCTCGATCACTGGCGAAATCGTCATGAAAGATGTCGAAGTCGGCGAAGACGCGCTGCTGCCCCATGTCGAGGGGCTGAAAGGCCCGTTTGGCTGCCTCAACCGTGCCCGCTATGGCATTTCATGGGGGGTTATGGGTGCGGCCGAATTTTGCATGCAGGCTGCCCGCCAATACGGCCTTGATCGCAAGCAATTCAACCGCCCCCTTGCGCAGACACAGCTGTATCAAAAGAAACTGGCGGATATGATGACCGAGATTTCGTTGGGCCTGCAGGGAAGTCTGCAAGTGGGTCGGCTGATGGATGCAGCCAATGCCGCACCCGAAATGATCTCGATCGTCAAGCGCAACAACTGCGGGAAGGCACTGGATGTGGCCCGCATGGCGCGCGACATGCACGGCGGCAATGGCATTCAAGAGGACTATCAGGTCATCCGTCACATGATGAACCTTGAAACCGTGAACACTTACGAAGGCACCCATGATGTGCATGCCCTGATCCTGGGGCGGGCCATCACCGGCCTGCAGGCGTTCTTCTGATCGGCGACCCCGGGGCCGAATGACGGCGCCGGGGATCACCTCAGATCGCCACGGCCAGACTGCGCCATGGCCCCAGCCCATAACTTGCCGAAATCTGCGCAACATCCACCCAGACAGTTCCCGAAACGCCATCTGCCAACTGATCGGCCAGCGAGTAAACAAAAGCCGGAACTGTGGTGGTCACTGTCCTGACCGTTTGCCCTGCACTGCTCCTGACCCTGATCTGATAGGCTTCCCGCTCTTCCGATACAGGCACGTCCAGCGGCTCCCAGGCATCCCCGCCAAGCCGCGTGCGCCTTATCCACGCCACCTGCACACCGCCATTGGCCTCTCGCAACTGGCGCAGGTGACAAACGGCATAGGGGCGCAGTCCATGGCCCGCAAACGCCAACCTGTGCAGCGTGGCATCGTCATGCCCCGGCCCCTTCGCGGCCAGACCAATCCGATAATCCTGCTCGACATTGCGCTGGTCGCTGGCCAGATCGACGGTGCCAACAGTCGTGTCCAGCACTACAAACACACTTCCGGCCGGCCAGATTTCCGGCATCACCGCATCTGTGCCCAATTGCCCACGCAACAGCCCCGCAAGTTCATACAAATCCGGCGCCACCAAAGTGGCCGTCGTAAACTGAATGATCTCCCAGTTGTCCTTCGATCCATCGCCAATCGCGGCGATATTGGCGCCTCCCAACACACTCAACCCCGAAACCGAAGCAAGCGCCCCGGTCGTCATCCGAACTCTCAAAACTGGCTTTGCATTGATCAGGCCAATCTGGCCCGCAGGCAAATCCGTCTGCGTGATCCCCAGTGTCGAGGTTTGCTCGACCGTGCCGATCAACCCATAATCGGCATCCTCAAGTCCCTTCCAAATGCCAACCGTGCCCGACCATGGCCGGGCCGCCACAGCCAGATGGGGCGTGCCCTGGGCGCCGCCGCCCGGTGCAGGAATATCCATCCAAACCGCTTGAACAGGAACAGTGGTCGTCGCCCCCTTCCACTCCGGCAAATCCACCTGCATATCGCGCAGCCGATAAATCGAACGCTCGACCCTGCTTGCCTCAACCTGCCGGGTTTGCGCTACCTCCACACGGTCCACCCGATAATCAACCTCTGCCACCCGAACCATGGTGCCAGGTGCCACATCCACACGCGACGGCGGCAGCTCCATCGCAATCAGATCGCGCCCTGCCGCGCCTTCCACCAGCCAGCGCGTGGCCACCGATTGCGCCATCCCATCGTCCAAGATGCCTGTAAACTCGACTTGAGAAATGCTTTGTCGCGACGACGCCTGATCAACGGCTTCCGCAACCCGAACTGCAAAATCACCCGCATGCGACACAAAGCCAAGCCGAACTTTTCCCACCACCTCTGACTCTGGCAAGCGGGTCAGTTGCACACTGGCCTCCAGATCGTCCTGCAACGCCGTGGTGTCCAGGTCGATGGCAATCGGCTGGCTTAACCCCCGTGTCACAAAAGACAACATGCCATCTGCCTCGACAGGATCAAACGCAAAGGCCATCGACAGCGGCTGCAAAGCAGACCTCGCGGTGCCAACGTCCTGAACCGCATAACCATCAACTGCGCCATACAAAGCCGATGTATCAACGGCGCGAACCCCAGACCGACCACAGATCTCGCGCACCACCGCATCCAAAGGCTGAAGCGCGCTGCGTCCGTTCAACCAATGCCCAAGCCGCCAATTGTCACCATCTGACCAAAGCTCCACGTTGCGCGGAAATTCGGGATAGGGCCGGGCGTCCCAGGCCCAGGCATAGCAATGGTCCAGATCGACCATCCGCCCTTCAAAGGCAGAGGCTTGGGGATTGTGCGCCATATCCTGCCAGTAACGGTCCATCGCCCGAAAATACTGCATCTGCAGAAAATCGTCCCGCTGACCATTCGAATAATGCGGAAACCCCGATTCCGACGACTTCGGATCATAAAACCGGTTCGGCTCGTTGGTGCCTTTGTCCACGGCAGCGCAACCATATTCGGTAAACCTGAACGGCTTTGATCCGGGCACCCAAGCGGTCGGCTGCGCACTGCGCACACCCCCAATGCGGTTGTGATGCAGATTGCCCCACCAACCCGCCAAATCCTTATAGCGATAGATCCAATCCTCACCATGGGCCAGATCGGCAATCGGGACACGCCGTTGAAAACTGCGCGCTTCAGGCCCGTCGTAATACCAGTCAAACCCCTCACCGCCGCAAACATTGGCCGATAGATAGTCCAGATTGTAGATCGCACCCCAACTTGCATCGGCATGGTCATCACCCTCACGCCAATCCGACAAGGGCATGTAATTGTCGATGCCAATGAAATCGATATCGGGATGCGCCCACAAGTCATCAAGGTGAAAGTGGATGTCGCCCCCGGCCTGATGGCCAAAATATTCCGACCAATCCGCCGCATAGCTGATCTTTACGTCTGGCCCCAGAATGGCCCGCACATCCGCGGCCAGTGCCATAAGCGCCTCGACCGCCGGAAAGCGATGCGCCTCGGCCATGATCGTCGTCAGCCCCCGCAGTTCCGAGCCGATGCAAAAGGCCTCTACCCCACCGGCAATCGCAGAAAGATGGGCGTAATGCAGAATGAACCGCCGATACCCCCAATCGTCCGGCCCAAGATAGCGGATCTCCTCCCCTGCAACTGTGAAGTCACCGGGCTGCGCGGCACCAAAGAACGCATCCACCTCTTGCCGCGCGGCCATCGTCCCGTTGCTTGACCCTGCCCGCCCCGGTGCCGCATCCAGCGTGATCCGCCCCCGCCAGGGAAACACCGGCTGCCCCACCGCGCCGGTATAGGGGTCGATCAGCGTGTTTCCTGAAATTTGCTCCATCAAAACAAACGGGTAAAACATCACCTGTTGCCCCTTGTCCTGCAAGGCCGCAATGGCTTGCAAGATGCTCTGATCAGCAGGCGTGCCCCCGTAAATCGCCCGTCCCTCCACCTCGGGCAGGCGCAAAGCCTCTATCGCGTCAATACCGCCCGCGCGCCATGGCATCGTCATCTGCAACGGATTGGTCAGATCCATGGTCACCTTGGGGCGCACCTGGCACGCGCCACAGCGCAGATCATTGCCAAACCATGACACCACCAAAGACGTGGCCTGACAGGCGGGCAACTCTCGCACCAACTGATCCAAAGCCACGCTGAAATCAGGCTCATCGGCCACAGTATGCACGTTCAGGTTTTCTTGTGCCCCAAACACCCGGCGTTTGCGCACCCGGTCGGTGGCCAGCGCGAATTCCCCCGTTCCAGGGATCAGCGCCACACCTCGAATGATGTCTTGATACCCATCATCGGCCACCAGATCGCCCTGCGCCTTGCGCAGCACTTCAAAGCTGAACTGCGGCACCCGGTTGCCAAACGGCTCCAGCGACAAGTTTTCCAGCACCACATAGGCCGTGCCCCGATAGGCGGGCACAATTCCATCGGTTTGCTCGGCGGCAATCGCCGGGTCGGGCATCTGGGTCTCATCGCCCGGATAAACCCGCATATCCAACGATCCCGGCGCCAATTCCGTGCCATCGGCCCAGATCCGGCCAACGCCCAGAATCTCCCCTTCACACAGTGCAATCGCAAGGCTGACGGTGTAGGAAAACTTCACAGCCTGAGGTTGGGGTGCCCCCTTGCCCCCGCCGATCTTTTGCTGCGTTTCCGAAAAGCCCGAAGCCCAGATCACTTGCCCCGGCAGACGCATCCGCCCCCAGCTTTGCGCAACCAGCCCGCCTTCGCCGGCCCCCATCAACTGCAGACGATCCAGCCGCCCCACCTCAACAGGGTCCGACCCGGTGCCAAGAATGCGCTGATCAATCACCCGCCCCAGTGTGGCCCCCACAGCCCGGCCGATCACCGCCCCCGACAGCCCCAGCACCGTCCCGCCAAAGCCTGCCCCAATCGCAGCTCCTGCCGCGGCCAAAAGGATAGTTGCCATCTGTCAGTTCCCTTCTGGAAAGGCAAAACTTGATACAATCCGCCGGGCCCAAGGGGCCGACAGCGGGCTTTCCACAACGCCGTGGCCCGTATAGGCATGCACAAAACGGGGCTCAGGTCCGGCCGCGACCAAAATGCCCAAATGCTTGGCCACCGCATCCTTGCGCATGCGAAACAGCAAGACACTGCCCGGGCGCATGGCATCGGGCACCTCTGGGCAAAGCCATGTCATTGCCGCGGCCATCAGCCGTTCATCGCCCGAGCACTCGCCCCAATCCATGGAATAAGACGGCGCGGCAAAGGGCTCGGCTCCTCTCACCGCCCGCCACACACCCCGAACAAGCCCCAGGCAATCCGCCCCCGCCCCAATGGCCGAGGCTTGGTGCAAATAGGGCGTTCCAATCCAGCGCCGTGCTTCGGCAATGATCCTGTCTCGCTGCGCCCCCATCACGCCTGCCCCTCTGCCTCAGGTGCCCGCCGCAACCAATCTTCGCCCGGTATATGCGGAAAACCGCGAAAATTGACGATATTGGCAAAGCGGTTCAGGCAGGTCGATGCGCGCCGATCACAGCCCGCCACCAGACGCACACGATCACCCGCCTGCGGGGCCGGGACGATGGCATGCCACAACTCGACCCGTCGATCAGCCAAGCCGCCCACATCCGCGCGCACTTCGGCCACCACCCCAGCCGCCGCCCCGTCCAGCACAGTCAGCTTGCCATGCGCAAAGACTCCGGCAGCGATCTGCGGCACAGAGTCCAGCGTAAACACGCGGCCACCCTCGACCGATTGTATCACAGCCTCAACAACCAACCCCAACGCCTCGGGGTTCACCTTGCACTTCGCATCGCCGAACTGCGCCGCGCACCGGGCCAGATAAGCGCGCCCTTGGGCAATGTTCAGCCGTTCAGCAAGGCCACGCAATTCAACACGGAATGCCCCCTTTTCACGGGTTATCTCGCCGAAATTGCCGTGAAACAGCACCAAACGGTCATCCGTGTCCTGCCAGTTCACCAGATAGGCCGACACCTCAGCATCGTCATAGCGTCCGGCCAGAATATCTTCCTCTCGCACGGCCGCATCCGACAGGGCCCCCATCGCCTCGCTGTTGTCCACAGCCAGGCCCGTCGTCTGATGCAAGGCGCTTGACGACAGGCCCGTGCGCGCCGAATAAGTCATGCCCTCAATCACCAGATCCAGATCATGGTCGGTAAAGCCAAGCGCCTGGCCATCCTTGCGCACCACCTTCCACGCCCGGCACAGCGTCGTCGCCCCAGATTTCAGATGCGCCGCCAAGCTGTCGCTGCTCATACCCGCACCTCGACCACTGGCACATCAGGCACCTCTCCCGCTTGAAATGATGACATCGAGGTCAGGATCTGATCGGTGTCAAAGCGCACGGGCACATCAAATTCAAACCCGGCCGAAACAGGCACCCCGATGTCAGGCGGCACCGCAAAGGTCAGCACTCCGGTCGCAACATCCACCGAAAACTCCACCCCCAAAACCTTGGGATCACGCGCCACAGCGGCGACCACAGTGCCCGCCACCGGCTTGCAGATCTGGCGCGTATAGCTTTGCGCACCCGAACGATAGGTTTTCGACAGGCCGAATTCGGTCTGGTATCCATCCCCGGTGCCGATCACCTGATCCAAGGGCGAAACCTTGCGCGATGGCTGGCAGGATTTGTAGTCAGACCAATCCTTCCACCGAAACCCGTGCATCCGCCCGCCGCGTGCCTCAAAAAACGCAATCAGCGTTTCGATATCATCCAGCGTGCGCAACCCCGACCCGGCCTCATACCGGCGACGCGAATGCGCCCAAGGCGTATTGCGCTCTTCAAACCCGTTGGCCAGCGTCACCACTTCGGTGCGCCTCTCGGGCCCGCCAACTGATCCAAAGCTCAGGTTGGTCGGAAATCTGATCTCGTGAAATGCCATCTCATCCTCACCGGTTGCGTTGACCACGCGCCAAAGCGCGCGAAGCCTGTGCCGCGATCTGGCTTTGACTGCGCTGGAACCCCTGCACATCCGGGGTCTGGATGTTCATCACCACCGTCATAGCCTGCCCGCCCCCGGCAGCCTGCACCCCCAAACGGCCATCAGCCCCACGCGCCAGCGGCATGATCGCTTCCGGCCCCGCCTCGCCCATCAACCCCGTGCCGCCACGCATCGGGAACTGTGTGGCCGCCGTCACCACCCCCCCCTTGGCAAAGGGCATGACCCGTCCGGCTGAAAACGCCCCCCCCTCGGCAAAGGGCATCAGCCCACTTACGACCGAGTTGATGCCACTGGCGATATATCCGCCCACGGCCTGCTGCACCGGGCGCATCGCCACGCTGTAAACACTGTCGATCATCGACTTGGCGACCATCCGCAGGGCATCCGACAGCTTCATGCCGTCAAAGATCAGCCCATCAAAGGCACGCCGCAAACCGCCGCCAATCCCGTTGGTCAAGGTGTTCACCTCACGCCCAGTAAAGACCATGGTCTCCTGCATCCGGGCCAATTCGCCCTCAAAGGCCGCAACCATCGCCGTAGAAACCCCCAAAGTGGCCTCCAGCGCGGCAACTTGCTCTTGCAACTCATCAATCGGTGTCATCACCCGTCTCCCTCACGATATCCGGGAAAGCGGCGGCCAGTTCGTCCAGCCGCGCGCGTGTCAGGGGCGGCACCATCGCCTCCGCCCCCAGCATGATCCGCAATTCCAAAGGGGTCAGCCGCCAGAACACCGCAGGGTCCAGCCGCAAATCGTGCAAACCAACCCGCAGCAACCCTGGCCAGTCGATGCCCCTCATCGCGCCTCCGGGCTGGCAAAGGCCCGCGCCAGCAGTTCAGCGGCCACTCGGGCTGCCTCTAGCGGACCACCGCCAATGTCCACACTGCGCAGATCGGCGGGCCCGCCTTGCCAGCCGCCCCCCCGCAACCCCGCCACCAGCAGCGCCAACACATCGCGCGTGGAAAACCGCCCCGCTTCGAACCGCTCGACCAGATCAAGCAGCGACCCAACCTCCAGCGCCGCCTCCAGTTCGGCCAACGCGCCCAAGGTCAGCTTTGCCCGGTGCGGCGCACCATCCAGAACAACCGTCACCTCACCCGCCCACGGGTTTGCCATCGGTGCCCCCATCACAGGGCCGTAAAGGTCAGCGCCCCAGCCGAGGCCAGCGACAACTCATAGGTCGCTTCGCCATTGTGGCTGCCCGCGTATTCGATCGAGGTGATCAGAAACGGCCCCTCAACCACCCCAAAATCGGGAATGATCACCTGCCAGTTCGGCACTTCCCCATCGAAAAAGATCTGCCGGGTGCGCTCATCCGTGCCCGCATCGCGAAAAACGCCCGAGCCCGAGATCGCAGCCGTCTTGACCCCGGCGCCCCCCAACAACTCGCGCCAGCCGCCTGCACTCTCCAGACTGGTCACATCCACCGTTTCCGCATTGAAACTGATCCGCGTTGCCCGCAAACCTGCCACTGTTTCGAACTGCCCATCGGTGGACAAGTCCACCTTCAAAAGCAAATCCTTGCCGCTTTGAACTGCCATCGCATATTCTCCAGAAAATGCCCGTTTTCAGGGCCTTACACTTCAATCCTTGCACGAAACGTCAGGTCGATCCGGCGGATATCACCCTCATCCAGGCGCTTTGCCACCGCCTTGACAAACCCGATGCCGACCACTCGCCCCACGGCCATCACAGGTCGCGCATCGACCAGTGCCAAAGACACCCGCGCCGCAATGGTCTTGGCCGCCAAGAAACCTGTCGCATCCGAAATCACGCTGACGACGAACCGATGGGTTGCCCCACCACCAGAGTTGTCCGACGCATCCACCACCTCTTCGGGGCCAATCAGAACGAATGTCCCACCCCCACCACCCGGGGGCACCGCATCATGCACCGGCACCCCCGACAAATCAGGTTCCGTCGCCAGCACCTCATAGACAGCCGCCTGAAAGGCCGCCGCTGCGCCGTAACTCATGTCAACAGCTCCTCTCGCGCAAAACACGTCAGATACAGGCCAGCAGGATCGCGCTCGGTCACCGCAAGAATGGCAAAGACACGCGATCCGTCGCGAAAGCGTTGCCCCGCAATTGGTCGGCGCGCTGCACCTTGCGGGGCCCCACGGACCACGATCCGATAGGGAACGCTGGCCAGCGTCACTTCCTCGCCCCCCCGATCCCGGCCCTGGCCGGGTGAAATCTCGGCCCAGATCGACCCGACAGGGGCCCAGTTTTCGACAAATCCACCCGCCCCATCCGACACCCGGACCGAGGCTTCCAGCACCAGCAACCGCCCCAGATGAACCGGCTTCATATGCCAGCCCCCCCCAGCAACCGCACAATGCGCCAACGCTCAATCAGCCCCTGCACCACCGCTGGCAGGGCCAGAACGCGGCCATCATCCGCATGCCGTCGCTCATAGAATTCGGCCGCCAGCAGAAAGACGGCCTGTGCCAGATCGCCCGGAATATCAGCCCAAACCGGCCCAAAACCGGCCTCAAAGACGATCTCGACAAAGCCGCCCTCGGCGATCACGGGCAGCCCGCCAATCCCCTCCAGACGTGGCCGCGCCATGTCTCGCACCAATCGCCAACGCTGCGGCGCCAGCACCACCAAGCCACCCACCGCATCGCCCAGCGTCACCGATGACACCGATGCAACAGGCGCCACCGGCAGGGTCTGGCCGCTACCCGCAGGCCGCCACCGGTCCAGCCGCAGTGAAAATTCTCGCGTGATCAAGGCCTTGCCGGTCCGCGCCTCAATCATCGCCATCGCCGCCCGCAAATGGGCGGCTATCAGGCCATCTTGCAGGCCATCATCGGCAAAGCCTGTGCCCAGCCGCAGATGGTCTTTCATCGCCTGCACCGGCAACACCCCTTCGGGCACTGCGGTCACTTCGGTCAACATCATGGTCAGAACCTCCGCTCACCCCGCACAGCAAAAGGGTTCGGGCGCGCGTCCCACACCGCTCGAACGGAGGGGGGAGCAGCTAGTCGGCATGGGGGATCACGCGCGCCCGAGGAGAAACCGGGGGGAACGCCCCCCGGCCATCCACCGCGCCTTACGACACGGCGAATTTCAGCAGCTTGATCGCCGCGAAATCAGTGACTTCCCCCCCCACACGCTTGTTGGCATAGAACAGGACATGGGGCTTTGCGCTGAACGGGTCGCGCAGCAGACGCAGATCCGGGCGCTCTGCAATCGTATAGCCCGCTGCAAAATCGCCAAAGGCGATGGCATAGGCGTTTGCAGCAATATCGGGCATATCCTCGCAGATCAGCACCGGATACCCCATCAGGCGCGCAGGTTCCGCCGCTGCCAGCCCATCCGACCACATAAAGCGGCCATCGGCATCCTTCATCTTGCGAACCGCCCCCGCCGTTTTGGAATTCATGACAAAACTGGCATTCGCGCGGTAATCAGCACCCAGGGCATAGACCAGATTAACGATGCAATCGGCCGCATTCGTGGTGGCGAAATCAGACGCTGCGCCTGATGGCACATAGCCAAGGCTGCCCCAGGTCCAAGAGGCATTGGCAACCTTTGGCGGCAGCAAGATGCCCTTGGGCTTGTCGATGCCATCGCCAGTGATAAACGCGGCCGATTCCGCCCGCAGGAACCGGGTGGCAATCTTGCCCGCAAGCCAGCCTTCCACGTCAAAGGCGCTGTCATCCAGCAAACGCTGGCTGGCCTTCGGCATCGCCGACAACTCGTGCAACCGGATCGAGATCCGCTCGATCGCCGGTGTCGAGGTTTCGGTCTGAGAACCCGTCTCGGTGGCCCAGCCCGACCCAACCTCACTGCGGTCGATCAGCACGTCAAAGGTCGAGGATTCGACCGTCACCACATTGGCAATCGCCCGGATCGAACTGGTCGAAACCAGCATCGAGCGGATCAGCTCGGCGGTCTGCGGATCAACCAGATAGCCGCCATCGGCAGCCACACTGGTGTTCAGCGCCTTGCCCTCCAGCACCAGCCCGCGCAGGCCATCATCATCGCCCGAGCGCAGATAGGCATCAAAGGCCTTCTGGTGCGGGGCATCCATCTCGGCGCTTGCCGACAAGGCGGGGCGGCCATAGGTCATCGTCTTTTGGTTCAGCATGGTCAGTCGCTCTTCCTGATGTTGCAGCGCTTGTTTCACGTCAGCCTGAAAGCCTTTGAACTCTTTCAGAAATCCAGCCATCGCGGATGTCACTTCCGCACCCGGATGGGTGGGCTCGGGGTATGCGTCCCCGGCCCGAGCCTTTGTCTCGGTCATCGTCTCTCCTCGGGTTTGACGAAAATGCCGGGCCTTACCGCTCGGCCAGTTCCCGGCGGGCGTTCTCGAACAGCCCCGCCAGATCGCGCCAGATGGTGTCGTCGGCTTTCGCCGCCACCCGCGCCTCTCGAAGCATCGGAAAGGTCACCAGTGACACTTCCCAAAGCTCCAGTTCCGACAACAGCCGATGGCCCTTGCCGTCACGTTCCGCCTTGACGGTGCGATAGCCGATCGACAACCCGTCAATCGCGCCCGCCGCCAACAGGGCCGCAGCCTCGCGCCCCCGCTCTACTTCGGTCAGGATACGCCCCTTGACCCACAGGCCAGTGGCATCCTCACGCACCTCATCCCAAACGCCGATCGGCTGGCCAGGGTCGTGCTGCCACAGCATCTTGACCTTCTCTCCCCGCCCACCCAGCCGCTTCAGGCTGGCAGCATAGGCACCCGGGCGCACCGTATCGCCGCCCTGATCCTTGATGCCGAACAGGCTGGCATAGCCTTCGATCACCCGGCCATCCGTCACCGTCAGCCCGGTCTCACGCCGCAGATATTTCCGCTCCGGCGCTCCATGTTCCGTCATCCCATCACCTCATCGACGCTTGGATTATGGCTTCGGCCCCCTGCGCCAGCAGAAAGGCCGCAACCCCGTAAACGCCCAGCCAGATGCGCCTTTCCAGCCGTTCCAACACGGCATCAATCTGGGCCAGACGAAAGTCCAGCGCCGCCCAACGCTCCTCGGCAACCCGCTCATTGGCTTCGATCCGCGCCTGCGCCGCATCGAAACTGTCGTAAAGAAAGCGGGAGCCTCCGGGCGGTCGGCGGGCGCTCATTCACCCTCCGCAAGGGGCGGCAGCCCCAGCAGCCGCCGCTTCTCGGCCACTGTCAGAAATTCTGCCGCCCCCACCCGGGCCCATTGCTGATCACGCTCGGCCGCCAGTGCGGGGATCTGGTCCAGATCGACCTTCACCTCCACCGCCTCGCCCGTGAACCCGCCCAGCCAATGGCTGACATCCGCCAGAACCTTGGCCGCCAGCGGCAGCACGGTCAGGCGATAAAAGGCCCGGTTTGCCTCTTGGTAATTTGCGTAAGTTGCATCCCCCGGGATGCCCAGCAGCATCGGCGGAATGCCAAAAGCCACGGCAATCTCACGCGCGGCCGCCTCTTTGGTCTTCTGAAACTCCATATCGCTGGGGCTGAACCCCATCGGTTTCCAGTCCAGCCCGCCTTCCAGCAGCATGGGCCGGCCCGCATTGCGCGCGCCCTGATGGTTCATCTCGATTTCGCTGACCAGCCGGTCATACTGATCCGGGGCCAGCGCCCCCTGCCCGTCCACCCCCTTATAGACAATCGCCCCCGAGGGCCGCGCCGCATTGTCCAGCAGCGCCTTTGACCACGCACTGGCCGCACCATGCACATCCACCGCCACCGCAGCCGCCTGCATCGGCGACAGGCCGTAATGGTCATCCAGCGGGTGAAAGGCCTTAAGGTGGCAAATCGGCTTGACGGCGCCGCGCATGTCAAACCGATGCGACCGACCGCCCACGGTGTAATCATAGGCCACCGGCCAGCCATCGGCCCCCGGCACCAGGCTCATCCGATCCGAGCGCAGCACATGCAACTCGCCCGGCACAGCCCCTTCGGCCGGAACCGCCTCCAGATAGGCATTGCCGTTCAGCAGCAAGAACCCATACACCGCCTCCAGAAACTCGGCCCGTCCGGCCGCATCATTGGGGCGGTTGATCAGATCCAGCACCGGATGCAGATCATAGCGCCGCTCGGCATCCTGACAGACCAACGGCAAGGCCGCCGCCGCCTCGGCCACCAGCTTGACGGCCCGAAAGCCCACCGGATTGCCCAGAAACCCGTTGCGTGTCAGCGATCCCGCATCCCGCGGGCTCCAGGCCACCCGGCCCGACGCACCAAAGGCCACCACGCGCCCGGTCGCACTTGCCTTCTTTTCCAAAGCAATCTCGGGCGCGGGCGAACCATCGCCCCGCCGCAGAAAGTTGAACACCATATCCCGATCTCCAAAGCGCGGGCCATGCCCGCCAGTTCTGTTCAGTAAAGCGAACGCACCCGAGGGTCAGGGGCCCGCCAGCGCGCCGGTTCCAGCAGCGCCTCTGTCGCAGCCCAGACCAGCGCATCCACCCGGTCCGGGCTGCCCTTGCCGACAAAGCCCTGCCGCCCCATCTGCAACATCTGCTCTTCCAGCCGCGTCACCCCGCCCAGATGAATGATCCGCCCCTGCTCATACAGCGCGGCCACCGGCTCGGCCCGGGCAACCTTTCCCTTGGTCGCATGCACACAGGTCAGCGGCACCAGCGGATCAACCTGACGCAACATATCGGCCACCAACTCGCCGCCCTGATTAACCTCTGCCACCATCCGGTCAGCGCCGTGGCGGTGAAACGCCTCGATCGCCGCACGCGCCCATTCGGTGGCCGATCCGCGCACCGTCGCGTCTTCCAGCACCACGCCGCGCCAATCCTGAACCGGCCCCTCGGTCACCGCGCCAAAAACCACGATCCCGCATTCGTCCGAGGTTTCCTTGCCCGAAACCGGGGGGTCCACCGCCACCACGATCCGGCTCAACCGCGCCGGCCGCGATCCCTTGGCCTGCTCCAGCATGGCCATGGTCCACAGGGCGCCTTCGATATCCTCGATCAGCCGCCCGTCCAGCTCTTGCGCGCCCTTGATGCCATTGCCATAGCGGCGATACACCTCATCCAGAAAGGTCTGCGCCAGATAGGCCCGGTTCGCCTCGGTCGGCGCATGGGTCATCACGGTCGAGGGGTTGCGGATGATCGCCTTCAGCACCCCCACGTTCTGCGGCGTCGTCGTCACCACCTGCTGCGGGTGGCTGCCCAGCCGCAACGCAAATTGCAGCATGTCCCAGGTATCCTCAGCCCGCTTCCACTTGGCCAATTCGTCCACCCAGGCCGCGTCAAATTGCGGGCCGCGCAAACTGTCAGGGTCATGGGCCGAAAACACCTGTGCCTCGGCCCCATTGGGCCAGATCAAGGTGCGGCGCGTTGCATTCCAGCTGGGGCGCCGGTCGGGGGGCGAACATGCCAGAATTCCGCTGTCGCCGAACACCATCACTTCGCGCACCTGATCCTGCGTTTCCCCCACCAGCGCCACCCGGCGCGCGCGGCCCGGATCCCCCGGCCGGTCGCCCTCTACCATGCTGCGCACCCATTCGGCCCCGGCGCGGGTTTTCCCCGCACCGCGCCCCCCCATGATCAACCAGGTGCGCCAGGCCCCGTCGGGCGGCAACTGATGCGGCAAGGCCCAGAATTCGAAAATCCACGGCAGCGCCAACAGCGCCTCATCCGACAAGCCTTCCAGAAACGCATCAATCTGTTCCTGCGTCGCGGAGGCAAGCCAGCCTGCGCCCGATCTCATCGCGCGCGGCCCCAAGGTCCATCTCCGAGGCTCCGATGGCCCCGGCAGTTGTTCTGCGATCTCGTTCAAGGCGGTTCCTTTCACTCATCATCCAGTCCAGGGCGGTCTTGTAATCCTTCATCGCCTGAACGGCGGCTTTGGATTGTTCAAAATCTCCCTGCTTCACTGCATTGATCGCGGCGATCAAAGCGACCGCCGCCTCATCCAGAAAGCCAGCGGCCCCCTCGATGATCTGGATCGACGTCATTTCAGCGACATCTTTTGCCGAAAAGTTCATGCTCATGCTGCACACCCGCCTCGTTATTCCCTCCGGACGAGCCGAAATGAAAAAAGCGGCCAAGGGTTGCCCCCGCCGCTTTCGACACTTCTTCTAGCATGTCACAAGTGATACTTTGGACCGTTCCGAAAGTCAATAGAAAAATAAATTGCGATCAAAGGCTTAGCGAACCCCGCCTTTACCTTTTGTTTACTCTTGAACGCACAAGGGGCGCACCAACCGGCGCGCCCCTTGCAAAAATTCCTGCATGTTCAAGCTATTCGCCCTGAACACCCCCCGCGCCTTCAGCCCCCTGCTGCGCCTCGATTTCGCGCCAGCGGGCCACGTTGCGGTTATGCTCTTCCAGCGTCTCGGCAAAGGCATGGCCACCGGTGCCATCCGCCACAAAGAAGATATAGGGCGTGTCATCAGGGTTCAGCGCGGCCTGAATGCTCAGCCGGCCGGGGTTGGCGATCGGCGTCGGCGGCAAACCGTTGATGACATAGGTGTTATAGGGCGTCTCGCGGCGCAACTCGCTTTGCCGCAAGCCACGCCCCAGCACACCTTTGCCCAGAGTGATGCCGTAAATCACCGTAGGGTCGGTCTGCAACCGCATCCCGCGTTCCATCCGGTTGACGAACACACTGGCCACCTGCGGGCGCTCATCCGCGATCCCGGTTTCCTTTTCCACGATTGACGCCATGATCAACGCATCTTCCGGCGTTTCATAGGGCAGCCCGTCGGCCCGTTCGGCCCAAAGCTGCGCCAGAATCTGGGCCTGGGCTGCTTCCATCCGGCCAATCAGCGCCGCCCGGTCAGACCCTTTCTCCACCTCATAACTGTCAGGCGCCAGACTGCCCTCGGCCGGAACCTCGGTCACCTCACCCGTCAGAAAATCAGCCCGCTTCAATTCCTCAACCACCTGCCAGCTGGTCACACCTTCAGCCAGTGTCACCCGAAACCGCAGATCGGATTCGTTGACCACATCCAGATAGGCCTGTGGTGCCGCTTCGGTCTCGGGGTCGTATTTCACCACTTCGACATAGCGGTTTGTGGCCGGGTCCAATTCACGCAAGATCACCTGCGCACTGGCCACGCCCACGCGGAAATTCACTTCACGCCCACAGGTCGATTGTCCGCCCGCAGTCAGGGCTGCAAGCACCTCTTTCATGCTGGCCCCGGGCGGGATCAGATACGAGCCGAACTTGAGATCACCACCCGCATCGGAATAATCCGCGCCGATGCGGAAAATCCGCGCATCGCTGATCGCGCCTTGCTCTTGCAATGCACGGCTGACAGCACTCAGGCTCGCCCCCCGCTCTACCCGAAAGCAGATCGCATCCGCCAACGGTCCGGGGCCACGATATTCCTCACGCCCCCAGGCCAGCAGGCCCGACACAACCACCAGCAGCACAATGAACAGCGTCAGCGCATTCGAAGCGAGTGAGCGCCACATCCTATTTCACCTTGCCCAGAACAAGGCTGGCATTGGTGCCGCCAAAGCCAAAGCTGTTCGACAAAGCCACATCAATCTTGCGCTTCACAGCCGCATTCGGCGCCAGATCCAACTTTGGCGCCACGGCAGGATTGTCCAGATTGATCGTCGGCGGGGCAATCTGATCGCGGATCGCCAGAATGCAGAAAATCGCCTCGACCGCGCCAGCCGCCCCCAGCAAATGCCCGATCGACGACTTGGTCGAAGACATCGTCGCCCCGGCTGCGGCATCTCCCATCAACCGCTCGACGGCGCCCAGCTCAATCGTATCGGCCATCGTGCTGGTGCCATGGGCATTGATGTAATCAATATCGGCAGGCGTCAGCCCGGCGCGCTTCAGCGCCGCGGCCATGCTGCGATAGCCGCCGTCGCCATCCTCGGCAGGTGCGGTGATGTGATAGGCATCGCCCGAAAGACCATAGCCCAAGACCTCGGCATAGATCTTGGCGCCGCGCGCCTTGGCGTGCTCATATTCCTCCAACACCACAACGCCTGCCCCCTCGCCCATCACAAACCCGTCGCGGTCCGCATCATAGGGCCGGCTGGCCTTGGCCGGGTCGTCGGCACGCTTGGTTGACAGGGCTTTGCAGGCGTTAAAGCCGGCAATCCCGATTTCCGAAATCGGGCTTTCCGCCCCGCCCGCCACCATCACATCGGCATCATCCAGCATGATCAGCCGCGCCGCATCCCCAATCGCATGCGCCCCGGTCGAGCACGCGGTCACCACCGCATGGTTCGGCCCCTTAAAGCCGAACCGAATGGAAACCTGCCCCGACACCAGGTTGATCAACGCGCCGGGGATAAAGAAAGGCGACACCCGCTTGGGGCCCTTTTCCTTGATCAGCACGGCCGTATCGGCGATCGAGCTTAGCCCGCCAATACCCGATCCGATCATCACACCGGTGCGTTCCTTGTCCTCATCCGTCTGGGGCACCCAGCCGGAATCCGCAACCGCCTGAGCCGCCGCCGCCATGCCATACAGGATGAAATCATCCACCTTGCGGCGGTCCTTCGGCTCCATCCAGTCATCGGGGTTGAACGTGCCGTTGCTGCCATCGCCCAGCGGGATTTCGCAAGCATATTGCGTGACCACATTGCTGGCATCAAAGCGGGTGATAGGCCCGGCCCCGGACTCGCCCGCCAATAGGCGGCTCCAGGTTTCTTCGACCCCGCAGGCCAAAGGCGTGACCATACCAAGACCGGTGACAACGACACGACGCATCTGGACTTCTCCCTGCTCGGAAAATCGGCTTTTCCGCCTGATACACGCGGGGGCGCAGTTGCGCAACATTCCCAAAGCCATGGCCTGACCGGGCGGCAAGAAACCCGCCTGCCGCGCAGATTACACCGGCAGCGCCAGCCCACCCTGGCCCGCACTTTCTTCGGCACGGTCCAACAGGCGCTGCAACTGCGCGCCTTTGGCAAAGTCAGGGATCGCCGGGCCCGTGCCGTTGATCGCCGCAACAAAGCCCTGATAGACCGAAGGCACCGGCGGGCAGTCAACCGTCCGCCACTGCCCGGTCAACCGATCTGCCCCCAGACAGGCGCGCAGGGTGCTCTGGTTCTGCTCAAACCCCACCTCCAGCCCGCCCAGATCACCAAACAGCCGCAACCGCAGATCATTCAGATGGCCCGTGGCCAAGCGTGTGGCATGCACCACCCCCAGGGCCCCACCCGCCAGCCTGATCTGCATCGTGGCGCTGTCATTGGCATCCAGCACATAGTCACCGATCCGCCCCTCGGGGGCCTTGTCAAAGGTCACCAACCGGGCCGACACCTCAACCGCGGCCTGCCCCGCCACAAAGGTTGCGAAATCAAGGATATGTATCCCCACATCTCCCAACACCCCCTTTGACCCATGCGCAGTGGACAGGCGCCACAGCCATTGCGGCTCGGTTTTCCAATCCCCCCAGGCGGGCTGGGTCAGCCAGCTTTGCAGATAGCTCGCCTCAAAATGGCGCAACGGCCCCAGCAACCCACCCGCAACCATCTGGGCCGCCTTTTGCAGCGCAGCACCATTGCGATAGGTCAGGTTGACCATATTCACCACCCCTGCCCGCGCCGCCTCCGTGGCCATCTCTTGCGCTTCGGCAGCCGAGGTGGCCAAAGGTTTTTCACACAACACATGCTTGCCCGCCGCCAACAGCGGCAAGGTGGTGGCGAAATGCGCGGCATCGGGGGTGACATTGGCCACGGCATCGAACTGGCCCCACTCCAGCGCCTCCTGCACCGAGGCAAAGCCCCGCGCGATGCCATGGCTGGCGCAAAAGGCCTGCAAGGCCGTGGCCCGCGGATCAACCCCGGCCACCAGATCAACGCCTGGAATGGCAGCAAAGGCCTTTGCATGGCTCTGCGCCATCCCGCCGGTGCCAAGGATCAGCAGACGGATCGTCACCGAAAGCCCTCCTCGCCCCTGGCATGCAGACTTGGCCCGCGCGCCGTTATGGGTTCGGGGGCCTGATCCACCGGCACATTCGGCGCGGCCCCGGCATCCAGCAGACGCGCCGCCGGATTATGCGCCCATTTCACCGCATTCAGGATCACCCGCTGCACATGCGGATTGTGATAGGTTGGATAGGTTTCATGCCCCGGCCGGAAATAGAACACCGACCCTGCCCCGCGTTTGTAGGTCAGCCCAGACCGAAACACCTCGCCCCCCTGAAACCAACTGATGAACACCGTCTCCAACGGCTCGGGCACGCCAAAGGGCTCGCCATACATCTCTTCGTGTTCCAGTTCGAAATGGTCGGGCAATCCGGCGGCAATCGGGTGGTTGCGGCTGGTCAGCCAGATCCGCTCGCGCTCGCCCGCCTCGCGCCATGTCAGATTGCACGGCCCACCCATCAGGCGCTTGAAGGGTTTGGCGAAATGGGCCGAATGCAGAAAGATCGCCCCCATCCCCGACCACACCGCATCACAAACCCGGTCCACCACCGCATCGGCAACCTCGCCATGCGCGGCATGGCCCCACCAGATCAGCACATCGGTGTTGTCCAGACACTCTTTCGTCAGCCCGTGCTCAGGCTCTTGCAGCGTGGCCGTGGCGGCCTGCACGCCCGCGTCGCGGTTCAACGCATCGGCAATCGTGCGGTGCATGCCTTGCGGATAAATCCCGGCCACCACCTTGTTCGTCTGCTCATGCACATTTTCGCCCCAGACCGTAACCCGGATAGCCATCGCGAATCCTCCTTGCCTTGCGTCCCGGCCAGTACGACCCAAAGCGCTTTGGAAGCCAAGTCAAAAACAAACGCGCAGCGGTTTCCCCCTGCGCGTCTGGCATTTTCAACGGCCCTTAGCCCAAAAGGCTGGGAACAATGGTCACGATCCAAGGTGCGAAATACAACAGCAGCAAGGTGCCCATCTGGATCAGCACGAAGGGAATGATCCCGGTATAGATATGCCGGGTCGTCACCTCGGGCGGGGCCACCCCGCGCAGGTAGAACAGGGCAAAGCCAAAGGGCGGCGTCAGAAAGCTGGTTTGCAGGTTCACCGTGATCATGATCGTGACCCAGCTTGGATCAAACGTGCCGCCATAAATCACCGGGCCGACAATCGGCACGACGATATAGATGATTTCAAGGAAATCCAGCACGAAGCCCAGCACGAACAAGACCAGCATGACGATCAGAAAGGCTGTCAGCTCATTGTCGAAACTGCGCAGGAAGCTTTGGATGTAATGCTCTCCGCCAAAGCTGATCAGCACAAGGTTCAGGATCTGCGAGCCGATCAGAATGCCAAAGACCATCGAGGTGATCTTGGCCGTTTCGCGCACGACCGAGGTCAGCACCGCAGTCCGCCACAAGACCCAGCAGGCGTAAAGGATGCCAAACATGGTCATGCTATAGGCGGCCATGGTCACATAAAACGCCACCACCTGTTCGGGCAAGGTCACGCCAACGCCGATCCGAAGATCAAAGTTGGTGCCGACCAGCAGCATGATCACGATGGAAAAGGCGGTGATCAGGATGATGCGGCCCGATTTCTGCTGATCTTGCAGCTTGCGATAGGCGGCCAGCAAAATGGCCCCCCCCGCCCCCAGCGCCGCAGCCGGCGTCGGGTTGGTGATGCCACCAAGGATAGACCCAAGCACCGCCACCACCAGAACCAGCGGCGGGAAGACCACCCGCAGCAGGTCGTTCTGCACCAGCATCGGCACGGCTTTCCACATGCCATAGCCGGCAATCACCAAGGGCAGCGCAAGCATCAGAATGGTGACACCCGGCGTGGTGGTCGGGGCGATCAGCACCGCATCGGCCAGCAGCCCCAGCGCAACCCCACCCAGCCCAATCCAGACCGGACGATGGTCAGACATCGGCGCAATGCCGCGCGCCGTGGTCAGCACCAGCGCGATCATCATGAACAGGATGGCCACACCGGTGCCGATCGGCGCCCGGCTGGCGATCTTTTCGGCCCGTGCGGTTTCGATCTGCTCGGGCGTCAATGCCTCAGATTTGGCAACGCCACCGGCGGCCATGATCGCCTGCTGCTCGGCCACGGCCTGATCCCAGGCATCCTGGCCATGCAATTCGATCATGCTGGCCTGACATTGCTCTGACACATTGGTGCGCAGGCTGGCCGTCTGACCGGCGTCAGAATAGCTGTCCACCGTATAGTCCTGGGAACCGACAAGGTTGACTTGCGCAAGCAGCATCAGCCCGCCGATGATCGCCACCGGCACGATCAGAAACCACGTCGTCGCCTCGCGCCGGGTGACGATCTGGCCACTGCCATCGGTCGAGACTACGGCAGGCGCCCGCGACGGATTGATCATCGCATAGCCAAAGGCATAGGCACCATAAAGGAACGCCAGCATCAGACCGGGCAAGATGGCCGCCTGAAACAGCGTGCCCACCGACACCACAGCCGCCTTGCCCAGATAGGTCAAGGCATCCGAACACCCCGCGGCCGCGGCCCGCACCTCTTGGCCCGCCGAATACAGATCGCCCGCCATCGTGCCCAGCAGCACGATCACGATGGACGGCGGGATGATCTGGCCCAACGTGCCCGAGGCCGCGATCACACCCGTTGCAAGCTGCGGGCTGTAGCCCGCGCGCAGCATGGTGGGCAGCGACAGCAGGCCCATGGTCACCACCGTGGCCCCCACGATCCCGGTCGAGGCCGCAAGGAAGGCCCCCACGACCACCACCGAAACCGCCAGACCGCCGGGCAAGGGCCCAAAGATCCGCGCCATCGTGGTCAAAAGATCATTGGCGATCTTTGACCGTTCCAGCACGATCCCCATCATCACGAACATCAGCACCGCCAGCAGCGTCTCGATGCTGGCCCCGGCGATGACACGGTCATTCATCCGGTTCACGATGAACGAAAGGTTCCGGTCCATCGCCAGTTCCCAACCACCGGGGAACAGCGACTCGGGCACCATCGGCAGGTCAGGATACCGGAAATGGGTGATTTCAAAGGTTGAAACCCCCTGCGCGATCAACGCGCGATAGGCGTCGGAACTGGTATCAATCGCCTGATGGATCAGGATACCCGCAGAATCCAGCGCGGCGATCACGCCAAAGCTGATGATCCCGGCCCCGCCCAAGGCGAAGGCGACCGGAAAGCCCGAGATGATCGCGCCAAGCAGGCTTAGAAAAACAATGATCAGGCCGACTTCAACGCCGTCTAGTCCGAAAAGCATGATGAACCCCGTCCTTTAATGCGTTTGAAGCTCGTGGGTGCTGTCACCCGGCGCATCGCGATCAAGGTATTTCCCCTCGGCCCCGGCCCCTTCGCGAAACTCGCCCCATGACCGCCACAGAAACGCCCAGGCATGGATGAACACCAACCCGGCATAGGCAACCATCAACAGCTTGAACAAAAAGTAGGCGTCAAAGCCGTTGGGCGAAAAGGCGATCGTCTCGACATTCCACTTGATGATCCGCGATTTCAGCAACAGCTGTTCCAGCTTGTCGGTGGCCGAAACCTTGGGGGTGATCAACGACCGCCACATGAAATACCAGGCAAACAACCAGGTCAGGACGGCCGATCCCATCATGAACAGAACGGCGCCGAACATGTCGATCACCTTTTTGGTGCGGAAACTGACATTGGCATACAGCAGATCCACCCGCACATGCCCGCCCTGCACAAAGGTATAGGTCATGCACAGGCAGACGATGATCGCGTTATACAGCTTCAGCTCTTCCGACCACCAGGACAGATCCTTGACGAAAGCAGGCCCCGGCAGCAGCGGAAAGCCAAAAGGGGCAAAGGGGCCGAATTCGATGGTGGCCACCCGAAAGATGCGCTGCAAGAAGATGATGACGATCTGCTGCAACACCATCAGCAGGCCGAACCAGGCAAAGAACCGCCCGATCCCGTTGGCAAAGCCTTCCAGCCCACGCACCATGGCCCACATGAACGATTGCCGGAACATGCCCACAACCGTCAGCACCAGAAAGAAGGTAAACACCACAAAGAAGAACTCGACCGACCCGCCGTAATAGACTAAGCGGGCGATGGCTTCCTTGTTCGACCAATCCAGCCACAGGCCCGGATTGGCGATGGCTACGAAGAAATTGACGAAGGCCATGCCGATATTCGACAAAACCCACGAAATGCCTTCCAGCATTTCCCTGTCCCCCTTGGTTTATCGATATGTTGCTGCGGGCGGTCGCCTGCCCTGTGCGAAATCCCCGGCCCGCAAAACGGGCCGGGGGGACTGCCGTCAGACGGCTAAGACAGATCAGCCCTGAGTGCGGTCACGCTGTGCGGTATAGGCGCCGTCCGACAGCTTGATCCAGGCCGAAGACGACTTCATCGACGCCATGTAGCTGTCATAGACCTTCTTGTAGATCTCATCGCCCATGTTTTCGTCATGCACTTCCTGGCTGGCCTTGGCAAAGGCATCCCAGACGCTGTCGGGGAATTCCAGCGTCTTGACGCCAGCCGCCTGCAGGCGGGTCAGGGCCGCGGCGTTGTTCGACAGGAATTGCGCCAGGTTGTTCTGATGCGCTTCACCGGCCGCGATTTCGTAAATCCGCTGCTGGGCGGGCGTCAGGCTGTCATAGACTGCGCGGTTCATGCCAAGGGTCAGACCGGCACCCGGCTCGTGGAAGCCTGCGGTGTAGTAGAACTTGGTGATTTCCTGGAAACCGGCCTTTTCATCCGCCCAGGGGCCGATCCATTCGGTGCCGTCAATCGCGCCCGATGCAAGGGCCTGATACACTTCCGACCCCGGCAGGTTCTGAACGCTGGCGCCCAGCTTCCCCAATGCCTTGCCGCCAAGGCCCGGCATACGGAATTTCAGGCCGTTGAAATCTTCCGGCCCGGCAATTTCCTTGCGGAACCAGCCGCCACATTGCGCACCCGTGTTGCCGCCCAAAAAGCCCTTCATGCCGAAAATCGTGTTCAGCTCGTCATGCAGCTCCATCCCGCCGGCATAGTAATACCAGTTCGCCAGTTCCTGCGCCGTCATCCCCATCGGCACGGCCGTAAAGAACGCATAGGCCGGGTGCTGGCCAACCCAGTAATAGTCTGCGCCATGATACATATCGGCCTGACCCGAGGCCACGGCGTCAAAGCATTCAAACGCCCCAACCAACTCGCCCGCCGCTTTCAGATCCACGGTCAGCTGGCCATCGGTCATGCTGGTGATGTTGTCGGCGCAGCGCTGTGCGGCATCGTGCACACCTGCAAGGCCGCGGCCCCAAGTGGTGACCATGGTCAGCGTCCGCTTGCCCTGCGCATACATCGGCGCGGCCAAAGTGGTGGCGGCTGCGGCGGTTGCACCACCAAGGGCGGCCTTCGTCAGAAATGAACGACGATCCATAGGGTAACTCCTCCCGTATATGTTTTGTCCGCATGGCGCTCCCCGCGCCCACGGTTTTGTGACACTAGCGGGTGCCCGGCCCGCGCGAAATACCGACTACTACGCAGAAGCCGTCGGATTTGGGCAGAAACTCTGGCCCGACCCCCAGATTTTTGTGCCTCTTGCAGATAATTCCGGGGCACGGGCCACCCAACGCGTTGACGCCCCCGCCCCGCCGCCCCACTCTGTGATTCGACCATGAGCAATCCAGACCGCCGCCCCTTGTCGCTGACCTATGGACAGAAGATCACCCTTCTGGCCGTGCTGCCTTTGGTGCTGGCCATGGCCGTGCTGTCTGTTCTGGTCACGCGGGAAGCCAGCCAGATGTCGGAACGCGAAATTGCCGGGCTGGAGGCCAAGCTGATCGCGACCAAGCGCGAAGAGCTGAAAAACTATATCTCGATAGCGCGCACCGCCTTTTCCCCCATATACGGCAATGCCCTGCCCGATGATGAGGCCGCAAAGACCCGCGTGGCGCAAATTCTGGCGGCCATGACCTATGGCACCGATGGGTTCTTTTTCGTCTATGATTACGACGGCAAGAACATTGTCAGCCCGCGCCAGACATGGCTGATCGAAAAGAACTGGGCCGGGCTGAAGGATGCCGAAGGCACGCCCGTGGTTGACAAGCTGATCGACATGGCGCGGCAGGGTTCGGGCTTTCACACCTATGTCTGGCCGAAACCGTCATCGGGGCGCGACGGGCGCATGATCACCCATGTGATCGGGCTGCAAGACTGGCGGTGGGCGGTGGGCACGGGGGTGTTCATCGACGATGTTCTGGCCTCGGTCGCTGCCGCGCGCGCCGAAACCGAGGCGCGGGTGCGCCGCACCTTTATCTATATCGGCACCATCACCGCGGCTTCGGTGCTGTTGGTCTTTCTGTCGGGCCTGGTTCTGAACCTGCGAGAGCGCAGGCTGGCCGATGCCAAGCTGAAGGCGCTGACCCAGCGCATCTTTGACACCCAAGAAGAAGAACGCGGCCGTGTCGCGCGCGAATTGCACGACTCGATCAGCCAGATCCTTGTCGGCGTGCGCTATACGCTGGAACTGGCCCGCCGGCGTCTCTTGGGGGGGGATGCGCGTGCGGCGGAAAGCCTGGGCCAGGGCATCGACACGCTGAACGGGGCGATCCAGGAGGTGCGGCGCATCAGCCGTGATCTGCGCCCCGGCGTGCTGGACGATCTGGGCCTTGGGCCTGCCCTGCAAGCTCTGGCCGAGGAATTTGGCAAACGCACCGGCATTGATGTGAAATACACCACCAACCCCTTTCGTAACCGGCTGGACCAAGAGGCCAAGATTGCCCTTTACCGCATCGCCCAAGAGGCGCTGACCAATATCGAGCGCCACTCGGGCGCCACGCATGTGACCATGCTGGTGCGTGGCACCAAGGATGGCGCCGTGGTGCGGATCGAAGATAACGGCCACGGCATGCCCCAAACCCGGCGCGACGGGCTGGGCCTGCGCAATATGGCCGAACGCATGGAACAGCTTGACGGCACGCTGCGCATCCTGTCCACCAGACAAGGCACCCTGATCGAGGCACAGGTGCCGCTGTCGCATATGTTGCCCCCCACCGGTTCTGCGCGGGCGCAAGGCTAAAGGCTTGGATATGACCGATAAGACCCGCGTTCTGATTGTCGATGATCACCCCATGGTGGCCGAAGGGCTGCGGGCGGTGCTGGAAAGCTATGACGATATCGAAGTCGTGGGCACCCTGTGCAATGGCCGCGAGGCGATTGATCAGGTCAGCGCGCTGGACCCGGATGTGATGCTGCTGGATCTGAACATGCCGCAGGTCAGCGGGCTGGCCGCGACCGAGATCATTCTGGAACGGCGCCCCGACACCCGGATCCTGATCCTGTCGATGCATGACAGCGCCGAATATATCTCTACCGCCTTGTCGCATGGCGCCATGGGCTATGTGCTGAAAGACGTGCCGACCGAAGAGGTCAAGACCGCGATCGACACGGTGATGGCGGGCAACAAGTATCTGTGCACCGGGGCCAGCGACAGCCTGCGCCCGATGCAGGCCGAGGGGCGCGAGCCGCTGACCAGCCGCGAACAAACCATTCTGCTGGATCTGGCGCAGGGCAAATCGAACAAAGAGGTTGCGCTTGCACTGGATATCAGTGTGCGCACTGTCGAAACCCATCGCAAGAACATCAAGCGCAAACTGGGCATTTCGTCAACGGCTGGCCTGACCAGATACGCCATAGAACACGGCGTGCTGCAAGGCACGGGCCGGTCGGGCGGATAGCAGGCGGATGGTGCAAAAGCCTGACCTTTCCGGTTTTGGCAGCTTTTCGGTGCTGCGCCCCCTGACGGGGGGGCATCGCGCGCAGGTCTGGCTGGTTGGGCGCGGTGGTGACTTGTTCGTTGCCAAATCGACCCGGCGCACCGAAGATCAGTTGCGCTGGCTGGCCCCCTTGCAGGCGCAGGCGCGGCGGGCCGGATTTGTCGTGCCGGGGCTGATCCCCGCAGCCTCGGGCCGACTCAGCGTTGGCGGCTGGACGCTTGAGCCCTTTTTGCCCGGCACCCCCATGATGCGCAACGCCTTTTGGCGGCTGGTGCCAAAAATCACCGTGTTTCAGCGGTTGGCGGCACCGATCGGGCAAAGACCCGGTTTTCTCAGCCTGCCCGAGTTGATGTTCAGCGACCGTGGCGGCGACATTGATCTAAGCGCTTTGCCGAAAAAACTGGTGCCTGCCCTGCGGGCGGCATGGGCCGAAGTGACCCACCAACCCGTCTGTGCCATTCATGGCGACCTGACCCCGGCCAATATGATCCAGACCGACACAGGCCCGGCCCTGATCGACTGGGATGAGGCACGGGTGGACCTGCGTTTTCTGGACCGCATGGCCCTGCCCGGCAGATCGGCCTTGGAAATCAGGGCACATCTGGCGCGCGAAATCGCCGTGGGCTGGCTGTATGAACCCGACCATGCGCGCGCGTTGTTGCAGCGTTTCACCCCCGCTGCACAAGCACAACGCCCAAGGCCATAAGCCCCAACCCCGTCGCCCGCAGCGGCGTGATCTGGCGCACCATGGCCCCCATCAGGCCAAACTGGTCAATCACCGCTGCCGCCACCAATTGCCCCAGCAACACACAACTGATCGCATTGCCAAGGCCAAAGCGCGGGGCCACCCAAGTGACGGACAGCACATAAAAGCACACGAAAAAGCCCGCCAAAAACAGGTGCTTGGGTTGCTGCGCGATCTGCGCCATGGCCGTGGCCGATCCGGTCAGCAACATCACCACGACCGCCCCGCCAAAGGCCACCGCGAACAGAACAACCGCCGCTGCCGCCGGGGCTGCGATCAGCGCGCCCAACCGCGCGTTCAGTGCCGCAAGGATCGGAATCCCCACCCCCGCCGCCACCATGATCGCGCCGTAGCGCAGTGCCTCTGCCGACATCCCTGCCCCCCCTGTCCTCTTCCGGGCCAGCTTGGCGGCTGCGGCAGGCCCGCGCAATCGGCCAAATGCACAAAGGGCCCGCAGTGCAGGCCCTTTGTCTGGTTTCAGGGATCAGGTGCCAGCGTCAGGCGATGACCGCGCCATCATCACGGCGGATGGCAATCACGGCCGAACGCGGCAAGCCCGAGGCTTCGGGCCAGCTGCCGCCCGGATGCTGGATGCCGACAAAGATCGTCCGGCGATCGGATGAGACGGTAAATCCGGTAATCTCGCTGTCTTTCGGCCCGGTCAGGAACCGTTCGATCCGGCCCGTCACCGGGTCGCCCACCAGCATCTGGTTGTTGCCCTGGCCCGCGAAATCGCCCTCGTTGCTGTCATCCCCATCGGTCTGGATCCACAGCATGCCATTGGCGTCGAACATCATCCCATCGGGCGAGTTGAACATATTGCCTTCGTTGATATTGGTCGAACCCGCATAGGCATCCTTATGCACCGACGGATTGCCCGCCATCACGAACAGATCCCATGCAAAATCCGGGGCGGCGTGGTCATCGCCTGCCGGATACCAGCGCACGATCTGGCCATAGTTGTTTTCGGCCCGCGGGTTCGGCCCCCCAACCGGGGTTTCATCGCCCCCCGCATTGGGCTTGACGCCCCGGCGGCTGTTGTTGGTCAGGGCGCAATAGGCCTCGATGGCCACAGGGTTCACCGCCACCCATTCAGGCCGGTCCATCGTGGTGGCCCCGACTTTCGAGGCCGCCATCCGGGTGTGAATGGCGATTTCAGCCGCCGTCATGCCGGTGGTTTCGGGGGTCAGCGGCATCCAGACGCCGGTCTGATCATCGGCAAAGGTGGCCGCGTACAGCACGCCTTCAACCAGCAGGGTCGAGGTATCGCCGCCCGGCACATAGGCATCACGGCTGACCCATTTATACAAGAACTCGCCGCGTTCATCATCGCCCATATAGACGATCACCCGGCCATCGCGCGCCAAGGTGCAGGCCGCGTTTTCATGTTTGAACCGGCCAAGGGCGCTGTGCTTTTTCGGCATGACCTGCGGATTGGCCGGATCAATCTCGACGATATAGCCAAAGCGGTTGGGTTCGTTCACATTGGCCGCCAGATCAAAGCGCGCGTCAAAGGCGTGATACATGTAAACGCTGTCAACGCCGATGCCATAGCGGGCAAAGGCGGCCGGCAGGGTGGCGGCAACAGCTTCGGCCTTGGCTTTGATCTGGTCTTCGCTTTCGCCATCCGCCGGCAGCGCGGCGCTGTGGCCGAAATAGCCGTTGAAGTTTTCTTCACAGGTCAGATAGGTGCCCCAGGGCGTGCGACCCGAGCCGCAATTGTTCAGCGTGCCCAGCACGGTGCTGCCATCCGGGTCATTCGCGGTTTTCAGCAGGTCATGGCCAACCGCGGGGCCGGTGAACTGCATCGGGGTCAGATGGGTGATGCGGCGGTTCAGTGGGCTGTCGGTGACAACCTGCCAGCCACTCGCGCCCTCGGCGATTTCGAACACCGACACGCCTTGGGCATTTTGCAGCAGCAGCACATCTTCGGCCGATTGCGGCTGGCCCTCGGGGCGGCCCGGCAGGTTGATGTCCAGATTGGCATATTCATGGTTCACACAAATGACCTGACGGCCAGCGATGTTGAACAATTCCATCCCGTCGGTGTTTTCGCCAAAGGCCCGCTCTTGCGCGGTGGCGGTGGTGCCGGTTTCGGGGTTGAACTCGGCCACATCCGAAAACAGCGGCTGGCCCCATTTGGCCACGGGCTGCCAGCTATAGCCTTCGGGCACATGCACCTCATAGTCGGTGGCAATCGGAATCGGCTTAAAGGCAAAGCGGGTGGTGGCGGCGGTCTGCGCCCGTGCGCTGCCCGAATTCATCAACGGTGACAGGCCCATGGCGGTGGCCGCCGAACCAAAGGCCAGCACACCGCGCAAGAAACCGCGGCGCGACAGGGCCCGCTCGACCACGCGGTCGAAATCCTGCACTTCAGGGCGCGGATTGCGGGCTTCGTCGTATTCGTCAAACGACATGTGGCGGATATCAAGATCTTTCATGGCTTTCCCCAAAAGAGTGGCTGCACGCATTCACCCGTGCCAATCTGCCAGGCGGGATGATTGCGGCGATCAGTGCCAGTGCTGGGTAACATTTCGCTGACAGCCCGACGAAAGCCGTGTGAAAGATGCACCTTTCGCCAGACTCTGCACGGGAATGTTATTTTTTCGCCCCGCCCGCCCTTGCAAATCGACCTTCAGACCCAAAGTCAGGCCCACACAGTTGGGGAGCACGACTTGACCTATATCCTTTTCGCCCTGGGGCTTGTGGCCCTGTTTGCGGGCGGTGAATATCTGGTGCGGGGGGCGTCGAACATCGCACGGCACTATAATCTGTCTCCCATGGTGATTGGCCTGACGATTGTGGGCTTTGGCACATCGGCCCCGGAATTGCTGGTGTCGGTTCAGGCCGCGCTGGATGGCCAGCCCGCCATTTCGATCGGCAACGTGCTGGGGTCGAACATTGCCAATATCCTGCTGATCCTGGGCACATCGGCCGCCATTTCGGCGCTGATGATCCCGCTGGCCAAGGTCTGGCGCGATCTGGGCTTTATGATGCTGGCCACCGGCATGATCTGGTGGATGCTGCTGGATGGCACGGTCACGCGGCTGGAAGGCGTGGTTCTGGTGGCGGGCCTGCTGACCTTTCTGGTCACCGCCTTTGTGACCGGCAAGGAAGACCCGGAAGAAGGCCTGCCCCCGCCGGCTCCCATGCTGATGTCGATTGCGCAAACCGTGGGCGGCCTGGTCGTGCTGGTGATCGGCGCCCGCCTGCTGGTGGACAGCGCCACCACGATTGCCCGCGATTTCGGCGTATCCGAAGCGGTGATCGGCCTGACCGTGGTGGCCGTGGGCACCAGCCTGCCCGAACTGGCCACCAGCGTGGTTGCCGCCCTGCGCAAGCAAACCGAGATCGCGGTGGGCAATGTGGTGGGGTCAAACATCTTCAACATCTTCTCGATCCTTGGCATCACCGCGCTGATCACGCCCATCCCGGCAGACCCGCGCTTTGCCAGTGTCGATATGCTGTGGGTTGCGGGCACATCCCTTGGCCTTGTGCTGGTCGCTGTGCTGCTGCGGGGCATCCCGCGGATCGCGGGCTTTGGCCTGTTGGCCGCCTATGCCGGCTATGTCGCCCTTATGATGGCCTGACCCGCCACAGCTGTTGCAACCCAAACCCGGGCGCGAGTCGTCCGGGTTTTTTCTGGGCTGCACCCCTGAAATCCGGCCCATATTTTTCACAAATGTCTGGCAGATCGCACCAAACGTAAGAAAAATACAAAAATACCCCCAACCTGCGACACTTTCAGCGTCTTTTTGGTGTTGACGCCCCCTTTGCCCCGCCATAGTTTGCCCCCGGTAAGGCACAGGGGGCGGCAATGCTGCACATTCTCGTACTTGTAGGGGTCAGGCGCATGGGTCGGTAACGACATCCAGATCTGGAACCATGCGCCCTCGGGAAACCCTCCCCGGGGGCTTTTTATTACGCCATTGGGCGATTGATGCGGAGAGACAGACGATGACACGTCAGATGACAGGCGCAAAGATGGTGGTGCAGGCGCTGAAGGATCAGGGGGTCGAAGTTGTCTTCGGCTATCCGGGTGGCGCCGTGCTGCCAATCTATGACGAGATCTTCCAGCAGAACGACATTCGCCACATTCTGGTGCGTCACGAACAAGGGGCGGTGCACATGGCCGAAGGCTATGCCCGGTCAACCGGCAAGCCCGGCGTGGTGCTGGTCACCTCGGGGCCCGGTGCGACCAATGCGGTGACCGGCCTTGTCGATGCGCTGATGGACAGCATTCCGCTGGTCGTGCTGACCGGTCAGGTGCCGACCTTCATGATCGGCACCGACGGGTTCCAAGAGGCCGATACCGTGGGCATCACCCGCCCCTGCACCAAGATGAACTGGCTGGTGAAAGATACCGCCGACCTGTCGGCCACGATTCACAAGGCGTTTCAGGTGGCCACGGCAGGCCGCCCCGGCCCGGTGCTGATCGACATCCCCAAGGATGTGCAATTCGCCAATGCCGAATACACCCCCAAGGAAAAGATCAAGATCAGCCATTACCAGCCCAAGATGAAGGGCGATATCGACCAGATCACCAAGCTGGTCGAGATGCTGGAAACCGCCGAACGCCCGATCCTTTACACCGGTGGTGGCGTCATCAACTCGGGCCCCGCCGCCAGCCAGCTTTTGCGCGAACTGGCCGAGGCCACGGGCTTTCCCGTCACCTCGACCCTGATGGGTCTGGGCGCCTATCCGGCCAGCGGCAAGAACTGGCTGGGCATGCTGGGGATGCATGGCCTGTATGAGGCCAACCTTGCCATGCACGGCTGCGATCTGATGATCAACATCGGCGCCCGCTTTGATGACCGGATCACCGGGCGGATCAAGGATTTCAGCCCGAAGTCGAAAAAGGCCCATATCGACATCGACCCGTCGTCGATCAACAAGGTGATCCGCGTCGATGTGCCGATCCTGGGCGATGTCGGCTATGTGCTGGAAGACCTGCTGCGCATCTGGAAAGCCCGTGGCCGCAAGGTCAACAAAGAGGGCCTGACGAAATGGTGGGCGCAGATCAATGACTGGCGGGCGGTGAACTGCCTTGCCTACAAGAACAGCGAAAAGACCATCAAGCCGCAATATGCCCTGCAACGGCTTGAGGCCCTGACCAAGGGCATGGACCGCTATATCACCACCGAAGTGGGCCAGCACCAGATGTGGGCGGCGCAATTCCTGGGCTTTGAAGACCCCAACCGCTGGATGACCAGCGGCGGCCTTGGCACCATGGGCTATGGCCTGCCCGCCAGTGTCGGTGTGCAGGTCGCCCATCCCGAGGCCCTGGTGATCAACGTCGCGGGCGAGGCAAGCTGGCTGATGAACATGCAGGAAATGGGCACGGCGATGCAGTTCCGCGCCCCGGTCAAACAGTTCATCCTGAACAATGAACGCCTTGGCATGGTGCGCCAGTGGCAGGAACTGCTGCACGGAGAGCGCTATTCGCACAGCTGGTCGGAAAGCCTGCCCGATTTCGTGAAACTGGCCGAAGCTTTTGGCTGCAAGGGTATCAAATGCAGCGATCCCAAGGATCTGGACGATGCGATCATGGAGATGATCAAATATGACGGTCCGGTGATCTTTGACTGTCTGGTGGAAAAGCACGAAAATTGCTTCCCCATGATCCCCAGCGGCAAGCCGCACAACGAAATGCTGCTGGGTGAAGCCGATACCCAGGGCGTGATTCAGGCCGGCGGTGCCGTTCTGGTCTGACGCGCCTTGCCGAACCGCCGGGGGACTTTGCGTCCCCCGGACCCCCTGCAGGATATTTATGAACAGATGAAGGGAGAGGCGATGTCGCCGCTCAATATCAAAAAAGGCTCGACCAGCCATTCGGCCTATGACTTGCGTGACAGCCATGCGCAGATTGAGGAAAGCCACACCCTTGCGGTGATCGTCGAGAATGAGCCGGGCGTGCTGGCGCGCGTGATCGGGCTGTTCTCGGGCCGCGGCTATAACATCGACAGCCTGACTGTCGCCGAGGTGGACCATACCGGCCACAAAAGCCGCATCACCATCGTGACCCGTGGCACCCCCGCGGTGATCGACCAGATCGAGGCACAACTGAGCCGGATGGTGCCGGTTTACGCCGTGCATGACCTGACAGCCGAAGGCCCGTCAGTGCAGCGCGAACTGGCGCTGGTCAAGGTGGCGGGCAAGGGCGATGCGCGCATCGAGGCGCTGCGTCTGGCCGAGATTTTCCGCGCCAATGTGGTGGACAGCACGCTGGAAAGCTTTGTCTTTGAAATGACCGGCACGCCGGAAAAGATCGACGCGTTTGCCGATCTGATGCGCCCCTTGGGTCTGCGCGAGATCGCCCGGACCGGGGTTGCCGCGCTGGCGCGGGGCGCCTGATGCGGCGCGCCTTGTGTCTTGTCGCAGCGCTTTGCCCCGGCCTTGCCGGGGCCGAGGCGTTCTCGGACTTTGGGCGGCCCGAACAATGTGGCACCTATGCCGAAGTCAGCTATGACCGCGACAGCTATTTCCCGGGTGGCGAGGCGGGGCTGTTGTCGCTGACCAATCCGCAGGTCGTGCAGGGGCTGAATGTGCTTTTGGCGGATGCAATCGTCAGCGAAGAGGGCATGGCCGATCCGGCGGGCCGCGTCATGGCCGTGCGGGCGCCTTTGCTGGTGGCCGAAGGGGCCGCGGCAAGTGATGTGCTGGTGGTGGTGACCCAAGCCGGGATCAGGTTGTTGCAGCCCTGTCGCTAGGGCCAGCATTGCCTGCCCAAAGATAATCGCGCGTCGCGGGCACGGCATCGGCGCGGCGCGCGATCTGCATCTGAAACAGCACATGGCCCATATGGGTGAACGACACCTCGGCCGCGATCAGATACCACCACCACATCCGCACGAACCTGTCATCGAACAGGGCCAGCACCTGATCTTCGTTCTGGCGAAACCGGTCCTGCCATTGCCGCAGCGTGGCGTCGTAATGGCCGCGCCAGACCTCCAGATCCGTCATCACAAGACCCGCGCGTTCCAGACGGGGGATCACTTCGGAAAAGGCGGGTGAATAGCCGCCGGGGAAGATGTATTTCTGAAACCACGGCGACAGCACCCCCGGCGGGGTGGACCGGCCGATGAAATGGATCAGCCCCACCCCATCTTCGGCCAACAGGCTGTGGATCCTGGCGAAATAGCGGGCATACTGCGGCACGCCGACATGTTCCATCATGCCAACGCTGACCACACGGTCAAAGCAATCGGGGACATCGCGGTAATCTTGCAGCCGAAAGGTCACGCGGTCGGACAGGCCCAGATCGGCCGCACGGGCGAGGGCTGCATCAAGCTGCACCTGCGACAGGGTGATCCCGGTCACATGCACCCCATGCCGCGCCGCCAACCGCAGGGCAAGCCCGCCCCAACCGCAGCCGATATCCAGCACACGCAGTCCCGGACGCAGGCACAGCTTGCGCGCGATCAGATCCATCTTGGCGGCCTGGGCCTGTTCCAGCGTGGCGCCCGGATCAGCGAAATAGGCGCAGGTATATTGCAGGTCTGCATCCATAAAAAGCGCATAGAACGCATCGGGAATATCGTAGTGATGGGCCACCCGCGCGCGTGATGCGCGGTGGTGGTTCCACTGCATCAGCGCCTTGGCCCGCCGCCGCAGCTGATGGGCCAT
The DNA here is from genome assembly GCF_036553525.1 of Pseudotabrizicola sp. L79. Taxonomy (NCBI): domain Bacteria; kingdom Pseudomonadati; phylum Pseudomonadota; class Alphaproteobacteria; order Rhodobacterales; family Paracoccaceae; genus Pseudotabrizicola; species Pseudotabrizicola sp. L79. The sequence goes on along the minus strand of NZ_JAZHDA010000044.1, from coordinate 153,351 downwards.
ACGCATCGGCAGGGGCAGGCTGCCAGCGGCGGCATTGCGGGCCGCGATTTGCAGAAAGTGGCGCAGATCCTCGTCCGAGGCAAAGCAAAGCTGGCCCTGCATATAGCCCTCGCCCAAGGCCATTTGCGGGTTGGTCAACAGGCGCGGGATCAGGCGGCCATCGGTGATCTGCACCCGCGCCACGGGGGCCGGGCCGGGGCCATAGTCGCGCGTCACGCCGTCAGGATAGGTCAGCTGCACCCTGCCCCAGCGGATGGCGCGCTGCAACAGCCGATCAAGCCCGATGGACCACATGCATTGCCCCCTAATCCCGCCCCGATTGGCCCCCAGAATAGTCAGGCCGACTGCGGAAAGGAAAGGGATCAGCGCCCTTCAAATGCGGGGGGGCGCTTTTCGACAAAGGCCACCACGCCCTCTTTGAAGTCGCGGGTCAGGCCACAGGCCCCTTGCAACTGCGCCTCAAGTGCCAATTGTGCCGTCAGGTCATGGTCATAAGACTGCCGCAGCGCCTGTTTCACGCCGCGGTAAGCCACGGTCGGGCCTGTGGCCAGGGCGCTGGCGCGGGCCTGCACCTGGGCCTGAAAGGCCTCCTCGGGCACCGCTTCCCAGATCATGCCCCAGTCAGCGGCCTGACGGGCGCTGATCTTGTCGGCAAACAGCATCGCCCCCATGGCGCGGGCAAAGCCCACCTGGCGCGGCAGCCAATAGGTGCCGCCCGCATCGGGCATCAGGCCGATGCGCGTAAAGGCCTGGATGAAACTGGCGCTTTCACTGGCGATCACCACATCGCAGGCCAGCGCCAGATTGGCCCCAGCCCCCGCCGCCGCCCCGTTGACCGCAGCAATCGTCGGCACCGGGCAATTCATGATCGCCTGCAACAGCGGTTCGTATTCGTCGCGCAACGTGCGCTCCAGGTCGATCTCGGCCACCTTGGCCCCATCGCCCAGATCCTGGCCCGAACAAAAGGCGCGGCCCGTGCCTGTCAGCACGATCACCCGCGCCGTCTTTTCGGCATGGCGGATGGCGTCCAGCAGTTCCGCCCGCATCAGGCTGGACAAGGCATTCATCACCTCGGGGCGGTTCAGGGCGATGGTGGCGATGCCGTCTGCCTGATCGACGGAAATGGTTTTATACTGCATGCAGGCCCCCGTTGCGCCGTGATTTGGCCACCAGCTTAGCCCCGCCGCCCCCGGTCAGGAAAGGTGAAACGCCACGTCACGACTTGAGCAGTTCTTTCAGACGCGCCTCTTCTTCGGCGTTCAAACCCGCATCAGCCCCCGCCGCAACCGACCGGCGACGGGTATAGGCAAAGGCCAAACCGCCCCCCATCAGCAACAGGCCCGGGCCTGCCAGCCACAGCAGCAGGTTCGCGCCCTCGGCCCGCGGGTTGAACAGCACGAATTCACCATAGCGCGCCACGATGAAATCCACCACTTCGGTATCCGTGTCGCCCGCAACCAGCCGCTCGCGCACCACAAGCCGCAGATCGCGGCTGATGGGGGCATTGGAATCGTCAATCGACTCGCCCTGACAGACGGGGCAGCGCAGATCGCGGCTGATGGCGCGGGCCCGCGCCTCAAGCACCGGATCGGACAAAACCTCATCCGGTTGCACCGCAAAGGCGGCGGGGGCGGCCACCAGAGTGGTCAGCGACAGCATCAGGGCCAGAACAACAGCGCGCATCTTGCCTACTCCGCCGGGGCCATGGCTGCGGCGCGGCGCGCGGCACCTGCGGCCACGCGATAACGCCGGTCAGACAGGCTGAGCCCGCCGCCAAAGGCCATGATCAGAATGCCCGCCCAAAGCCAGTTGGCAAAGGGTTCGATATAGGACCGCACGGCCCAGCCGCCATTGGCCTGCTGATCCCCGATCACCAGATAGATGTCGCGCCACAAACCATAGTCGATGGCCGCCTCGGTCGTTGGCATGGCGGCCACCGGATAGGTGCGTTTTTCGGGCGTCAGCGTGGCGACCAGCGCGCCGTTGCTGCGCACCTCCATCGTGGCCATGGTGCTGAAATAATTCGGCCCCTGCACCTGTTCGACATTGGCCAGCGTCACCTCATAGCGGCCCAAGGGATAGCTGGCCCCGATATCGACAACGCGAATATCCTCGGTTTTCCACGACAGCATGGCCGAGACCGCAAAGATGGTGATCCCAAGCCCGGCATGGGCCACGGCCTTGCCCCAGTCAGCACGCGGCAAGCGCGTCAGGCGCGACAGCCGCACCCCAAGGCCGTCACGGCCCGTGCGTGTCCACAGATCGACCGCCGCCCCCAGAATGACCCAGATCGACAGCATCACCCCAATCGGCCCCAGCGTCGATTTCTGGGTCTGCATGGCCCAGACCAGCAAGCCGACCGCCACCGCCAGCACAAAGGCGGGCAGCATCAGGCGCAGACTGCGGCGCAGATCGCCCCGCTTCCACGGCATCATCGACCCGATGGGCAACAACAGCGCCAACCCGACAACAAAGGGCGAAAAGGCGGCGTTGAAAAACGGCTCGCCCACCGAAAGTTTGCGGTCAAAGAACAACTCGGCCACCAGCGGCCAGATCGTGCCGATGAAGACGACGAAAGCCGAAACCGACAGCAGCAGGTTATTGGCCACCAGCGCACTTTCGCGGCTGATCATGGCAAAGACGCCCTTTGCCTCTAGCACACCAGCGCGCAGGGCGAACAGAACCAGCGCCCCACCGGTGAAAAACGCAAGGATCGCCAGAATGAACACACCGCGTTCGGGATCATTGGCAAAAGAGTGAACCGAGGTGATCACGCCCGAGCGCACGATAAAGGTGCCGATCAGCGAAAAGCCAAAGGCCATGATCGCCAGAAGAATGGTCCAAGCCTTCAGGCTTTCGCGCTTTTCCACCACGATGGCGCTGTGCAGCAAGGCTGCGGCCAGCAGCCAAGGCATGAAGCTGGCGTTTTCGACCGGATCCCAGAACCAGAACCCGCCCCAACCCAATTCGTAATAGGCCCACCACGACCCCAGCCCGATGCCGATGGTCAGAAAGATCCACGCGGCCAGTGTCCACGGCCGAACCCAGCGGGCCCAGGCCGCATCGACACGGCCCTCGATCAGCGCAGCCACGGCGAAAGAAAACGCCATACTCAGGCCGACATAGCCAAGATACAGAAACGGCGGGTGGAAGGCGAGGCCGGGGTCTTGCAGCAGCGGGTTCAGATCCTCGCCGTTCAGGGGCGGCACTTCCAGCCGCAGAAACGGGTTCGAGGTCAGCAGCATGAACAACAGGAAGGCGACGCCGATCATGCCCTGAATCGCAATCACCCGCGCGCGCAAGGTGGGCGGCAGGTTGCCGCCAAACCAGGCCGCACAGGCCCCGAACAGCGCAAGGATCAGCACCCACAGCAAGAGCGAGCCTTCGTGGTTCCCCCAGACGCCCGACACCTTATACAGCATAGGCTTCAAGGTATGAGAGTTCAGCACCACCAAACGCAGGGAAAAGTCTGATACAACAAAGGCATAGGTCAGGGCCGCGAAACTGGCCAGCACCAGCACGAACTGGATCACCGCCGCAGGTTCCGCCACCGCCATCAGCGCGGCATTGCGGGTCTGCGCGCCCCATAGCGGCAGAATGACCTGCACCAGCGCAACCGCCAAAGCAAGGATCAGGGCAAAGTGGCCAAGTTCGACAATCATGCGGGCTCCTCCGTTCTTGCGACGACTGTAGGCGCAAATGCCTGCGCTTGCCATGCCCTGTGCGCCTTGGTCGCGGGAAAGCTTTCGTGAGTGTGGGCGCGCCTTAACGACGCCCGGCGCGGCGGGTGGACAGCAGCAGATTGGTTTCCGATGTCATCACCCCGTCAAGGTTGCGGATGCGAAAGATCACCTCATCCAACTCGGCCAAAGTCTGCGTGCCCAGATCAACGATCAGATCCCATTTGCCATTGGTCGAATGCACCGCCTGCACCGCAGGCAGGCCCGCAAGCCGCGCCATGATGCGCTCGGCACCCTTGCCCTCGATCCCGATCAGCATGATGGCCCGCACTGGGGCGGCGGTGACATCCGCCCGGGTCAGCGCGGTAAAGCCCGCGATTTCGCCCCGTGCCACCAGCCGGTCTATCCGGGCGCGCACCGTGGCGCGCGACAGGCCCAGGGTATCGGCCAGTTCTGATACCGGCGCGCGGCCATCGCGCCGCAGCGCCGCCATGATCATCTGGTCAGTATCATCCATTTTGCACAGTCTTTCCGCCGATTTGCGCAATCTATATTTCAAATTGCACAAAATCAGGGTTCAATCCAGTCACAGTTTGCCCCACCCTGACCCAAGACAGGAGATTTGCCATGCCCCGCACCATTCTGATCGGCGCCCCGATCGACACCGGCCAACGCCGCCCCGGCTGTTTGATGGGGCCATCGGCCTATCGCGTGGCGGGCCTTGCCCAGGCCATTGCCGATCTGGGCCACCCGGTCAGCGATTGGGGCGATCTGTCCCTGCCGGTGCTGGATCAGGTCACCTGCCCCAACCCGGCGGTGCATGGGCTGGCAGAAACGCTGGGCTGGACACAGGTGCTGACCGACCGCGTCGAAGATGCGCTGACCGAAGGCGCGATGCCGATCATCCTGGGGGGCGATCATTCGCTGGCCTTGGGGTCGGTGGCGGGGGCTGCGGCCTTTGCCCATCGGGCAGGCAAGCCCTTGTTTTTGCTGTGGCTGGATGCGCATTCCGATTTTCACACGCCGATGACCACCACCAGCGGCAATTTGCACGGCACACCCGTGGCCTATATCGCCGGGCGCGACGGGTTTGATGCCTTCCCCGCCTTCCCCGCCCCGATTCCGGCAGACCGGATCTGCCTTTATGGCATCCGCTCGGTCGACCCGGCCGAACATGCGGCGCTGCTGGATCATGACATTGCCATCAATGACATGCGGGTGCTGGATGAACATGGCGTCGTCAAACCCTTGCGCGACTTTCTGGACCGCGTGCGTCAAGTGGGCGGCATGCTGCATGTCAGCCTTGATGTCGATTTCCTTGACCCCAGCATCGCGCCCGCCGTCGGCACCACCGTTCCGGGCGGCACCACCTTTCGCGAAGCGCATCTGGTGATGGAATTGCTGCACGAATCCGGGTTGGTGACCAGCCTTGATCTGGTTGAATTGAACCCCTTTCTGGATGACCGCGGCATGACGGCGCGGCTGATGGTTGATCTGGTCGGCAGCCTGATGGGCAAAAAGGTGTTTGACCGCCCGACCCGCGCCAAATGACACGGAGCCTGACATGACCCTGAACCTTGTGCCGTTTGTCAGCGTCGATCACATGATGAAGCTGGTGCTGCATCTGGGGATCGAGCGCGTCTTGGTGGACCTTGCGGCGGAAATCGAGGCCGATTTCCTGCGCTGGGGCCAGTTCGACAAAACCCCGCGCATCGCCAGCCATTCCGATGTGGGGGTGATCGAGTTGATGCCCACGTCAGATGGCCAGACCTATGGCTTCAAATATGTGAACGGGCATCCGGCGAACATGAAGCGGGGGTTGCAGACGGTGACCGCCTTTGGCCTGCTGGCCGATGTCGAAACCGGCTATCCACTGCTGCTGTCTGAAATGACGATCCTGACGGCGCTGCGCACGGCGGCCACCAGTGCCATGGCCGCCAAATGGCTGGCGCCCAAAACCACGGTCATGGCGCTGATCGGCAATGGCGCACAGGCCGAGTTTCAGGCGCTGGCCTTCAAGGCGGTCTGTGGCATCACCGAGGTTCGGCTTTATGACATCGACCCTGCCGCCACCGCAAAATGCGCCCGCAATCTGGCCGGGCGTGGGCTGACCCTTACCCCCTGCACATCGGCCGAAGAGGCTATTCTGGGCGCTGGCATCATCACCACCGTGACCGCCGACAAGAAAAACGCCACCATCCTGTCGGACAATATGGTGGGGTCGGGTGTGCATCTGAACGGGGTTGGCGGCGATTGCCCCGGCAAGACCGAACTGGCACGCGACATCCTGCTGCGGTCAGACATCTTTGTCGAATACCCCCCCCAAACGCGGATAGAGGGCGAGATTCAGCAATTGCCGGCCGACCATCCGGTCACCGAATTGTGGCAAGTGATCACGGGCCAAGCCCCGGGCCGCAGATCGCAAGGTCAGGTGACGGTGTTTGACAGCGTGGGCTTTGCAATCGAGGATTTCAGCGCGCTGCGCTATATCCGGTCAAAGCTGGCCGAAACCGGGCTGTTTGATCAGCTTGACATGATCGCCGACCCGGATGATCCGCGTGATCTGTTCGGCATGATCCTGCGCGCCGCCTGACGGGCCCCGGCGCAGTGCGGCGGGGCCCATTCGGCCTGTGGTTTTGCAATCAAAGGCCCGCGACAGATCGCGAGGGTCAGATCTTCTGCGTCAGATCACCTGGGGGCGAAAGGGACGGCCCGGCCCCAGCAGACGGGGGCGCTGAGGCACGACCATCCTTGCCCCCATCCGATCGGCATCAAGGTCATGGCGTCTTTGATCAAGCTTCTTGAGGTCACGCGCCGCTGCCAGTGCCTTTCGCAACGCCGCCGCCCCCGCAATGCCAGACAAAAGCCGCGACTCGGCGCTTTGGTTATACCCAAGCGTCACCGGCCCCACCTTTGCCCCCGCCGTCGGCGTCGGGATCTTGCCCGCATATTTCATCGCCTCGGGCCCCGCCTGTTCGGTGGCGCGGTCACGCCCAAAGGCCACGGCGCCAAAAATGCCATCCCCGGCATAGGCGATATAGTGATCGCGCGGGGCGATCCGTTCGGAAATCGTCTTGGCGATGTCTGACAGAAACGCAAAGAACTCACCCGGGCCAAGGGCGGCATGGGCCTCGTCGATCTCGGCGATGCGCAAGGCAAAGACCGACATGTTATAGCCCCCGCTGGGCAAAAGCCGCAGCAATCCATGCAGTTGCGGCATCGAAAGACAGCACGGCCCGCCCGCCAAATCCAGCTCTGCCGACAGCTCGATCTTGGTCAGCGTGTCCAGCCTTGCTTGCATCTTCCCTGCTGACTGACGCAGGCAAACGGTCTGCCGCGTCTGCTCGGCCAACATCGCGGCCATACGGATGCGCGCGCCCAATTCCAGACCCTTGAGAGGTTTCGTCACATAGTCGGTGGCCCCGGCCTGAAAGGCGCGGTCGATCATGTCTTCGTCGATGACGGCTGTCAGCATCAGGATGGGGACAATCGTATAGGCTGGCAAAGCCCGCAGTTGGCGGCACAATTCGATGCCATCGGTGCCGGGCATGCGAATATCCAGCAAGAAGCAATCAAACGGCACCTCTGCCGCCCGCACAGCGTCCAGCGCAGCCTCGGCGCTGGCAGAGTAATCCACCTGATCATAGCCAGCGTCAGCCAAGGTGCCCTGCAAGAGCCTAAGAAATAGCGGGTCGTCGTCCACTGCCAAGATGCGCATCTGTCATTCCTACGCCACTGCTCTACCAGATGAAAAGAACCAGGAAGGGCCACACAACACACCTTTGGCCCTTTCGCTTTCGGAATTACGGGTAGAAATGGGCGTAAGTTGGGCCAAGCTGCGGCGATCTCCTCGCAGACATCGATTTGCGGGCCATCGCCTTGGGATGTGCAGCACAGCAGCCGCTGCCCAACCAAACGACAAAGGCCCTGCCGACAGATGCCAGCAGGGCCTTGGCGTGGGAAACCCACGAAATCTTGGTGCCCCCAGCAGGACTTGAACCCGCGACCCCCTGATTACAAATCAGGTGCTCTACCAGCTGAGCTATAGAGGCATGCCCTTCAAATAACCAAGCGCGCGGCGGGGCGCAAGGGTTCAGCGGTTGGTTCTGGCAAGAAGTGCAACCGCCGCCAGGCCCACGGCCATCACCACCAGTGCGGCGGGGGCGGCCTCGCTCAGCCGCTCTAGACTGGCCAATTCGAACACGCGGGTGGACAGGGTGTTATAGTTGAACGGGCGCAGCAGCAGCGTGGCGGGCAGTTCCTTGACGCAATCGACAAAGACAATCAGCAAGGCCGTCAGCACCGAGGCGCGCATCAACGGCAGATGCACCGCCCGCAACGCCCCGCCCGGCCCCCGCCCCAAAGACCGCGCAGCCATCGGCAGAGAGGGCGAGATCCGGCCATAAGCCGCATCCACCGCCCCCTGCGCCACGCCAAAGAACCGCACCGCATAGGCCAGCACCAAGGCCACTGCCGTGCCGGTCAACACAAGGCCGGGGTCCCATCCGGTCAGCGCCAGAATGCCATCGGCTTGCCAATGATCCAACCGCGCCAGAGGAATCAGGATGCCCACCGCCAGCACCGCCCCCGGTGCGGCATAGCCCAGCGTCGTCAGCGGCAAGACCACACGCGCCGCCCGGTGCCCGGCCATGCGCAACCCGTAAACCAGAAACAGCGCCGCCCCCACCGTCAGCACCGCCGCAGCCCCCCCGGTGACCAGCGTATTGCCAAAGGCCACCATCAGGTCAGGCGACGTCCAGGCCGAGGGCTTTTTCAGCCCATGCCACAACATCACACCAACCGGCAGGATGAACCCCACCGCAAAGGGCACCATGCACAGCGCAAAGGCCACCCAGCCTGCCCGCGCGGGCAGGCGCTGCGCCTCGACCGGGCGCGACGACCGGCTGGGGCGGTGAAAGCGCGCGTTGCGACGGCTTAGCCTTTCGACCCCGACAAGGCCAAAGACCACCACCAGCACCACACAGGCAATCTGCGCCGCGCCGCCCGCATTATTGCCATTCAGCCAGGTGGAAAAGATGCCCGTGGTCAGCGTTTGCACGTTGAAATAGGCCACCGTGCCATAATCGGCCACGGTTTCCATCAACGCCAGCGCCACACCCGCCGCGATCGCGGGGCGCGCCAGCGGCAGACCCACCCGCCAGAACAGGCCAAAGGGGCCACAGCCCAAGGCGCGCGCCACCTCATAGGAACAGCCCGATTGTTCACGAAAGGCTGCCCGCGCCAGCAGATAGACATAAGGATACAGCGCCGCCGACAGCACGATCACCGCCATGCTGCGCGACCGCACCTCGGGGAACCAGTAATCGCGCGCGGTTTGCCAGCCCATCACCTCGCGCAGCGCCCCTTGCACGGGGCCTGCATATTGCAGGAAATCAACCAGCGCATAGGCCCCCACATAGGCCGGAATGGCCATCGGAAACAGCAGCGCCACATCCAGCCAGCCCTGGCCGGGAAAGCGATACATCGTGGTCAACCACGCAGCGCCTGTGCCCACCGCCGCCGTCAGCACCGCAACCCCCCCCATCAACACCAGCGTGTTGCCCAGATAGCGCGGCAGAACCGTCGCCATCAGATGCGGCCAGATGTTCTCGGTCGGGTGCAGGGCCAGCCAGAACACCGACATCATCGGCGCCAGCACGATCACCGCAATCAGCACGGCCCCCAACGTCCAGCGGTCGGGCCAGCGCAGGGCAATGCGCGGCAGATGCGGGTCAGGAACTTGAGTCTTTTGCTCGGCCATATCTGCCGATTACACCGGTTGCGCCCGCCTGTCCAGAAACAGCCGCACCCAAGGGTTGGGCGCAAGGGCAGTGGCACGAAGGCAGCGGCAGGTGTTTTCTTTCGACAGCCCGTTTTCCTTGGCCCAAAAGCCCGTATAGTTTGCCAAAGCAAAAAACGAGAGCAGTCGATGCGCATAGTCTATCACTTGGGTGCCCATTGCACCGACGAAGAGCGCTTGCTGCGCTGCCTGTTGAAGAACCGGGATGTTCTGGGACAGCAGGGCATCGTGGTGCCGGGGCCCACACGCTATCGGTCTTTGCTGCGCGATACGGCCATCACGCTGAAAGGCCAGCCTGCCAGCCGCGACACTCAGGCACTGGTGCTGGAACAGATCATGGAGGAAGACCGCGCCGAGCGGCTGATCCTGAGCTGGGAAAACTTCCTGTCCTTTCCGCAATGGGTGCTGAAAGACCGGCTTTACCCGGCGGCGGCGGAACGCGTGCGCGCCTTTACCCAGATTTTCCCAGAGATCGAGGCCGAGTTCCATCTGGCCATCCGCAACCCGGCCACCTTTCTGCCCGATCTTTACGCCAAACAACGCGACAAGACCTATGAACAGTTCATGCAAGGGGCAGACCCGCTGCTGCTGCATTGGTCTGATGTGATCGAGGATGTGCTGGAACAAAACCCCGGCGTGCCCTTTACCGTCTGGTGCGACGAAGACACGCCCCTGATCTGGCCCGAGGTGCTGCAAGCGGTGTCAGGCCATGCCCCCGGCACCGTGCTAGAGGATAGCGACGATGTGCTGGCCGCGATCATGGCGGGCGAAGGGCTGACGCGGTTGCGCGCCTATCTGGCAGAACATGCGATCACCGCCCCGGCGCAACGGCGGCGGGTCGTCTCGGCCTTTCTGGATAAATTCGCCCTGCCCGACCGCGTGGAAATGGAAATCGACCTGCCGGGCTGGACAGAAGAGACTGTCGAGGCGCTGACGGCCGCCTATCTGGCCGATGTGCAGCGCATCAAGACACTGCCGGGCGTCACCTTCATCACTCCCTGATCCCGCTGCAGCGGCATGCGCATGAAAAAACCGGCCACGACGGGCCGGTTTGCCACGCGCATCGGCTGTGCCAGACGTCAGGCCATGCCAAGGGCGGATTTGTACATTTCCAGCACGGCTTCTTCTTCGGCAATCTCGTCGGGCTTGCGCTTGCGCAGTGCAATCACCTTGCGCATCACCTTGGTGTCATAGCCCCGGCCCTTGGCCTCGGCGAACAGCTCTTTTTCCTGTTCGGCGATGTCTTTCTTTTCGGCCGCCAACTGCTCGGCGCGCTCGATGAACTGGCGCAACTCGTCTGCGGTGACGTTATAGGCGTCGGTCATATCGTTCATTTTGGCCTCATGCTGGCAGATCCTGGCGGGAACCCTTCCCTAGCGCGGCGCGGGCCGGGGTTCAAGACTTGCACCAAGCCCCCGCACAGGATAGGCGGCGGGCGGTATCTGAACGGGGATGGGCAATGATGGAATATGTGATCTGGGTCGGCACGGCACTGACGATGGTGGGCGTGGCCGGGCTGGTCTGGTGCATCGTTCTGGCGATGCGCGCCAAAAAGTCGGGCTTGCCGGATGATCAGATCAAGGCACAGCTTCAGCGCGTGATCGTGCTGAACCTTGGCGCACTTGCCGTCTCGGGCCTTGGGTTGATGGCCGTGGTGATGGGCGTCATTCTGTCCTGATCGCGCCCGCAAAGCCCCGGCCCAGCGACACCAGCGCATCCAGCGCCGCCACGGGCACCCAGACCGGCGCATCGGCCTGCCATTGCATCAGATCACGGCGCAGGATCAGCAGCCCGCGCTGATCGGCCTGATGCAGCGGGCCGCCGCGATGGCGCGGAAAGCCAAGGCCCGCCACCGCCACCAGATCAATATCGCCCGGCGTGCTGGTCAGCCCCGCCTGCATCAGCCGCGCCGCCTCATTCGCCAGCGCCGCCAGCCAGCGTTGGCAGATTTCGGCATCCTCCATGGGGCGCGGCGGCACGTCCTGGGCCGGGGCCAACCCGTTCAGCGACTGGCCAAAGGCCCGAAGTGCGGCCCGCACCGCATCAGGCGGCACCCCCATGTCAACCAAACCGCGCAGCGCCGCCCCCCCGGCGGCCGCCAAGCGCCCCGCGATGCCGATGGCAGATTGCTGGCCCGTCAGCACCACATGCAGGCCCATCCGGCGCAAGAACGCCCAAGCGGTCAGCGCCACCGGACCAACAGAAGAGGCCGGCAGGCCCAGTTCCGCCACCCGCCCCGTCAGAACCAGCCGGTAAGCCCCCACAGCCAAAGCGCCGCGCCCTGTGGTCAGCACAGGCACCGTTTTTGCCAGTGCGGGCAAAACCACCTCGGGCTGGGCCAGGATCAGATCGGCGGCACCGAGGGCAGAGGCGTCGACAACCGGCGACAGGCGCGCCCAATCGGCATCGCGCTGCGTTGCAGTCATTTGCCCGGCTTTGACGGCTGCCTCTTGCCGGGCCGCAACGGTTTGCAAAAAGGCAACCAGCCGGTCACGCTGCGGCTCGACCAGGGTCACGCTGGCCCCCCGGCTTAGCGCCGTCAGCACCAGCCCGGCCAGCGCCGGATCGGCCCCCGCCACACCCAGATGGCGCACCAGTCTGGCCTCAAATTGCGACAATGCTGCCGGAATTTGCGCCGCCCGCAATTCGGCGCGGTAGATATGGGTCAGGGCCGCAGCCTCGGCAGACTGGGCGATTTCCGTGCCCAGCGTCTGCGCAAAGGAAAGGCCCTGATCGGCGGGCAACAACAGCGCCGCCTCTACACAGTCAATCAGCGCGGCCTCTGCCTTTGATCGCGTGGCCGGGTCTGAACCCTCTTTGCGCGCCGCTGCAATCGCAGCCAGATAGGCGCGCCCGTCGCGAAAGCCCTCGGTCCGGGCCAGACTGGGGCGCGGTGCAGCCATCGCCCGCAGGGCGGCCCGCGCAGTGGCCAAAACCTCGGGCTCCTCGCTTTGGTCCAGCACCTGATCGATCAGACCAATCGCCAGCGCCTCGGCGGCTGGCACGGGCCGCGCCGCGCGCATCAGGCGCAAGGCATGCTCGGCACCCACCAGACGCGGCAGGCGCTGCGTCGCCCCTGCCCCCGGCACCTGCCCAAACGATACCGATGAAAACACCACCCGCGCCGCAGGAACGGCCAACCGCAGATGGGCGGCCAGATACACCTCGGCGCCGCGACCGCTGGCCGTGCCTTCCAGCAAGATGCCAACCGGCACCGGGCAAGCCTCGATCGCCGCGCAAAGATCAGACAGGGTCGGAGAAGCCGCATCCTCGGCCTGCGGCAAATCGGGCCCGGCAAATGCCGCAGCCACAGCCCCCCGGATCAACACGAAAGACACACCGGCGGGCAGAGAGGTCAGCGCCGCCACCAATCCGTCGCGCAGATCGCGCCGCCCCAAGGCCACAGCCGCCTGGCCTGACCCTGCCTCGATGACAAGATCCATGCCCCCGCTGTCATGACCTGTTCGGATCAGCTCGCTCACACCCTAACCTGCTGTTTCGACGGGCTGACACAGGCCCGCAGCGCCACAGTGCCGCGCCCTGTTGGCTGTGGTCAAGCCACTTGCGCCCGAATGGGCGTCAATACCGCGCAGAACCGGCCTAAACCGGCATGTTGTCAAAGCTGTCTTCGACTTCGGCCTCTTGCTGGCGACGCCGTTCTTCCTGCTCTTTGGCCGACAGCGCAGGCTGTGGCATCCCGAACACGCCCGGCATCATCGCGCTAAGTGCATTCATTTCTGCCAACAGCAAAGACAAGCCTGCCGTGCTGCCTTTGGCTGCGGCTTGGGCCATCTGGCCTGCCAGATCAGACATCCGCTTCATGTCTTCATCTTGTCCCATGTCTCTTCTCCCTGTGTTATTTTGCGCAGGTCTTGCAGAACGGGGTAAAGGGCAGCACATCCAGCCGCTCTTCGCTGATCTGGTCGCCACAGGTCATGCAAAACCCGTATTCGCCCGTCTCGATGCGCTGCAAGGCGGCCTCGATCATCTTGATCTCTTGCTGGCCCGAAACACCCATCGATTCCAGAACCTCATCGCCCTCGCGCTCAACCGCCAGTTCTTCCCAGTCGGGGTTGTTGTGGCTGTCCAGCTCGGCATCGATCTGCGTCAGCCGTGAGGTGAGGTCACCAAGGCGAGCCACCAACTGGGCCTTGCGCTCTGCTACATCCTTCATCGTGATCTCTCTCCCTTTTCGTGCCCGATCAGTCTAAACTGGGGCCAAGGACGCCGCATTGACTCAGGTCAAGCCCCTGACCGCCGGCCCGTTCACAAGACAGACAGCGCGTCATATTCATGACTTGCAATGTTTGGCACCGAACCTATATCCTGCCCAGAGCTTTTACAGGAGATGCCCGATGTCCCCCGCCGTTCACGCGTTTTTCGACGAGGCCACCAATACGATCACCTATGTGGTGGTCGAACCCGAAGGCAAATCTTGCGCCGTGGTCGATTCCGTTCTGGATTTTGACTATGCATCAGGCCGCACCGACACCCGCTCGGCCGATGCGGTGATCGATTTCATCCGCAAGCAGGATCTGCGACTGGAATGGGTGCTGGAAACCCATGTGCATGCAGACCATCTCTCGGCTGCGCCTTATATTCAGGAACGCCTTGGCGGCAAGATCGGCATCGGTGACCGGATCACCGTGGTGCAGGATACCTTTGGCAAGATCTTCAACGAAGGCACGCGGTTTCAGCGCGATGGCAGCCAGTTCGACCAGTTGTTCAAGGAAGGCGACAGCCTGATGATCGGCCAGATGCGGGCCGATGTGCTGCACACGCCCGGCCACACCCCGGCCTGCCTGACCTATGTCATCGGCGATGCGGCCTTTGTCGGCGACACGCTGTTCATGCCCGATTTCGGCACGGCGCGCTGCGATTTTCCGGGTGGCTCGGCGGAAATGCTGTGGAATTCGATCCAGAAAATCCTGGCCCTGCCAGAAGAAACCCGCATTTTCGTCGGCCACGATTACAAGGCCGAGGGGCGCGACACCTATGCCTGGGAGACGACGGTGGGCGCACAAAAAGCGCTGAACAAACATGTTGGCGCGGGCAAATCCAAGGCCGATTTCATCGCCATGCGCACCAAGCGCGATTCCGAACTGGCGATGCCGCGCCTGATCATTCCGTCGTTGCAGGTGAACATGCGCGCGGGCCAGATGCCCGAGCCCGAGGACAACGGCCAATCCTATCTGAAAGTGCCCATCAACGGGCTGTGATCTATCTGGCGGCGCCGGAATGGGAGCCTGCGCCGTCGCGTCTTACAGGGAAAAAACATGATCGAACAAGATTGGGTCTGGGGCTTTGTTGGCGGCCTCATGATCGGATGTGCGGGTGCCCTTTACCTGCTGGTCAACGGGCGCATCATGGGGGCCTCGGGCATTCTGGGTGGGCTGGTCGATGGCAGCGGCCGCAGCACCTGGGCCGAGAGGCTGGCGTTTCTGGCGGGGCTGATCCTGGTGCCGCCACTGATGGTGCCACTTTATGACCGTGTTGACACGCGGCTGACCGACAATATCTGGCTGCTGGTGGCGGCGGGTTTGCTGGTCGGATTTGGCACACGCCTTGCCAATGGCTGCACCTCGGGTCACGGGGTCTGCGGCATTTCGCGGCTGTCGCTGCGCGGCATCATGGCCACTGTGGCCTATATCTTGGCCGGCGGCGTTGTTGTTCTGGCCTTTCGGCACTGGTTGGGGGTGATCTAAGATGAAGCGCAGCTTTTTCGCGGCCCTGTCCGGGGCCTTGTTCGGCGCAGGCCTGTTGGTGTCGGGGATGATCGACACCGTCAAGGTGCAGGGCTGGCTTGATGTCTTTGGCGATTGGGATCCGACCCTTGCCTTTGTCATGGGGGGGGCGATCATACCGATGTTCGTGGCCTGGCGCATCGCCGCGGCGCGGCGTGTGGCGGTCTTGGGCAATGCCCTTCCCGAAAAGCCGGAACAAACGCTGGATGGCCGCCTGATCTGGGGGTCTGTCCTGTTTGGGGCCGGTTGGGGGCTGGTGGGGCTGTGCCCTGGCCCGGCCCTGGCCGCCGCCTTTCTGAATGGTTGGGGCGGTGTGGTCTTTCTTCTGGCGATGGTCGCCGCTATGGTCGCCACGCCCCCCATCTTGCGCCTGATCCGCGCCCAAGGAGAAACCGCATGGACATCCGCCCGCTGACCCCCGATTACGCCGTTTCGCCCCAGATCGACCCCGCGGATTGCGCGGCGATCAAGGCCGCAGGCTTTGCCATGGTGATCGACAACCGCCCTGACGGCGAAATCCCCCCCAGCCACCATACGGCCCTGATGGCCGAAGCGGCACAGGCGGCGGGTTTGGTCTTTGTGGCCAACCCGGTGATCGGCGGCATGCTGACGATGGAGAATGTCGTGGCACAGGCCAAGGCGATTGCGCAGGCCACCGGCCCGGTTCTGGCCTATTGCGCCAGTGGCAACCGGTCGTCCATCGTCTGGGCCCTGGCCCATGCCGACAAGATGCCGGTTGATGATCTGATCAACCTTCCGGCCCGGCACGGTTATGCGCTGGAGGGCCTGCGCAGCCAGTTGGAGGCGATGGCCAAAGGCTGAGCCACGCCACAGCCAGATCAGCACAAGCAACCAGACCCTGATCATGTCCCCGTCGCAGCCAGCGGCGGGGACATCTCTGTTTGATCTGGCAGCCGGTCGCCGGGCATCGGCTTTGATCGCCCGGGCTCTGCCCAATGGCCCGTGGCCGGCACGGTCAGGCGCACGGCGCGCATGCCGCGTTGCTGGCCCAGCTTGCCCTCACCCAGCTTGCGCCCATCCAGCCCTTCCAGACTGATCCGGTCCAGCGCGGCACTTGGCAGTGCCAGCACCATATCGGGGGTCAGCGCCATTGCGTCGGCAATCGGCAGGGTCAGCCGGGTCAGCACCGCGTCAAACCGGACCTGCGCCTGTTCCACCTGGGCCGCAAGCTTGGCCGCGAAGACAGGCGCTGCCAGGGATTCGGGTGTCACCTCGGGGGGCATATCGGGTTTGCGGCCCCGCCCTTCGGCTGGCAGAACCAGAACGACCCCGCCTTCGCGCACGCCATCAGCCAATGTCAGCCGGCCCCGGACCACCCGATAGGGGATGTCTTCCAGCAGCAGCGCCAGCGGGCGCGCATCTTCAAGACTGGAGGCAAAGTGGAAATCGCTGGTCCAGACCAGATCAGCCTCGGCCTCCAGCGCCGCTTCAAGGTTGCGCAGGGCCCGTTCGGCCACGGGGGCCACCATGGCCGCATCGGTGCGCGTGGGTTTGCGCGCCTCAACCGGTTGCGAGGTGCAGCGGCCCAGCGTCATCATCTCAACCATCCCCGACATCACTTCCGCCGAAAGGATCAGCAGGCCCATACCCAATTCAGGCCCCTCCAGCGTCAGGATCAGGGCGCGTTCGGGGGGCAGATCCAGCACTTCGGCCAAAGACATGCGGGCGATCGACAGGGATGCAAATTCGCCCTGCAACCCCACCTCATCTCGCAGGGCGCGGGCGAAGGCCACGCGCCACGCCCGTTCGGGAACAGACCCCCCTTCTGCCGGGCCGCGTTGCACGACCCGCACCTTTCGCCGCAAAACTTGACCCGTCACGCTGCTGCCCTTCTGACTTTGCCCGTTCAAATTGCGGCACAAGCCTTGCCAAAAGGTTACGATCCGTGGCCCCGCGATGCCTTAGGCGGCGCGTTGTTCAAGCCGCAGCGGCACCGAGATGCGAAAGGCTGCCCCGCCCTGCCCCGGCAAATAGCTGATCGTGCCGCCCAGATTGGCCATCACCTCGCGGCAGATGGCCAGCCCCAGACCCGCCCCCCCGGCGCGGGTCTGATCGGTCAGCCGGGCGAATTTCTCAAAGATCAGCGCCTGCTTATCCGCCGGAATGCCCGATCCGTTGTCGATGAAATCAATCGTCACCCGCCCGGCCCTTTGGCGGATCGCAATGCGCAATTCAGGGTTCTTGGCATCGCAATATTTGCGCGCGTTGGAAATCAGATTGATGAACACCTGCACAAGACGGTCGGCATCGGTGCGGATGAACAGGTTTTCCATCGGCAGATCGCGGTGGATCAGAAAGCTGCGCTCGGGCTTTGTATGGCTGGCCGAGGCCAGGGCGCGGTCGATCATCTGGCTTAGGTTGGCCAAGCCAAGGTTCAACTGCACCGTCCCGCTTTCCAGCACCGACAGATCCAGCAGATCATCCAGCAACCGCGTCAGACGCTTGGCCTCATCATGGATGATACGGCCGTAATTGGCGACCATTTCGGGCGGCAGATCACCTTCGGTCAGAATTTCGGAAAACGCCCGGATCGAGGTCATGGGCGTGCGCAACTCATGGCTGATCTGCGACAGAAAGGCGTCTTTCTGCACCGAAAGCTGGGTCAGCTTTTCATTGGCCTCCCGCAGGGCGCGGGCGGTGCGGGTCAGCTCTTCTTGCTGGCTTTCCAGTTGCGCCGAATATTCCATGATCTGGGCCGATTCACTGGCCACAGCCATCAGATCTTCCACCGTGACCGTGGCATTGCCCGCCAGTTGCGAAATCATTGCATGGGCCGTGGCCGCCCCCACCGATCCGGCCAGACGGCGTTCCAGCTGCGCCAGAAATTCGGGGGTTGTATCGGGCAGATAGCCCGCCTTTCCCTGCGATTTGGCCGAGCTTTCAAAGAACTGCAAGGCATCGTCATCGCCCAAGATGCGCTGGGTCATCACCAGCAGGTCTTCGGGTTCGGCCAGCCCCTTGCTCCAGCCTCGGGGGCCTTTGGCATCCACCTCGAAGACGCGCACAAAGGCCGCGCCCTGCATCCGCTCCAGCGGGCGCGGAAAACTGAAGATCGAGCCGACCAGAAAGACCCCGGTGTTCAGGATCATCGACCAGAACAGCGAATGGATCAGCGGATCCATCCCATCAACCCCGAACAGGGCCCGTGGGCGCAGCCAATGCAGGCCAAAGGGGCCATCGACGAAAACCATGGCCGGAATCACCGCATCCGGCCCGAAAGATGGCAAGAACAGCGTATAGGCCCAGACGGCAAAGCCCATGGTCAGCCCCAAAGCCGCCCCCACCCGCGTGGCCCCGCGCCAGAAGATGCCAAAGATCATCGCGGGCAGGAATTGCGCCACCCCGGCAAAGGCGATCAGGCCAATCGCCGCCAGCGCCGTCGATCCGCCCGACATGCGGTAATAGGCATAGCCAAGCGCCAGCACGGCCGCGATGGAAAACCGGCGCGAAAACAGCACCAGCCGCCGCACATCGCCCGACACCGCACGAGACGGGCGCAGGCGCAGCCAGACCGGCATCACGATATGGTTCGACACCATGGTGGCCAGCGCGATCGACTCGACAATCACCATCGAGGTTGCGCTGGAAAACCCACCCAGAAAGGCCAACATTGCCAGCGCCCCCTGCCCTTCGGCCAGGGGCAGGGTCAGCATGAACATATCGGGGTTGGCACTGCTGGGCATCCGCTCCAGCCCGATCACGGCAATGGGCACGATGAACAGGCTCATGGCGAACAGATACAGCGGAAAGGCCCAAGCGGCGGTGAACAGATGCCGCTCGTCGCCGTTTTCCACCACCATCACCTGAAACATGCGCGGCAAACAGATCACCGCCGCCGCCGAGGCAAAGATCAGCCCGGCCCACCGCCCCGGTTGCAGGTTCCAATCCGCAATGGGCGAGGCATTGATGCGGGCGATCATGTCGGTCACGCCATCGGCCAGCCCCCAGACCACGAACAGGCCCACCGCAATCAGCGCCACCAGCTTGACCACCGCCTCGACAGCAATGGCCGTCACAATGCCGTGGTGCTGTTCCTTGGCATCCAGATTGCGGGTGCCGAACAGAATGGTGAACAGCGCAAGGCCCCCCGCCACCCAGATCGCCGTCGCCTCGGTGCCGGGGGGGGCATAGCCATCTTCGGTGGGGCTGGCAAAGACGCCGAACGACAAGGTCACCGATTGCAATTGCAGCGCGATATAGGGCGTGGCGGCAATCACCGCCATCACCGTCACGATCACCCCCAACAGGTTTGACTTGCCAAAGCGCGACGAAATCAGATCGGCAATCGAGGTGACGCGCTGCTGCCGCCCGATGCGCACCAGTTTGCGCAAGATCCACCACCAGCCGATGAACACCAGCGTGGGGCCCAGATAGATCGTCAAAAACTCCAGCCCCGACCGCGCGGCATAGCCAACGGCGCCGTAAAACGTCCAGGCCGTGCAATAGATCGACAGCGACAGGGTATAGACCAGCGGCGAGCGCAGCCAGCCAAACTGCCCCCGATCGGCCCGACGCTCTACCGCCCAAGCCACCAGAAACAGAAAGACCACATAGGCCAGACAGGACAGAACCAGAATGTTGAACGGCATCGGCGCCCCCTATGAGCCGTTGCCCGGATCATCCGGCTCTTCGGGGTCGCCATCATCGCCGGGTTTGGCAAGGCTGCGGGTGATCAGAAAGGTCAGAAAGATCAGGCCCGCCCAAGCGATGAACAAATAAATGCCATCGGGCGCCGTGTCGCGGCGAAAGGTCTGCTGCGGTGCCCACAGGATCGGCAGCAAGAACAGAAACACCCCCACAAAGGGCAGCAACCGCGCGGCATCGCGGCGGCGGCGGCGGCGATAGGTGGCCGGGCGCAGGAACAGGGGTGGGCGTTGCGCGGCCATAGGGTTACCGCGCCGTCAGCGCGCGCACCGCGGCGCGCATGTCATCATTGGAAAAGGGCTTGGTCATAAAGCGGTTGACCCCGGCCCGCTCGGCCGCCTCACGGTCACGCCCCTGCCCCTTGGCGGTCAGCATCAGCACCGGCAGATCGGCCAAGGCGGGCTGCGCACGCATCGCTGAAAGGATCTCCAGCCCGCTGATCCCCGGCAGCATCAGATCAAGGATCACCAGATCAGGCCGCTGCGCGGCGATCTGTTCCAAGGCCCCGGTGCCATCGGGCAGCACCGTCACCGAACAGCCATCGCGCGACAGGATAAAGCGGATCGCTTCGCTGATGTTCGGCTCATCCTCGATCAGCAGGATTTGCGGCATCTGGTGGTCCCCTCCCTCCGGTCTGGGCCGGTTTGCCCGACTATCCGGGGAATGGGGGGCAAAGTCAAAGCCAAGGTGCCGATTTGGCGGCGGAACGGGCCTAGGCCGTTTCCGACAGGATCGACGGTTCGCGCCGCGCCGGGCACTTGGCGCGCGGGCAGATGCGGCATGAACTGCCCACCCCCAACACCGCCGCCCCCGCAGGGGGCTGGTCCAGCGGCAGCAGCAGCATCCCCGCCTCTCGCAATTCAGGCCCGTCAAAGCCCTGCGGCACGCGGATGTCACACATTGCCAAGGCACGAAACAACCGGCTAGAGCGGCCCGAGGTGGCCACCACAGCCCCCACCGGCGACATCGGGCGGGTCAGCGCGGTGAACAGCGGCCACAAAGGGCAAGCCGCACCAAAGCGGGGCAAGGCAAAGCCTTCCACCGGTTTGCGAAACAGCAGCGTGCCCGAGGCATCGCAGATCACCAACCCCAGTTTTGATCCGGGCCGCAACGCCATGCGCCGCATCACCAGCAGCACCGGCAAGCCCAGCCGATCCGCCAGCAAAGCCGGGTCGTCGCCATGCTCTTCTTGCGCTTGGCCCAAGACGGCTGCGGGCAGGCGCGCGCCCTCGGCCTCGGCCTGAGTGATGAAGGCCATCGCCAGTTTGCGCGCCGCGGCCGAGGCCAGCCCCGCAACCTCGGCCATCAGCAGCGCCCGCCCACCCGGCTGTTCCAGTTCGGCCAGATGCCAGCCACGGTCGGCCAGCCAGCCCTCAACCTCTTCCTGCGGGGACGCCGTATCCTGATCCTCGTCATTCTCGGACCGGTCAAGATAGGCCACCAAAGCCTCGGCCCCCGAGGCCAGACGCTCGGAATCCTGATGCAGATTGCGGTGAAACCGCGCGCGCCACTCGGGGTCGATATCCTCGGTCTCGGCCAGAATGGCCGCTGTCGAGCGCACCGAGGACAGGGCCGACAGCACCTCATGCAGCGAAGCCGACAGATGCGGATCATGGGTGATGCGGTCATTCAGCGCCGCCACCAACCGCTCCAGCTGCCCCGCCCGCGCCTGGGTGGCCACCAACACCGCCGCCCAGCCGGGAAACCGCCCGGCAAAATCCTCGATCCGGTCCAACTCGGCCCCAGCCGTGGGGGCCGCCGCCGCCGCTGCGCGCAGATCATCAACCAGCGCGCCGCCCGCGCCCTCGGCCAACAGCGCGGTTTCCACCCCCAGCACCTGCGCCAGCCTGTCCAACACCTCGCCCTTCACCTTGCGGCGATTGTGCTCGATCAGGTTCAGATAGCTGGCCGAAATGCCCGCCCCCGCGGCCACTTCGGCCTGCCGCAGCCCAAGCGCCAGCCTGCGCTCGCGGATATGGGTGCCCGCCAGCAAGGTTGTCTGGGCATGTGTCTGGGGCATGGGTGGGCACCTGTGGGTTGGGCATGCACCGCCAGACTGACACGAGGCGGTAAAGTTTACAACGGTTGTAAATTCGCGTCCGATGCCCCAAATCCAGACAGGATCAGGGCCGCAGCAACCGGGTGTAAAGCGTGTTCAGAAAATCGCCCGCCTCGGCAAAGGGATCATGGCCCGCGCCCAGAACGGCGCGCACCTGCATGTCGAAATCGGCGTAATGCTGGGTCAGCGCCCAGATCGAGAAGATCAGATGCACCGGCTGCATGCGCGCGATCTTGCCTTCATCCATCCAGGTTTGCAGGATGGCGGCCTTGTCATCCACCAAATCCTTCAACTCGCCCTCGATGGCCGCCTGCATGCGCGGGGCGCCTTGCAGGATTTCATTGGCGAACAGACGGCTTTCGCGCGGATAATCGCGCGATAGATCCAGCTTGCGCCGGACATAGGCCATGATCTCGGCCACCGGCTCTCCTTGCGGGTTCATGGCGCGCAAGGGATCAAGCCAGGTGTCCAGCAACTGGGCCAAAAGGGCCTGATGGATCGCCTCTTTCGAGGGGAAGTAATACAGCAGGTTCGGCTTCGACAGCCCCGCCACCTCGGCGATCTGATCCAGTGTTGCCCCGCGAAACCCTTGCGAGGAAAACACATCCAAAGCCGCTTCCAGGATGGTTTCCGAGTTCTTTTGCTGAATACGGGTCTTGGGTCTGGGCATCGCTGTTCTGGTCCTGCACGGGCGGGCAGCGTTGCGCAGTTTTTGCGGCGATGCAATGGCTTGGTAAAAAAACTCCCCGCCGGTTGTGTTGGCCAGACAAGATGAAGGGGGCCGGGCATCCCCGACCCCACGCCTTGCGGCAATCGTGATCAGAAAAACGGGTTCATCTGCCCGAATTTCTCAATCCATTCGCCACCGCCAGAAGCCATCAGAACCACTGCCGGCAAAACAACCATCGCAGCGGTGACAATCACCAAGGTGCGGGTCAAACCCTTGAACATGCGCGTCTCCCCTTTTTCCATTCGCCTCAATGAATTAGGGGCATGGTGGCAAATGGGCAGGCTTGGGCAGGTCACGTTTTTGTCAGCTGACCGCCCGCCCGACCGGGGCGCGCTATAGCCCCACCCAATCGCCCGGACGGGTCAGGGTTTGCGCCCCCAGATCGGTGCCGCCGCACAGGCGCGCATGTTCTTGCAGTGCGAAACGGTCAGTCATGCCGGCCACATAATCCGCCACGATCCGCGCCACCTCAACCTCGGACTGCGCGGCGGCCAGATCGGCCTGCCATTCGGACGGCAGCAGCGCTGGATCGTTCATGAAACGGTCAAACAGATCGCGCACCACTGTGGTCACCTTGGCCCGCACCTCCATCACCGAGGGCGCGCGATACATGCGGGTGAACAAAAACGACCGGATCGCCTTGAGTTCCTGATACAAGGGCTTGGAAAAGCGGATGATCGTGGTGCCCATGTGGCGGATATCATCCACCGACTGCGGCTGCGCGGCCTCTAGCCGACCTTGGGCCACGGCGATCACATCTTCGACCATGCGCCCAAACACGCGGCGCAACGCCTCGTGGCGGCGGCGCATCGGCTCTAGATCGGGGTAAAGGGCATCGACCTCGGCATAGGCGGGCCCCGTCACCGGCAAGGCCCGCAGATCAGCCTCGGTGAACAGGCCCGAGCGCAGGCCATCATGCAGGTCGTGATGCGAATAGGCGACGTCATCGGCGATGGCGGCCACCTGCGCCTCGGCACTGGCATGGGTGGTCAGTTCCAGATCCCAGGCGCGGTTCACCTCCTCCAAGGCATAGGGCAAGGGCTGGCCCGCATGTTTGGGATCGGCGTTTTCGCCCAGAACCGGGCCGTTGTGCTTGGCAATGCCTTCCAGCGATTCCCACGTCAGGTTCAGCCCGTCGAAATCGGCGTAATGCCGTTCCAGCCGGGTGACGATGCGCAGGGCCTGGGCATTGTGATCAAACCCGCCAAAGGGCTGCATCACCACGGCCAGCGCATCTTCGCCGGTATGGCCAAAGGGCGTGTGGCCCAGATCATGGGCCAGGGCAATCGCTTCGGCCAGATCGGTGTTCAGACCCAGCACGCCCGAAATCGTGCGCGCCACCTGCGCCACCTCGATCGAATGGGTCAGGCGGGTGCGGTAGTAATCGCCCTCATGTTCGACAAAGACCTGGGTCTTGTGCTTAAGCCGCCGAAAGGCGCTGGAATGGATGATCCGGTCACGGTCACGCTGAAAGGGCGAGCGGAAGGACGACATCCGTTCCGGGTGCAGCCGGCCCCGGCAATCGGCGGGCTGGCAGGCAAAGGGGGCGAGCATATGATCTGCCTGTTCTTGTTGAAGCCTTTGATCGGACTTATATTGCAAGGGAACGCCCAAGGATATGTGAACAAACCATGGACCTGACCCTGCCCCCCCGCGTGACAGACCGTGCCTTTGCCCGGCTGGCCGAGATTTGCGAAATGACCGGCGAACACAAGGCCTTGCGCGTCGCGGTTGAAGGCGGCGGCTGCTCGGGCTTTCAGTATGACATCCGGCTTGATGACCCGGCCAGCGATGATCTGGTGCTGGAAAAAGACGGGCAAAAGGTGTTGGTAGACAGTGTCTCACTGCCCTTTTTGCAAAATGCGGTGATTGATTTCACCGAAGAGCTGATTGGCGCGCGCTTTGTGATCGAAAACCCCAATGCCAGCAGCAGTTGTGGCTGCGGCACGTCGTTTTCGATGTAACCCCCGCATGATCAAAGGGCGCCCGGAGGCGCCCTTTTGCCGTGGCGAACCCGCCCGTGTTATTCGGCGGCAATGGCGCTTGCCCGGCGTGCAGCCAGACGGGCCAGCCGCTCCTCGCGGGCCTGTTCGGTCAATGCGATGATGCCCGCCAGCATCACCAAGGCGGCCCCGACCAAGGTCAGCGCGGCCGGCACCTCGCCGAAAAAGACAAATCCCACGCCCACCATCCAGACAAATTGCACATTCATCAATGGCAGGGCCACCGGGGCGCGCAAGCGCCGCATCACCAGCACCATCCCCCATCGCGCCACGAACAGCAGCGCCGAATACAGCACGATCAGCCCAAGATCGGCCAGCGACATCGGCTGCCAGACCGCGGGCAGCAACACAACCGCAGACAAAGCCAGCGCCAGATTGGGGTAAAAGACCTGCACCAGCGCATTGCTTTCCACCTTGGCCATCCGGCGCGACAACACCAGCGACAAGGTGCCCATGAACGCCCCGGCAAGGCCGCACAGATGGCCGACTGTCAGGCCCGACAATCCATCGGGAAACAGCAGCGAAACGCCCAAAATCCCGATGCCCAGCCCGACCCAAGCGGCAGGCTGCACCCTTTCGCCCAGCAAGGGGCGCGACAGGATGGCCGACATCAAGGGCATCAACCCGATGAACAAGAACACTTCGGCCAGGGGAATGCTGGCGACCGCATAAAAGAACCCCAGCGCCGCCGCGACCGTGGCCGCCGAGCGCAGCGCAAGCAGACCGGGGGCCTTGCTGCGCAAACAACTGGTGGTGAACAGCCCCAGCCGCGACCCGGCCCGCGCCGTCAGCAGGCTAAGCCCCGCCATGATCAGCCCAGACAAGAAGAACACCTGCGGCGCCTGCAACCGTGCCGCCAGATCCTTGACCGTGCCATCAGCCAGCGAGTTGGTCAGCGTGGCCCCGATCAGCAGCAAAACCCCGGAAATGATTGGATTGCGAACCATGCTGATCATATCACTGACCCCCACCCGCGCCCGCACGGGCAAAACCTTCAAAAAATACTTCGAACTCTGGCAAAATTTCCAAAGCCGCAACGCGGGCGCGACTGGCCTCGGACAACCTGCCCCAAATCCGCCACCGCATCTTTGGCCAGTCTCCACTGCGCTCGGCCCCCATGTCCAGCAAGATCATCGACAGGTCGCGCAAAGCCGCCGATGCGGGCCTTGGCTGATGAACAAGGCGCGCTTGGGCAGGCACAGCTGCGGCAAAGGCCCGCCCGCCCATCAGCGAAACGGCCCAGTTCGACACCAGATACTGGTGATAGTCGTCGTCAAATTTGGCGCCTTCATGGCCTTGCGCAAACTCTACCTCGCCCGCGCCTTTGGTGACGGCCCGCCGCCAGGCCTCGGGCGGCGTTTCGCCCGAAAGCACCAAGGCGATCACCACCTCGGACAGCAGATCAAGGTTGTCTTCCAGCCACGCAATCATGCCGGCATTGATCAGGCTGGCGCGCCGGTCGGCATCGGGCGCGACGCTGCGGCGCCCGTAATCCGTGGCGTGAAAGACGATATGCGTCAGATCATAGGCCGCACGCCGGTTTGGCAGACAAAAGCCGCGCGCATTGGCGGCAAAGCGGGCCAGCCGCGCGTCAAGAGCGGCATCCCCCCCCGGCACGGCCCCGGCGCGTTCCAGCAGCAACCGGGCCTCGCCGCGATGGGTGTCCGACAGTTCGACTTCGGTCAAACGCTCGGCCAATATGAAATCGCTCATCTGTTGCAGCGGCACGTCGGGCATGCCCATGGCGGCAAGATCAACCGCCAGCGACAGATACAAACGGTAATACTGCGGAAAAAACCGCAGTTCGGGCATCAAGGTCGCAAGAAACGGCTGCAACGGCCCAAGATCGGCATCGCAAACCCCTGTTGCCGCCAAAATCTGCGCCAGTTCGGCGTTTTCTTTCAGCCAAAAGGGATCGTGGCGATGACGCCGGCGCGTGGCCAGCAGATCAATCAGTGCAGGAACGGCACGATCGCCGACCCCAAACCCTTGGCGGCGCAGCGCAACAACATTTGACATCTCGGACCTCGCTTTGGGGGATCAGGGGGCACCGTGGCAGCGGCACCCCCCAAAGGTCAGGGCATCACACTTCGGCGATGCTGGTCATCAGGCTGCTGGCGCCGCCCGAGAACTTGTCGCCCATGGCATCATCCGCTGCGATGCTGGTCATCGCCGAGGAGGCAATGCTGGTCATCATCGACGAAGCGATGCTGGTCATCATGGATGACGCGATGCTGGTCATCATGGTCGAGGCGATGCTTGTCATCATCTCGGTTGCGGCACCATCCAGCATGTCGGCGGTGGTTTCTTCAACGATATCAAGGCGAAGTGCTGCAGACGTGGTCATCGTTACCCTCCAGGTTGTGATGTTTTGGCATGACTCACGCTAGCAACCAGACCGCGATTCGCAATTCATTTGTCTACCTTTGGTTGTATTTCTTGTGGATAACTCAGCCCAGGGCAGAACCGCAGAAAAGGCTGCTCTGTGCTTGCCTTGCGGGCCCGCATCGGGGATAGCTTGGGCATCCAGACAGGCGGGGGCCGCATGAAGATTGCGACATTCAACATCAATGGCATCAAGGCCCGGATCGAGGCTTTGCCCCGCTGGCTGGAAACGGCCCAGCCCGATGTCGTTTGCCTGCAAGAGATCAAATCCGTTGACGAAGGCTTTCCCAGCCAGATCTTTGAGGACATGGGTTACCAAACCGTCACCCATGGCCAGAAAAGCTTTAACGGCGTGGCGATCCTGTCAAAGCTGCCGCTGGAGGATGTGACCCGCGGCCTGCCCGGGGATGACAGCGACGAGCAGGCCCGCTGGATCGAGGCCACGGTGATGGGCCGCCGCCCGGTGCGGGTGTGCGGGCTGTATCTGCCGAACGGAAACCCCGCCCCCGGCCCGAAATATGATTACAAACTGGCCTGGATGGCCCGGATGGAGGCGCGGGTGCGCGCGCTGCTGGCCAGCGAAGAGCCGTTTCTGTGCGCAGGTGATTACAACGTGATCCCGCAGGCCGAAGATGCCGCCAAGCCCGAGGCCTGGGCCACAGATGCGCTTTATCTGCCCGCCAGCCGCGAGGCTTTTCGCCGGATCGTCAATCTGGGCCTGACCGAGGCCTTCCGCGCCCGTGTTCAGGGCCCGGGCCACTACAGCTTTTGGGATTATCAGGCCGGCGCGTGGGAGCGGAACAACGGCATCCGCATCGACCATCTGCTTTTGTCGCCACAGGCCGCCGACCGGCTGACAGATGTGGGCATCGACAAAGCCTGCCGGGCGGGCGACAAACCGTCAGACCATGTGCCGGTCTGGATCACGCTGGCGGACTGACGGCCCTAGGGCTGCACCATTGCGGCCCGCCATTCCTCTAGAAACCGGCGGCGCGAGACGCTGTCGAGGGCGGCCAGAAGACCGGGGTCCAGCCGGATCGGGCGCAAATGCGGGTGGCGCTCGAACGCTGCGGCCTCAACCGTAGGCAGGCCTGCGCCTTCGGCAATCAGGCTTTGGCCCAGGGGCGACAAGAGATAGCGCAGGAAATCAGCCGCCCCGTCCGGGTTCGGCGCCCGCCGCGGGATCAGCGCGGTGCGCAGCAATGTCAGCGTGAAATCCTCCAGCTCGATGATGCGATACCCCTGCCCGCCCCAAGCCAGGGCATAAGACCCCAGCACATTATACCCCACCAGCAACCGGCCCGCGCGCAGATCGTCGATCATGGCCGAAGAACAACAATAAAGCCGGGCATCCAGCCGCCCCATCACCTCGGCCAGGCGCCAGAACGTGTCAGACAGCCGCGCATCCTGGGCGGCAAACAGATAGCCCGCGCCCGAAATCGCCGGATCATAGGTGCCCACCTTGCCGCGAAACCAGTCGGGGTTGTCGCGCAGCAGCGCAATCAGTTCACGCCTTGTGCGCGGCGGCTCTTGGCCCTTGGGCAGGGCACCATCAGACAGCACCAGCACCACCGGTTCTTGCGCCACAGCCACCAGCACATCGCGCCACCGCGCCCAACCGGGTTGGCGTGCCATCGCATCTTCGGGCAGCGCCTGCGCCTTGCCATCATTGGCCAGCTTCATCTGCAAATCCATGGCCGAAGAAATCACCACATCAAATTGACGGTCCTCCTCGGCAATGGCGCGATACACCTCTTGGCTAGAGGCCATCACATAATGCAGCCCCATGCCGGGATTGGCCTCTAGCCAAGCGGTGATCACCGGCTGCAAGATGGAAATATCGGTGGTCGAAAGCACCTCGAGCGGGGTGACGCCCCTTGGCCCGAACTGGCGCTCATCCTCGATCTCAAAGGCCCGCACGGGGGCAAAGGCCGCCAGCCACAGGCCTAGGGCCGCGCCAAGGGCAAGGACAAGAATGCGCATGCGCCGCCTCCTTCTCTGTTCTTCAGTGAAAACCGGCCCCCCATGGCGGTGGCGGCCTCTTCGACAATCGTCAGCCCAAGTCCCGAGCCTGCCACATCAGTCACATTGCTACCGCGCCGGAACCGGCGTTTCAGGCGTTCGGGCGTGGCCGCGCCCAAACCGCGCCCACGGTCTTTGACATGAATGCGCGCCATCCCGTCACCAGAACGGGCCGTGATCTCGATCAGCGTGTCAGCGGGCGAATATTTGATCGCATTGTCCAGGATGTTGCGCAAAGCCGCCTCCAGCAACACCGCGTCACCGTCAACCGGCAGCGCCGGGTCCAGGTCAAGCGACAGGGTGATGTCCTTCATCTCGGCGGCCGGGTCCAGCCGCTTGGCCACGGCGCGCACCATGGCGGTCAGGTCCAGCCGCGCCCATTCGGCCTGATCGGCGCGATACAGAACCGTGGCATGATCCAGCAACTGCCCGGCCGAGCGCGCCGCATCATCTGCCGACCGGATCAGCCCGCGCAGGCGCGCGCGCGTCGCCTCTTCATTCGATTGGCGCAGGGCCAGTTCGGCCTCGTTGCGCATGACCGCAAGGGGGGTGCGAATGTGATGCGCGGCCTCGGCGATAAAGGTTTCGGTCTGGTTCAACGTGCCACGCAGCCGCCCGATAAAACTGTTCAGGGCCGTGACAAAGGGCTGCAATTCGCGCGGGGCCGGATGGCGCACGGGCCGCAGATCGCGCGGGCCGCGCCGCCCCACCGCCTCGGCCAGCCGGTCAACCGGGCCGATCAGGCCCCGCGCCACGAACAGCGACAGCGGAATGGCGGCCAGAAACACCGCCAACCCCAAAGCTGCCGCCCGGTTGCCAAGGTCATCGGCAATCGCCTGCTGCCCTTGGCGGGTCTGCCCCATCAGGACCAGCACCTTTTCCGCCCGCCCTTCAACCCGGATCGAACGGGCCACAGCCGCAACCCGCACCTGCGCATCGCGGAACGGCACCGTGTAAAAGACCGGCACCAGGGCCGTGGGCAGCGCCGCGGGCAAGGGCAGATCGTCATAGCCCGTCACCGTCAGCCCGCCCACATCGATGCGATAGAATATACGCTCTTCGCCCATCGCGGCCAGCATCGAGAATGTGCCGGGCGGCAGGTCGATCTCGACCCCGCCTTCGACACTGCGCATCTCTTCGGCCAAGCCCTGCGCCGCGGCCCCCAGCACCGCGTCCAGCGTGGCCTCGGACGCACGGTCTGCCCCGATCCGCACCGCAAGATACAGCCCCACAGCCAGCACCGCCGCCAAAGCCAGCAACTGCCAGACCAGACGGCGGCGCAAAGACAGGGCCACGGGCCTAACCCTCGGTCAGGCGGTAGCCAAGGCCCCGCACGGTTTCAATCCGCGCCCGACTGCCCAGCAGCTTTTTGCGCAACCGCCCGACATAGACCTCGATCGCATTGTCACTGACCGGTTCCGAAAAGGAAAACAGCCGGTCCACCAGATGCTCTTTCGACAAGATGCGCCCCTGCGCGCTCAGAAACAGCTCGAACAGCCGCACTTCGCGCGACCGCAGATCACGCGCCTCGCCCGCCACCAGCATGGTGGCGGCCAAAGGGTCAAAGACCACATCGGCAAAGCTGCGCTGCGTCTGCGCCGCCCCACCGCGCCTGCGCAACACGGCCCGGCACCGCGCCTCCAGCTCGGCAAAGTCGAAAGGCTTGGTGATATAATCATCCGCGCCGGTATCCAGTGCATCGACCCGGTCACTGACGGCCGACCGCGCTGTCATCACGATTACCGGTGTCTGGCGTTCGGCCAGCCGATGCCGGGCCAGAAAATCGCGGCCATCGCCATCGGGCAGCATGATATCCAGCAAGATCAGATCATAGCTGGCCACGCGCAGGCAATCTTCTGCCTCGGCCAAACAGCCTGCCAGATCAACCGCATGCCCATCCAGCGACAGCCGCGCCGCGACCGATCCGGCCAGATCCGCATTGTCCTCGATCAGCAGGAATCTCATGCACCCTCTCGCTTGTCCGCCAATTTTTTCATCGCGTGACAGGTTGGTGTCAGCTTTCCAGCTTTGACTGCGGCTCGCAAGCCCCAAGCGCCCACACAGGGAACAGCGGGGGATGCACCAAGAATTCTGGGAGGAAATCATATGACTACGACGTTCCGCGCCTTTGGACTGGGCGCTTTCGGCCTGATGCTGGCCTCGACCTCGGCCCTTGCCACCGAATGCATCGCCCCGGCCAACCCCGGCGGCGGCTGGGATTTCACCTGCCGTCAGGTGGCCCGCATCATGCAGGAAGTCGGCGCGATCGATGCCCCGATGGTTGTGACCAACATGGCGGGTGCTGGCGGGGGCGTGGCCTTTGCCCATGTCGTGACCGAGCGCAACAGCGATGCCGACCTGATCGTTGCCGCATCGTCGGCCACCACCACCCGACTGGCACAAAACGCCTTTGCCGGTGCGACCGCCGATCAGGTTCGTTTTCTGGGGGCCATTGGCGGCGATCCGGGTGTGATCGTTGTGGCCAAGGACAGCCCGTTCCAGTCGCTGGGCGATCTGGTCGAGGCGATCAAGGCTGATCCGGGTTCGGTTGCCTTTGCCGGCGGGTCGGCCGTGGGCGGGTTCGACCATATGAAACCCCTGCGCGTGATGAAAGCCGCCGGTTTCACCGACATCACCAAGATCAAATATATCGGTGTTGATGGCGGCGCGGATGCGATCACCCAAACCATCGGCGGCTTTACCCAAGCCATGACGGGCGACATGTCGGAAATCACCGGCTTTATCAAATCGGGCGATGTGCGCGCTTTGGCCGTTCTGTCAGAAGAGCGTGTTGCCGGCTTTGACGACATTCCCACCGCCCGCGAACAGGGCTTTGACGTGATCGCGGTCAACTGGCGCGGCCTTTATGTCCCCAAAGACATCTCGGACGACCAGTATAACGCCTGGGCCGACAAGTTGCGCGCCGTGGCTGAAAGCGAGCAGTGGCAGCAGGTCATGGCGGAAAACGGCCTTGCGCCTTTCACCAAGATCGGTGGCGATTTCCAGGCTTGGGTTGATGGCGTCATCGTTGATGAAGTCGCGCTTTCCAAGGAAATCGGGGTCATCCAGTAATGGCAAAAGACCGTATTTTCGGTCTGTTCATGCTTGTTTTGGCGCTGGGGTATGTCCTCAGCGCCACCAACATCCAGACCTCGTTCATGTCTGACCCAGTCGGCCCGCGCGTCTTTCCCTATCTGGTGGCCGCCGTTGTGGCACTTTGCGCCCTTGTGATGGTGCTGAAACCCGATCCCGACACCGAATGGCCGGGGCTTGTGATGTTTGGCAAGCTGGCGTTCGCCACGGCCATTCTGCTGGCCTATGCCATGACGATCAGGCCCTTGGGCTTTATCATCCCGACCGTCATCGTGGCAGGGCTGCTCAGCTATATGATCAACCCGCGCCCGGTTCCGGCTGCCCTTGCCGGGCTTGGCCTTGGCGTCGGGCTGTTCGTTCTGTTCAAAGTCATCCTCGGCCTTGGCCTTCAGGGCCTGCCGCGCGCCCTGATGGGCTGACAGGAGACATCCATGGATATCCTTACCAACCTTGCGTTGGGGTTCAGCATTGCGCTGTCGCCCTGGACGCTGCTTCTGGCCGTGATCGGCTGCTTTGTCGGCACCATCATCGGCGCGCTGCCGGGCCTTGGGCCATCGAATGGCGTAGCACTTTTGATCCCGATTTCCTTTTCGATGGGCCTTGATGCGATCTCGGCCCTGGTGCTGCTGACCAGCGTTTATTACGGGGCCATGTATGGCGGGCGGATCAGTTCGATCCTGCTGAACATTCCCGGCGATGAACCGGCGATGATGACCTGCCTTGACGGCTATCCGATGGCCAAGCAGGGCTATGCCTCGGATGCGCTGGTGATTTCGGGCGTGGCCTCGTTCGTGGGCGCGTTTCTGGCCACCTTGGGGCTGATGTTCCTGTCGCCCCTGCTGGCCCGTGTCGCCTATCAGTTCGGACCGGCTGAATATTTCGCGCTGTATATGCTGGCGTTCTGCACCCTTGGTGGCATCGGGTCGAACAATCAGGCCAAGGCCGCACTGGCCGCGGCACTGGGTCTGGCGATTGCCATGATCGGGATGGACAAGACCACCGGCATGCCGCGCTTTACCTTTGGCGAATTGCATCTGATGGACGGGATTGATTTCCTTGTGGCCATCGTGGGCCTGTTCGCGGTGGCCGAAGTGTTCCACTTTATCGAAAGCCACGGCAAAGACAGCGCCATCGGCGTCAAGCTGGGCAAGATCGTGGTTGATTGGCGCAAGCTGTGGTCCACCCGCTGGGCCATGCTGAAAGGCTCGGGCATCGGCTTTCTGGCCGGCATCCTGCCCGGGGCTGGCGCCTCGCTGGGGTCGTTCCTGGCCTATATGACGGAAAAGGCCACCGCGCCCGAGGCGGAAAAGGCCAGCTATGGCACAGGCAACCCCAAAGGCGTGGCCGCACCCGAGGCTGGCAACAACGCCGCAGCCGGGGGCGCGCTGATCCCGATGCTGACGCTGGGTGTGCCCGGCTCTGGCACCACCGCCGTGCTCTTGGCGCTGCTGTTGACGCTGAACATCACCCCCGGCCCGCTGCTGTTTACCGAACGGCCCGACGTGGTCTGGGGCCTGATCGCGGCCCTGCTGATCGCCAACTTCGTGCTGTTGGTGATGAACGTGCCAATGGTCAAGGTTTTCGTCCACATCCTGTCGGTGCCAAGCTGGATCTTGTTGCCGGGTGTCACGATGGTGGCCTTTGTCGGCATCTTCTCGCTGACCGGATCATCCTTTGACATGATGCTGATGGTGGGCTTTGGTGTGATGGGCTGGGTGTTTCGCAAGCTGGACATCCCGACCGTGCCGGTGATCCTTGGCATCCTTTTGGGCAATTCGATGGAAGACAACCTGCGCCGGGCCATGGTGCTGTCTGATGGCGACTGGACCTATCTGTTCTCGTCGCCGATCTCGATCGGGCTGTGGCTGGCGGCGGTCCTCGGCTTTGTTGCGCCCATCTTCCTGCGCAGCCGCCTGAAAAAACCCAGCCTTGTGTCGCACGACGACCTGACGGGCGATTGACGGAGACACATCTGATGCCAACCCGCGTTCTCGTGCCCTCGGGCGTTCTTGGACTTGGCTTTGACCGAGAGGCACTGGCCCGTGGCGTGGCCATGGGGCCCGATATCATCGCAATCGACGGGGGGTCCACCGACAGTGGGCCCTTCTCTCTGGGGGCGGGGCAGTCGAAATATTCGCGCGCCGCCACCAAATCGGAATGGCGCGACCTGATGCTGGCCCGCGCCCAAGCGGGGGTGCCGCTGATCATCGGCACAGCCGGCACCTGCGGGGCCGATGCCACTGTGGACTGGATGTTTCAGATCACGGTCGAGCTGGCACAGGAACTGGGCCAAAGCCTGCGCGTGGCGCGGCTTTATTCCAGCCAGTCACCCGACCAGATCGTCACCGCGCTGGATGCGGGCCAGATCACCCCGCTGACCCCCGCCCCCGAGATTTCGGCCGAGGTGATCGGATCCATGACCAATATCGTGGCACTGGCCGGGGCCGAGCAGATACAGGCCGCCCTTGCCACCGGGGCCGAGATCATCATCGCCGGGCGCACCACCGACACCGCCACCATCGCCGCCCTGCCGCTTTCGCGGGGCGATCATGCCGGGGGGGCGTGGCATGGTGCCAAGATCGCCGAATGTGGGGCGCTGTGTTCAACCAACCCCACGTCCGGCGTGATCGTCGTTGATTTCGACGAAACCGGCTTTACGGTCGAGGCGATGCACAAAACCGCGCTGTGCACCCCGCATTCGGTATCGGCCCATATGCTTTACGAAAATTCCGACCCGTTCCAACTGTATGAACCGGGCGGTTATCTGGATGTGCGGGGCGCCCGCTATACCGCGCTGGATGATCGCCGCGTGCGGGTCGAGGGATCAAAATGGGTGCCCGGTCGCTATACGGTGAAACTGGAGGGCGCGCGCATCGCGGGCTATCAGACCACCATTCTGTCCGTGCTGCGCGACGCCCATTATGCCGCAAATGCAAGGGCCTGGGTCGAAAAGCTGCACGGTTTTCTGACCATCGAAATCCAGCGCCGCATGGGCCTTGCACCCGGCGATTACAGCCTTGATTTTCGCCTGATCGGGGTAGACGGCGCCTTGGGCGCGCTGGAAAACCGCACAGGCACCCCGGTCGAGGTGGGGGTGCTGGGCATCGTCACCGCCCAGACCCAAGGCATCGCCGCCGAGATCGGCAAGCTGATCAACCCCTTTGTTCTGCATTATCCGCTGACCGAGGATGAGGAATTGCCAACCTTTGCCTTCCCCTACTCGCCCGCCACCACCGACCGGGGCGCGCTGTATGAATTCGCGCTGAACCATGTGATGGAACTGGCCGATCCAATGCAGGCCTTCCGCCTGACAGTCACCGAGGTGGGCGCATGACACTGGCCGATCACGTCTTGAAAGTGCGGTCCAAGAATGCCGGGCCATTCTGGGTGACCATCGACATCTTCTGCGGCAGTGACGCAGCCTTTGCCAAGGTCTGCACGCAGTTGAAAACCGAAACCGTGGCGCGGCTTTATGGCACCGAATTGCAACTGGTAAAGCGCTTTGACATCGCCGATCTGAACGTCGTCAAATTCTCGATCCCGCGCCCGGTTGTGCAGGGGTCGGCGGCCGATCGTGACATGCACGGCGCGCAATGGGCACATCTGTTGGCCGAGGCTGATCTGTGACCTTCGTAACCAAGGGCCGCGTGACCACCTTTGCCATCGCCGCCCTTGGCGCGCTGCTGTTCACGCTGATGGGCCTGCCGCTGCCGTTGCTTTTGGGCCCGCTTGCCGCCTGTCTGGTGGCGGCTTTGGCCGGGGCAAAGATGCAGGATGCGGGGGGCCTTGGCACGTTCATGCGCACCTTTCTGGGGGTGGCGGTTGGCAGTTCAATCACCCCAGCCACCGTGCAGCACCTGCCCGATTTCGCCACCTCGCTGCTGTTCGTGCCGGTCTTTATCGCGCTGATCGGGGCGATTGGCTATCCGCTGTTTCGCTATGGCTTTGGCTTTAACCACCCGACGGCCTGGTATGCCGCCATGCCGGGTGGGTTGCAGGATATGCTGATCTTTGGCGAAGAGGCCGGGGGCGACCCGCGCGCATTGTCGTTGATCCATGCCACACGGGTACTGGTCATCGTGACCGTGGCGCCGCTGATCATGGTGGCCTATTGGGGGGTGGATCTGACCCAGGCCCCCGGCAAACCCGCAAGCAGCATGGACCCGGTGCAAATCGCGCTGATGGTCTTTGCCTGTTTCAGCGGCTGGAAACTGGCCGAGCGTGTGGGCCTGTTCGGGGCCTCGATCCTGGGGCCGATGATCATGACGGCGGCCCTGTCCCTGACCGGGATCATCACCACCAGACCACCTGCCGAGATCATCTGGGCCGCGCAATTCTTTATCGGCATTGCGGTGGGGGTGAAATATACGGGCATCACCTGGCGCGAATTGCGCGTCGATGTGGGCGCGGGCGTGGTGTATGCCATGATCCTGGCGCTGATTTCGCTGGGCTTTTTCGAACTTATCCACCTGACGGGCGTGGCCCCCGCACTGGATGCCTTTCTGGCCTTTCTGCCCGGCGGGCAGGCAGAAATGGTGGTGATTGCCATCATTGCCGGGGCGGATCTGGCCTATGTGGTCAGCCACCACCTGCTGCGCATCATCATCGTGATCCTGCTGGCCCCGATCGTGTCGCGCCTGTTTCAGCGGCCTTAGCCCCGCACCCAGGCTGCCTTGCGCTTGTCGAAAAAGGCGGCAACGCCCTCGCGCGCCTCATGGGTTTCCCATGTATCGGCAAGGGCCGCGATGCTGGCGTCGATCATCGCATCTGTCGCCCCCTGCCCCAGCTTGCGCGCCAATGCCTTGGCGGCGGCCACAGCGCCGGGCGCACAGGCCAGATAGGGCGTGGCCTCGGCCTCGGCGGCACGGGCCAGATCGGCGGCTGGCACCACGCGCGCCACAAGGTTCAACGCCTGTGCCTCGGCCGCGCCGAACAGGCGGGCCGACATGAACACCCGCCGCGCCAGACCTTCGCCCATACGGGCGATCACATAGGGGCCAATCGTCGCCGGGATCAGCCCCAGCCGCGTTTCGGTCAGGCCAAAGCGCGCATCTTCGGCCGCCACCACAACATCGCAGACCGCGCACAGGCCCACCCCACCGCCATAGGCCCCGCCCTGCACCACACCGATCAGGGGCTGCGGCAGATCGTTCAGCGCCTTCAGCATAAGCGCCAGCTTTTTCGCCTCGGCCATCCGCGTGGCCCGGTCAGCCGCCATCTGCGCCTGCATCCAGCCCAGATCGCCGCCAGCGCAAAACACATCACCCGCCCCCGTCAGCACAACCGCCCGCCAATCGCGGCGCGGGCCTGCCTGAGCGGCGAAATCCGTCAGCTCGGCAATCATCTGCGCCGACAGGGCGTTGCGCTTGTCTGCCCGGTTCATCCGCAACTGCACGATGCCCCGGTCATCGGGCACCACGCTGATCGTGTCATAGGCCATCGTCATCCCCGTAACCCCCGCGCATAATCTGCGGCCCGGGCCAGCTTTGCGGCATCAAGCCCGGTGTCAAACCCCAAAGCCGCCAGATGCGCGGCCACCGCCTCGGTCGCCACATTGCCCGCCGCACCGGGGGCATAGGGGCACCCGCCCAAGCCCCCCACCGCCGCATCAAACACCCGCACACCAGCCGCAAGCGCCACATCAATATTCTGCAGGGCAAGGCCCCCGGTATCATGGAAATGCCCCGCCAGACGGTTGGCGGGCACCTCGGCCAACACCGCTGTCAGCATGTCGGCCACGCGCGCAGGCTGGCCGCGCCCCAGCGTTTCGCCCAGACTGATCTCATGGCAGCCCATGGCCGCCAGATCAGCGGCCACACGCGCCACCTGCCCCGGTGCCACCGGCCCGTCAAAGGGGCAATCGGTGACCACCGAGACATAGCCGCGCAAGGCCAGACC
This sequence comes from Pseudotabrizicola sp. L79, assembly GCF_036553525.1. Classification (NCBI taxonomy): domain Bacteria; kingdom Pseudomonadati; phylum Pseudomonadota; class Alphaproteobacteria; order Rhodobacterales; family Paracoccaceae; genus Pseudotabrizicola; species Pseudotabrizicola sp. L79. The sequence continues at coordinate 115,272 of NZ_JAZHDA010000044.1, read as the reverse complement.
ATCCTTCAGCGCAGCCTCAGCCACCGGGCGCAGGCGATCAAGGCTTTCGGCAATGCTGGCGTTCAGATTGGCGCGGGAAAAGCCCTCGCTGGCCGCCGCAAAGATCGCCACTTCATCGGCCCCTGCGTCCCGCGCGGCCTGATAGCCCTTGAGGTTCGGCACCAGCACCGCATAGCGCAGGCCCGGTCTGCGCGGCACGCCCGCCATCACCTGCGCCGCATCGGCCATCTGCGGCACCCATTTCGGGCTGACGAAACTGGTGGCCTCGATCCGGGCAAAGCCGCAATCGGCCAACATGTCGATCAGCCGCAGCTTATCGGCCACCGGGATCAGCCGCGCCTCATTCTGCAACCCGTCGCGGGGGCCAACCTCATAAATCTCGACCCGCTCAGTCATCGGGGGCCTCATAGAAATCGCGGGTATAGATCTGCGGCACGCCATCTTGGGCCAAGGCCGCCTGAAAGGCCGGGCGCGCGGTCAGGGCGGCCAGCCATTCCGTCAGTGCGGGGTCGGTATAGCGCAAGAACTTTTGCCCGATCACAAGGCCATAGCCAAGCGCCACATCCGCCGCCGAAAAGGCACCGCAGACGCCCTGGCCCCGCCGCGCCCGCGCCGCGGCCAGCAAGGATTTCTCCAGCCGCTTTGCCTCTAGCCGCATCACGGTGGGGCTGCGCATGTGGTCTTCGCGCAAGACGATGTGGTGCTTCGTCAGGATCGCCAGAGACACGGCTATGGTTTCGGCGAAATGCAGCCATTCCAGATAGGCGATGCGATCGGCCGTTCCCGGCGCGCGGTGGAACTGCGGCGCATGGGTTTCGGCCAGATAGTCAAGGATCGCCCCGCTTTCGAACATCACCTGCCCATCCACCTGCACCGCAGGCACCCGCCCCGCAGGCGACAAGGCCAGAAAATCCGGGCTGCGCAGGGATTTGTCGAAAAAGCTGTGGTGGATCACCTGACACGGCAGGCCTGCTTCGTGGCAGAACCACAGTACCCGAAAGCTGCGCGACTGGGCGACGTGATGCAAGGTGATCATGCCTCGGCCTCCAGCCGGATCAACGCGGCCCCGGCCTCGATCTGCTGACCGTTCTGCACCAGAACCTCGGCCACCACACCGTCACGCGCGGCACGCAAGGCATGTTCCATCTTCATTGCCTCAAGGATGCACAGGGCATCGCCCTGCGCCACCGCCTGCCCGGCAACCACCGCCACCGCCTTGACCAACCCCGGCATCGGCGCCAGCGTCACATCGCTGCCCGCGCCCGCCGCCGCATCGCGCGCCAGGGGATCATGGCGCTGCACCGTCAGGCTGCGGCCGGGGGCAAAAACGTGAATGCCGCCCGCCAGAACCACCGTAAACGGCGGCTGGCCCGCAACCGACCATCCGGCAGGGCCACGATGGGCCTGCACCGATGTGCCGCCAAGCGTCACCGTCGCCCGGTCGGCGGCGGTCAGCGTGATCTGCGCCGCGATCACGCCCTCAGGGCCTGTCACGGCAACGGTATGCGCCAAGCCCCCCCACAGCGCAAAGCCCGCAAGCGGCCCCTGCGGCAGATCAGCCGCCGCCAGCACCGCGGTCGCCTGCAAGGCCAGATCCATGTCCCCGGCCACGGGCACCGCCGTCAGCGCGGCCAGATCGCGCCCGATCAAGCCAGTATCCACCTGCCCCGCCGCAAAACCGGGGTGGCGCGCCAAAGCCGACAGAAACCCAAGATTGGTCACCGTGCCCGCCACATGGGTTTCGTCCAGCGCGCGTGCCAGTTGCGACAGCGCGATGGCCCGCGTTGGCCCATGGGTGATCACCTTGGCGATCATCGGATCATACCAGGGGCTGATCACATCGCCCGAGCGCACCCCGGTATCGGCCCGGCAGCCCGGTGGAAAGGCCAGATGCGCCAGGGTGCCCGTGGCGGGCAAAAACCCCGCCGCCACGTCTTCGGCGTAAAGCCGCGCCTCAAAGGCGTGGCCGGTCAGGGAAATCTGATCCTGTCGCAGCGGCAAAGGCTCGCCCGCCGCCACGCGCAACTGCCATTCGACCAGATCAAGGCCGGTGATCGCCTCGGTCACGGGATGTTCGACCTGCAGGCGGGTGTTCATCTCCATGAACCAGAACCGGTCTTCGCGCAGCCCGTCCGAGCCATCGACGATGAATTCGATCGTGCCCGCCCCGGCATAGCCAATCGCCTTGGCCGCACGCACCGCCGCCGCCCCCATGGCCGCCCGCATGCCATCGGTCATGCCGGGTGCCGGGGCCTCTTCGATCACCTTTTGGTGGCGCCGTTGCAGCGAACAGTCGCGTTCGAACAGATGCACGGCATCACGGCCATCGCCAAAGACCTGCATTTCGATATGGCGGGGCGACAGGATGTATTTCTCGATCAGGACCGCCTCATTGCCAAAGGCATTGGCGGCCTCGGCCCGCGCCGATGCCAGCGCCGTGGCGAAATCGGCTGGGGCATCGACCCGCCGCATCCCCTTGCCGCCGCCCCCCGCCACCGCCTTGATCAGCACCGGATAGCCAATCGCCTCGGCCGCGCCGGCCAGATGTTCGGGATCCTGGTTGGTGCCGTGATAGCCCGGCACCACCGGCACCCCGGCCTGTTCCATCAGCGCCTTGGCGGCATCCTTCAACCCCATGGCCCGGATCGCCTGCGCCGAAGGGCCGATGAACACCAGCCCCGCCGCCGTGACCTGATCGACGAAATCCGGGTTTTCCGACAAAAAGCCATAGCCGGGGTGGATGGCCTGCGCCCCGGTGGCCAAGGCTGCGGCAATGATCGCCTCGCCGCGCAGATAGCTGTCGCGGGGGGCTGGCCCGCCGATCGGCACCGCCTGATCGGCCATCTGCACATGGCGCGCCCGGGCATCGGCATCGGAATAGACGGCAACCGTTGCCACCCCCAGTTTGCGGGCGGTGTCGATGATGCGGCAGGCGATTTCGCCGCGATTGGCGATCAGGATCTTGTCAAACATCAGACGCTCTCCGGGCCGTGCCCGCGCACCGGGGGCTGCCTGCCCCCGGACCCCCGGGGATATTTAGGAACAGATGAAGATAGACAGAGGTCATGGCATCACATCCGGAACAGGCCAAAGCGCGTCTCCTCGATGGGGGCGTTCAGGCTGGCCATCAGCGACAGGGCCAGAACCTGCCGGGTGTGGCGCGGATCGATGACACCATCATCCCACAGCCGGGCACTGGCGTAGAGGGGGTGGCTTTGGGTTTCAAACATCTCGATTGTCGGGCGTTTGAAGGCGGCCTCGTCCTCAGCCGACCAGGTGCCGCCCTTGCGCTCGATCCCGTCGCGGCGAACCGTGGCCAGAACGCCTGCGGCCTGTTCCCCCCCCATCACAGAGATGCGCGAATTGGGCCAGGACCACAAAAAGCGCGGCGAAAAGGCCCGCCCTGCCATGCCGTAATTGCCCGCCCCAAAGCTGCCGCCCACCAGCAGGGTGATTTTCGGCACTTTGGTGGTGGCAACGGCGGTGACCATCTTGGCCCCATGGCGGGCGATGCCTTCGTTTTCGTATTTGCGGCCCACCATGAAGCCGGTGATGTTTTGCAAGAACACCAGCGGGATGCCACGCTGGCTGCACAATTCCACGAAATGCGCCCCTTTTTGCGCGCTTTCGCTGAACAGCACCCCATTATTGGCCACGATCCCCACCGGGCAGCCCATGACATGGGCAAAGCCGGTGACCAGTGTTTCGCCAAAACGGGCCTTGAATTCATCAAAGCGGCTGCCATCGACCACGCGGGCAATCACCTCGCGGATGTCATAGGGGGTGCGCAGATCGGCGGGCACCACGTCCAGCAACTCATCGGGATCATAGGCCGGGTCTTCGGGCGTTTGCCATTGCACCGTGCCGGGCCTGCCCCGGTTTAGATGCGACACCGCGCGGCGGGCCAATGCCAGGGCATGGGCATCATCTTCGGCCAGATAATCGGCCACACCCGACAGGCGGGTATGCACATCGCCGCCGCCCAGATCCTCGGCGCTGACCACCTCTCCGGTTGCGGCGCGCACCAAGGGCGGGCCCGCCAGAAAGATCGTGCCCTGATCGCGCACGATGATCGAGACATCGGACATGGCCGGAACGTAAGCCCCGCCCGCAGTGCAGGACCCCATGACCACAGCGATCTGGGGAATGCCCTTGGCGCTCATGGTGGCCTGATTGAAAAAGATGCGGCCAAAATGGTCGCGGTCGGGAAAGACCTCATCCTGATTGGGCAGGTTGGCACCGCCGCTGTCGACCAGATAGACGCAGGGCAAATGGCAGGCCTCGGCGATCTCTTGGGCGCGCAGGTGCTTTTTCACCGTCATCGGGTAATAGGTGCCGCCCTTGACGGTGGCATCATTGGCCACCACCATCACGTCCTGCCCATGCACACGGCCCACCCCGGCGATCACGCCTGCGCAAGGGGCATCGCCGTCATACATCCCATGCGCCGCCGTTGCGCCGATTTCCAGAAAGGGCGCGCCCGGATCAAGCAGGTTGGCCACCCGGTCGCGGGGGGGCAACTTGCCGCGGCCAACATGGCGGGCCAGCGCCCCCTCGCCGCCACCCGCCGCCGCAGTGCGGGCAGCAGTGGCCACCTGATCCAGCATCTTCAGATGCGCGGCCCTGTTCGCGCGCGCGGTTTCGGAATTGGGCAACAAGGCCGAGCGAAGTTTCATGCGTGGCTTCCCCCAAGACATTCCATCATCGCCCCGGCACAGCGCGCCCGTGCTGCCGCCACCCCGGAAATGCGATATTCTGGATTTAACTTTTCATTACAAATCAGCATGTTATGCGCCAGATTGCCACAGGGCGGCATCGCCCGGATTTGATTCAGGTCAAGGTGATTGGCCCGCATGTCAGCCCAAGGTCTGGCCGAAACCAACCTGAGAGAAGCGCCATGAAAACGATTGCCCTCGCCCTTGCTGCCACCGCTTGCCTTGCCACGCCATCCCTGGCCCAATCTGCGGGTGACATGACCATGGGTTTCGGGATCGGCTATGTCAGCCCGAAATCCAACAACGGTATTCTGGCCGGGGCCCAGACCGAAATCGACGGGAATGCCCGCCCGACCTTTACCTTTGAATATTTTGTCCGCGACAATATCGGGATCGAGGTTCTGGCCGCCCTGCCGTTCAAGCATGATATCAATCTGGGCGGCGCCAATATCGGCAGCACCAAACACCTGCCGCCGACCGTTTCCGTGAACTACCATTTTCCCACCGGGGGCAAGGTGACGCCGTTTGTCGGGGTTGGGGTCAACTATACCACATTCTTTGAAGATCGCTCGTCCCTTGGCGATCTGAAAATCGAAAACAGCTGGGGCCTTGCCGCCCATGTCGGCGCTGATTTCGCCATCACCGAAACGGCGGCCCTGCGCATGGATCTGCGCTATATCGACATCGCCTCGGACGTCTATCTGAACGGGGCCAATATCGGACGGGTCAAGGTCAACCCGGTGGTCGTTGGCGCGTCTTACATCGTCAAATTCTAAGGCCCCGCCAGATCGACCGGGGGACACGGGGTGTGGGCCTTGCCCACACCCTTTGGTCTGGGGGCCTGTCATCCTTGTGCCAGCACTTCGCGCCCGATCAGCATCCGGCGAATTTCACTGGTGCCTGCGCCGATCTCCATCAGCTTGGCGTCGCGGAACAGGCGGCTGACCACACTGTCGTTCAAGAACCCCGCTCCGCCCAGCGCCTGCACCGCCTGATGCGCCTGCACCATGGCCTGTTCACTGGCGTAAAGCACCGCCCCCGCCGCATCCTGTCGTGTCACCTCGCCCCGGTCGCAGGCCTTGGCCACCTCATAGACATAGGCCCGTGCGGTGTTCAGCGCGACATACATATCGGCCACCTTGCCCTGCATCAGCTGGAAGTTCCCGATCGGCTGACCAAATTGTTCGCGACTTTGCAGATAGGGGATCACCTCGTCCAGACAGGCCGCCATGATGCCAAGGCCGATGCCCGACAGCACCACGCGCTCATAATCCAGCCCCGACATCAGAACGCGTACGCCGCGCCCCTCTTGGCCCAGCACGTTTTCAAACGGCACTTCGACATCGTCAAAGATCAATTCCGCCGTGTTCGACCCGCGCATCCCCAGCTTGTCGAAATGCGGGCTGGTGGAAAAACCCTTCATCGTCTTTTCGACCAGAAAGGCGGTGATCCCCTTGCTGCCGGCCGTGGGGTCTGTTTTGGCATAGACCACCAGCGTATCGGCATCGGGGCCGTTGGTGATCCAGTATTTGTTGCCCTTCAGCACATAATAGCCGTTGCGCTTTTCGGCCCGCAGCTTCATCGACACCACATCCGACCCGGCACCCGGTTCTGACATGGCCAGCGCACCGACCTTGGTGCCGGCAATCAGGCCCGGCAGATATTTGCGTTTCTGGTCGTCAGTCCCATTCAGCTTGATCTGATTGACGCACAGGTTGGAATGCGCGCCATAAGACAGCGACACACTGGCCGAGGCGCGGGCGATTTCCTCGGTTGCCACGGTATGGGCCAGATAACCCATGCCCGCGCCGCCGAACGCCTCGGCCACGGTGATGCCCAGCAGGCCAAGACTGCCCATTTCCGCCCACAATTCATTGGGAAAGGCATTGCCCTGATCCACCGCCGCCGCCATCGGCTTGACGCGGGCCTGCGCCCAAGCGTGCACCATGTCGCGCAGCGCCGCGACATCCTCGCCCAAGTCGAATTTCATCGTTGCGTGAAACATGGCTGACCTCACTTTGGGGCCATGCGAAGGGCGCCATCCAGCCGGATGACCTCGCCGTTCAGCATGGGGTTTTCGATGATATGGCGCACCAGCGCCGCATATTCGGCAGGCTGACCCAGCCGCGGGGGAAAGGGCACCGTGCCGCCAAGGCTGTCTTGCACCTCTTGCGGCAGGCCCGCCATCATCGGCGTCTGGAACAGGCCGGGGGCAATGGTCATCACCCGGATGCCCAGCCGCGACAGATCGCGCGCCATGGGCAGCGTCATGCCCGCCACCCCGGCCTTGCTGGCGGCATAGGCCACCTGGCCCACCTGCCCGTCAAAGGCAGCAATGCTGGCGGTGTTGATGATCACGCCGCGCTCGCCCCCGGCATTGGGCGCCTGCGCGGCCATGGCCGCAGCGGCAAGGCGGGCCATGTTGAAACTGCCGATCAGGTTCACACGGATCGCGCGGGAAAAACTGTCCAGCCCATGCGGGCCATCGCGGCCCACCGTCTTTTCCCCCGGCGCGATCCCTGCGCAGTTGACCAGCCCGTGCAAACCGGCAAAGGCCGATTGCGCCAAACCAACCGCCGCCTGTGCAGCGCCCTCATCGGCCACATCGGTCTGGGCAAAGCGCGCCTGCGCGCCCAACGCCTTGGCCCGCGCCTCTCCCTCGCTTGCGCTGATATCGGCCAGCACCACCTGCGCGCCGCCCGCCACCAGCATCTCGGCCGTCGCCGCCCCAAGGCCCGAGGCCCCGCCGGTGACGATAAAGACCGCTCCTTTCAACTCCATCTTCCCCCCCTGACGGCCGCTTGGCCGCTGCGTTACGCCTTGCCTTCGGCCAACCGCTCGAACATGGCAGAAAAGTCGCGCCCCCCCTCTCCGGCCTGATCCATCGCGGCATAAAGCGCGGTGGCCGCCGCCCCCAGGGGCGTCTGCGCGCCAGCGCCATTGGCCGCATCCTGCGACAGCCGCAGGTCTTTCAGCATCAGCGCCGCCGCAAAGCCCGGCTTGTAGCCGTTATTGGCCGGCGAGGTCGGCACCGGCCCCGGCACCGGGCAATAGGTCGTCAGGCTCCAGCACTGGCCCGAGGATTTTGAGGCCACATCAAACAGCGCCTGCCGCGACAGGCCCAGCTTGTCGGCCAAGGCAAAGGCCTCGCCTACCGCGATCATGGAAATGCCAAGGATCATGTTATTGCAGATCTTGGCCGCCTGCCCGGCGCCCGCGTCGCCGCAATGCGTCAGGCTTTTGCCCATGGCGCTCAACAGGGGCGTGGCACGGTCAAAGGCCGCTTGCGAACCGCCTGCCATAAAGGTCAGCGTGGCGGCCACCGCACCGCCCACCCCGCCCGAAACCGGCGCATCCAGTGCCGCAAGGCCCCGCGCGGCCGCCAGATCATGCGCCTTGCGGCACGAGTCGATGTCGACAGTCGAGCAATCCATGATCAAGGCGCCATCCTTGATCGCCGGGATCACCTGTTGCCAGACGGTCAGCATGATCGGCCCCGACGGCAGCATGGTGATCACCGCATCGGCGCCCTGCACCGCCTGGGCCGCGGTGGCGGCCAGCACCACCCCACCGGCCTGCGCTGCTTCTTGTGCGGCTTTGACCGTGTCAAAACCCTGCACCCGATAACCGGCCTTGACCAGATTCAGCGCCATAGGCCCGCCCATATTGCCAAGGCCGATAAAGCCCACCGTCATGCTCATCTTGCTCTCTCCCTCAGACAGCCGGAAACACCCGGTCTGCTGTCACTTGCAATGCGTTTTCCACCCAGTCATCCGGCACATCCTCGGGCCTTGCGGGCATCCATTTCGGGGCGCGGTCCTTATCGATGATCGCGGCCCTGATCCCTTCATAGAAATCCGGCCCCACCACCAAGGCCCGACAGGCGGCATATTCCAGTTCCAACGCCGCCTCTAACGACGCCACCAAGCGCCCCTTGCGCGCCAGCCGCAACGCCAGTTTCAACGCCGTGGGTGATTTCGCGCGCAGATCAGCCAAGGTGCGGGCGGCAAATTCGCCCGGCTCATCCGCCAGCGCGGCAAGGATGTCTTCCAGCCGATCCGCGGCAAACACCCGGTCGATCATCGCGCGATGATCGGCCAAGGGCGCGGGGCCGGGATCGGTGGCATGCGCCGCCAGACAGGCCCGCACCCCGGCCAGCCCCGCATCTGGTGGCAAGGCGGCAAGGGCGGGCACCAAGGCGTCAAGTCCTGCCGCTGGCACATGCAGATCGGCAAAGCCCAGCAAAATGGCATCTGCCGCCCCAAGGCTGCGGCCTGTCATCCCCATCCACAGGCCCAACTGGCCCGGTGCGCGCGGCAACAGCCACGTCGCCCCGACATCGGGCACAAAGCCGATGGCACATTCGGGCAGCGCGATCTTAGACCGATCAGTGGCCACCCGCAGGGCCGCATGGGCCGAAATGCCAATGCCACCGCCCATCACAAAACCATCCATCAGCGCGACACAGGGCTTGGCCAGCCGGGCGATGCGGGCATTCAGCCGGTATTCATCGCGCCAAAAGATCATCGACGGGCCGTCGGCGATGCGCGGTGCCTCGTAAAGGCTGCGGATATCGCCGCCCGCGCACAGGCCCCGCGTGCCTTCGCCACTGATCACAATGGCCGCAACGCCCGGATCGTCCTGAAACCGGTCAAGCGCCGCGGTCATGTCATGCACCATGGCATGGGTCAGCGCATTCAGCGCCTCGGGCCGGTTCAGGCGCAAGCGGGCCAAGGCCCCGACCTGTTCAACGATCAGATCCGCCATCACGCCGCCCCAGAAATGACAGAGCGCGCGATGATCAGACGCATGATTTCATTCGTGCCTTCCAGAATCTGATGCACACGCAGGTCGCGCACGATCTTTTCCACCCCGTAGTCGGCCAGATAGCCATAACCGCCATGCAGTTGCAGGGCGCGGTTCGCAACCTCAAAGCCTGCGTCGGTCACATGCTTTTTCGCCATGGCACACAGCCGCGTGGCCTCGGGCAGTTTGGCATCCAGCGCCGCTGCCGCACGCCACAAAAAGGTGCGGCTGACCTCGATCTCGGTCGCCATTTCGGCCAAAGCGAATTGCAGCGCCTGAAATTCGGTCAGCTTTTGGCCAAAAGCCTTGCGGTCAGCCATATAGGCCAGGGCCTTGTCAAAGGCCGCCTGTGCGCCGCCCAGTGAACAGGCCGCAATCGAGGTGCGCCCGCCATCCAGCGCGGCCATCGCATAGCGAAAACCCGCGCCCTCATCGCCCAGCAGTGCCGTGTCGGGCAGTTCGACCCCATCAAAGGCCACCGTCCGCGTGGGCTGCGCATGCCAGCCCATCTTGCGCTCATTCGCGCCAAAGCTCAGGCCCTTGGTGCCCTTTTCAACCACAAAGGCCGACACGCCCTTGGGCCCCGGCCCACCGGTGCGCGCCATCACCACATAAAGATCAGTCTCACCCGCGCCCGAGATGAACATCTTTTGCCCATTCAGCACAAAGCCATTGGCCGTGCGCTCGGCCCGCGTGGTCAGCGCCGCCGCATCCGACCCCGATCCCGGCTCGGTCAGGCAATAGCTGGCCAGAATGTCGCCCCGGCACAGGCGCGGCAGATAGGCGGCCTTCATCGGCTGGGCCCCATAGCGGTCGATCATCTGGGCGACCATGTTGTGAATCGACAGATAGGCCGAAATCGCCGGACAGGCGCGGGCCAAGGCCTCATAGATCAGCACCGCATCGACCCGGCCAAGGTTTGATCCGCCATGGGCGTCAGACACCATGATGCCACCCAAGCCCAAGGCGCAGGCCTGCCGGATCACCTCCACCGGGAAATGGCGGTCGCGATCCCATTCCAGCGCATGGGGGGCGATTTCGGCGGCGGCAAAGCCTGCCGCCATGTCGCGGATGGCCATCTGGTCGTCAGAAAGCTGAAAGTCCATATCCTACCCCATCAGTTCCACGGCAACAGCCGTGCCTTCGCCGCCGCCGATGCACAGGCTGGCCACCCCACGCCGCGCCCCATTGGCCCGCAAAGCGGCCTGCAGTGTCACCAGAATGCGCGCGCCACTGGCCCCGATCGGATGGCCCAAGGCGCAGGCCCCACCATTCACATTCACCCGCTCGGCCCCCAGATCCAGATCGCGCATCGCGGCCATCGCCACCACGGCGAAGGCCTCGTTGATCTCAAACAGATCGACATCGCGCGCGGTCCAGCCCGTCTTGTCGAACAACCGCTTCATCGCGCCGATGGGGGCGGTGGGAAACAGGCGCGGCTCATCGGCAAAGCCCGCATGGCCCACGATCCGCGCCAGCGGCGTGGCGCCCAGAACTTCGGCCTCGGCCTCGGTCATCAGGATCAGCGCCGCCGCCCCATCCGAGATCGACGACGCATTGGCCGCCGTAACCGTGCCCCCTTGGCGAAACGCAGGTTTCAGATGCGGGATCTTGTCGGGCCGGGCCAATCCGGGCTGTTCATCCTGCGCCACAAGCGCTTCACCGGTCTTGGCCGCGACCGAAACCGGCACCACCTCGGCGGCAAAGCGGCCCTCGGCAATCGCGGCCTGCGCACGGGCCAGCGAGCGCAGAGCATATTCATCCTGCGCGTCACGGGTAAACTGATAGGCCTCGGCGCAGTCTTCGGCAAAGGTGCCCATCAGGCGGCCCCGGTCATAGGCATCTTCCAGACCATCGAGAAACATGTGGTCGATCACCCGCCCATGCCCCATGCGATAGCCGCCGCGCGCGCGGTCCAGCAGATAGGGGGCGTTCGACATGCTTTCCATCCCGCCCGCCACCATGATCCGGGCAGAACCGGCGCGAATGGCATCATGCGCCATCATCACCGTTTTCATGCCCGATCCGCACATCTTGTTCACCGTGCTGGCCGGAACCGAAACCGGCAGCCCCGCCCCCAGCGCCGCCTGCCGTGCCGGGGCCTGCCCCTGCCCTGCGGGCAGAACGCACCCCATCAGCACCTCATCCACCTCGGCCCCCTGCACGCCCGCACGCGTCAGCGCCGCCTGAATGGCAACCGCCCCAAGCTTGGCCGCCGTCTGGCCCGCAAGCGCCCCCTGAAAGCCGCCCATAGGCGTGCGCGCAGCCCCGACGATCACAATGCTGTCGCTCATCTGGTCCTCCGACAGGGGCAGTGCCCCCCGCTGTTCCTGGCGGCATGTTAGGTCAAAAATACTGACCTACAAGCCCCTGTTTCACCCTGCCCCCGCATCGCCCCCATAGCCGCCTTCGGCGCAACCTTGGGTCACAGGCAAAGATCACTCATAGCTGCGACGATCTTCGATCACCTTGCCATCATTGGGCAAGGCCCCCGGCGGCATCAACTCGACATGACCGCGCATCTTCAATGTGGCCACGATGCTGTCTTCATACAGCGCAGGGTTGGTCGCACGGGTTTCGATCTGCACCGTCATCACATCCATCTCGCCCTCGCGGCTGGCCACGACCCGCGCGCGGGCAATCTCGCCATGCCGCGCGACCAGTTGTTCCACCTGTTCGGGGCGCACGAACATGCCCTTGATCTTGGTGGTCTGATCGGCCCGCCCCATCCAGCCCTTGATGCGGCGATTGGTGCGGCCACAGGGGCTGACACCCGGCATCACCGCCGACAGATCGCCCGTGGCAAAGCGCATCAGCGGGTAATCGGGGTTCAGGCTGGTCACCACCACCTCACCCACCTCACCGTCAGGCACAGGCCGGTCAGAGCCGGGGCGCACGATCTCGACGATCACCCCTTCATCCAGGATCATCCCCTGCATCGCCGGGGATTCATAGGCGATATTGCCCAGATCCGCCGTGGCATAGGCCTGCAGGCAGGCAATGCCACGGTCGGCATAATACTGACGCAGGCTGGGAAACAGCGCCCCGCCCGAAACCGCAGCGCGGCTGATCTTCAACCGCTCGCCCATGGCATCGGCCTTTTCAAGGATCACCTTCAGGTAATCAGGCGTGCCCGCATAGGCGGTGGTGCCAATGTCGGCCGCGGCCCGCACCTGCAACTCGGTCTGGCCCGTGCCCGCAGGCAATACCGCAGCCCCCACGGCCCGCGCGCCATTTTCAAAGATCATGCCCGCAGGCGTCAGATGATAGCCAAAACAGTTGTGAACAATATCCCCCGCCCCCACGCCCAAAGCATGCAAGAACCGCCCCATGCGCCACCAGTCATGGCTGATGCCGCCCGGTTCATAAATCGGGCCGGGCGATTGAAAATAATGGACGATCTGCCCCACCGGCAACCCGCCAAACGGGGGCTTGGCCTTTTGCAGATCAGACAGCGCCGCCTTGCGCAACACCGGCAGGCCCGCCAAAGCCGCCAGATCAGGCAAAGCCGCACCGCCCTGCCGCGCCAAGATACCGTTCAAAGCGGCCAGTTGCGCCGCCTCGCGCGCATCCTGACTGCGGGTTTCCAACGCATCGAAATGGCCCATTGCCGCCCCCTTTGCCCCATCCGCCATCACGACAACCACCGCTTGCGGCGACGATAACTGCGCACATCGCGAAAGCTGTTGCGCCCTTCATCCGACATGCCCAGATAGAACTCTTTCACATCCGGGTTTTCCCGCAAATCGGCGGCCGGGCCATCCATCACCACGCGGCCCCCTTCCAGAATATAGCCGTAATGGGCATAGCGCAGCGCCACGTTGGTGTTCTGCTCGGCCAGCAGAAAGGTCACGCCCTCGGCCTCATTCACCGCTTTCACGATTTCGAAAATCTGTTCCACCAGTTGCGGCGCAAGCCCCATGCTCGGCTCATCCAGCAGCACCGTCTCGGGCCGGCTCATCAGCGCGCGGCCAATCGCCACCATCTGCTGCTCACCCCCCGAGGTATAGCCCGCCTGACTTTTGCGCCGCTCTTTCAGGCGTGGGAAATAGGTATAGACCATCTCAAGGTCGCGGGCGATGTCGGCCCGGCTGCCCCGCCGCGTATAAGCACCGGTCAGCAGATTGTCTTCTACCGTCAGATGCTCAAAGCAGTGACGCCCCTCCATCACCTGGATCACGCCCTTGCGCACCAGATCGGCGGGCGACAGATGCTGCACGCGCTCTCCTCGGTAGTGGATGCTGCCCTTGGTCACCTCGCCGCGCTCCGATTTCAGCAATTGCGAAATCGCTTTCAGCGTGGTGGTCTTGCCCGCCCCGTTGCCGCCCAACAGCGCAGTGATGCCCCCCTTGGGCACCGACAGGCTGACCCCTTTCAGCACCAGGATCACATGGTTGTAGATCACCTCGATATTGTTGACCTCAAGCAGCGCCTGATCCGTCTTGGTCGCGTCCAGCATGGCCTTGTCCTGACCTGAAATGGTGGGGGCCCCAACCCGCGCCGGGGCCCCCTTTTGGCTTAGTTGCAGCGCTCGGCGATGTTGTTCTCGGCGGCAAAGGCGGCCGAGTCTTCTTGCACCAGCGGCTCCAGCACCTCATCATCAGGGGCGATGAAATCGGTCACCAGCGACCACTTCTTGGCCGTGGCATCCCATTGCTGGATCAGCGCCGCCCCCGGCCCGCCATGATCTTCGCAGCTGGCCTTGAAGGGCTGACCAAAGTCAGGCAAGCCCAGTTCGGCCATCCGGGCCTCGGTGATTTCCAGTTGCTCAAACCCGTCGCGCAACTGGGCAGCCGTGATCGCCGCCGTGCCATGTATCTCCTGCGCCTTGCGGATCGCCTCGGCAATCACCATCGCCGCATACATGCCGCGCGAATACAGCACGCTGCCAACCTGATCACCGGCGCCAGCGGCCTTGCCCGCATCCTGCACATATTGCTTGAGATCGGCATAAACCGGATAGTCGCTGCCCGTGCCATGCATGGCCAGGCTCTTGTAGCCATTGGCCCCGTCGCCGGCGGGCAGCACGTCATTTTCCGACCCCGACCACCAGATGCCGATGAACTGATCCATCGGGTAGTTGATGTTCACCGCCTCTTGAATGGCCACGGCATTCATCACACCCCAGCCATACATGACCACATAATCCGGCTTGTCGCGGCGGATCTGCAACCATTGCGACTTCTGCTCTTGCCCCGGATGGTCCACCGGCACTTCGACCAGCGTAAAGCCATGCTTTTTAGACAATTCGGTCAGCGTGCGGATCGGTTCCTTGCCATAGGCCGAATTGTGATAGACCAGTGCAATCTTCTTGCCCTCAAGGCTGCCGCCATTCTGATCCAGCAGGTATTTCACCGCCACACTGGCCGCATCCCAATAGTTGGCCGGATAGTTGAACACCCATTCAAACACCTTGCCATTGGCCGCCGAGGTGCGGCCATAGCCGGGCGTGTACAGCGGAATGCCATCGGCGGTGACCTTGGGGATCAGCTGATAGGTGATGCCCGTGGACAGCGGGTTGTAAACCAGCGCCCCCTGGCCCTTGGTCGCCTCATAGCATTCCACACCTTTTTCGGTGTTATAGGCCGTCTCGCATTCGACGACATTCACCCGCTCGCCGCCGATGCCGCCATCGCGTTCGTTCAGCAAGGTGAAGTAATCGGCAAACCCGTCGGCATAGGGAATACCCCCCGGCGCATAGGGGCCGGTGCGGTAAGACAGGCTTGGCACCATCAGCTCGGCCATGGCCGGTGCGGCACTAGCGGCAATCGCGGCTGCCACCACGGCAGCAAGGGTCTTTCTCATCTTGGTCTCCTCCCAGATGTTGATGAAATGCCGGATCACCCGGTTCTTCTTGTCAGGCCCGCCCGCGCTAATGCGGAAAGGGCCAAAGGCGCAGCTTCTCTTTCGCCACCCGCCACAGCTGGTTCAGGCCATGCGGCTCGGCGATCAGAAAGACGATGATCAGCCCCCCCACGATCATCAACTCGATATGGGCGGCAAGATCGGTCGGCCAGCCCAGCTGACCCACCAGAATGTTCTTCAACAACACCGGCAACAGCACCAGAAAGGCCGCGCCCGCAAAACTGCCAAAGATCGACCCAAGGCCCCCGATGATGATCATGAACAGCACCAGAAAGGACTTCTGGATGCCAAAGGCCTCGCCCACTTCGACCGCCCCCAGATAGACGCTGAAGAACAAGGCCCCCGCCACCCCGATGAAAAACGATGAAACGGCAAAGGCAGACAGCTTGGCCGTCAGCGGGTTCACCCCGATTATCTCGGCGGCGATGTCCATATCGCGAATGGCCATCCACCTGCGCCCCACGGCACCCCGCGTCAGATTGCGCGCCACCCAGGCCAACAGCGTCAGAACCACCAGACAAAACAGATACTTGGCCCAGGCCGGCGTATTCGCCCCCGTCACCGCAATGCCCAGGATCGTGCGCTCGGGCGCGGTGATCTGGCCTGATGCCGAATAGTTGTAAAACCACGGCACCTTGTTGAACAGCCAAACCAGAAAGAACTGCGCCGCCAGCGTCGCCACCGCCAGATAAAACCCCTTGATCCGCAAGGACGGCAGGCCAAACAGCACCCCCACCAGCGCCGTCACCCCCCCGGCCAGCAGCACATGAAGAAAGATCGACACGTCGGGAAAAGCAGTCATCAGCTTGTAACAGGCATAGGCCCCCACCGCCATGAACCCGCCCGTGCCCAGGCTGACCTGCCCGCAATAGCCGGTCAGAATGTTCAGCCCGATGGCGGCAATGGCATAGATCAGAAAGGGCACCATCACCGCATTGGCCCAGTAATCATTGATCAAAAACGGCACCACGCCGAAGGCCACCGCCAACACCGCCCAATAGCGCAGCCGATCAAACCGGATCGGAAAGGTCTGCCCATCCGCCGCATAGCTTGTCTTGAAATCTCCCGCCTCACGATACAGCATCGGCCCGCCCTTCTCTCACATCCTGTCCCTGCCGCTTCATCTTGGCCCAAATACTCCCGCCGGAGGCACCCGCCCTGTCATCCCAAGCCATCGTCAGACCCTCTCGATGATGCGCTCGCCAAACAGGCCCTGCGGACGGAACACCAGGAACACCAGCGCCAGCACATAGGCGAACCAGTTTTCGGTGGCCCCGCCCACCATCGGCCCGATGAAGAACTCGAACAGCTTTTCGCCCATGCCGATGATCAACCCGCCCACGATGGCGCCGGGGATAGAGGTAAAGCCCCCCAGCATCAGCACCGGCAAGGCCTTCAGCGCGATCAGCGACAGGCTGAACTGCACCCCGGATTTCGATCCCCACATGATGCCCGCAACCAGGGCCACGATCCCGGCAATCGACCAGACCAGCACCCAGATAAAGCGCAGGGAAATGCCCACCGACAGCGCGGCCTGATGGTCATCGGCCACGGCGCGCAGCGCGCGGCCCTGTTTGGAATACTGGCTGAACAGGGTCAGCGACAAAACCAGCGCCGCCGCCACCACGGCAGCAACAATGTCCAGCGTGTCGATGAACAGCCCATAGCCAAACAGCTCATAGGTCGTGCTTTCGATCGCGTCGTTGATGCCCTGCGGCAGCCCGACATCCAGTTTCTTGATATCGGCCCCCCACATCACATCGCCCAGACCTTCCAGGAAATAGGCAAGACCGATGGTCGCCATGAACAGGATGATCGGTTCCTGATTGACCAGATGTTTCAGGATCAGTCGCTCGATCAGCACCGCCAGCAAGGTCATCACCCCCGCCGTCAGCAAAATCGCCACCAGCGCCGGCACCTTGAAGCCGAAGTGATGCACCGACGTGCCGAAGATCGCGTTGATCATATGGGCAAAGGGCACCTGCCCCTCCATGATCCCGACCAGCGTCAGGGCCGCAAACAGCGCCAGCACCCCTTGGGCATAGTTGAAAATGCCGCTGGCCTTGAAGATCAGCACAAAGCCCAGCGCCACCAGCGCATACATCACCCCGGCCATCAGGCCGTTCAGCGTGACTTCAAGCGCATACCAGAATGTCTCAGGCATGATCCACGTCCCCCTTGGTGAAACCCGCGTCAGTCATGGCTGACCCCCAGATAGGCGTCGATCACCGCCTGATTGCTGCGCACCTCATTGGGGGTGCCGTCGCCAATCTTCTTGCCGTAATCCATCACCACCACCCGGTCTGACAGATCCATGACCACGCCCATGTCATGCTCAATCAGCACGATGGTGGTGCCGAATTCGTCGTTCACATCCAGAACAAAGCGGCACATGTCCTCTTTTTCCTCGACATTCATGCCCGCCATCGGTTCGTCCAGCAGCAGGATCTTGGGTTCCGCCGCCAGCGCCCGCGCCAGTTCAACCCGCTTTTTCAACCCATAGGGCAGCCGCCCCACCGGGGTTTTGCGAATGGCCTGAATCTCCAGAAAATCGATGATCTTTTCCACTTTCTCGCGGTGCGCGGTTTCCTCTCGCTGCGCGGCCCCCCACCACAGGGCCTGCCGGAACAGCCCCGATTTCATCAGCGTCAGCCGCCCGGTCATGATGTTGTCCAGCACACTCATGCCATCGAACAGCGCAATGTTCTGAAAGGTGCGCGCAATGCCCATCTGCGCCACCTGATAGGGCTTCATCGGCGGGCGCTTTTGCCCGCGAAACCAGACCTCGCCTTCCTGCGGGGTGTAAAAGCCGGAAATCACGTTCAGCATCGACGATTTACCCGCGCCATTGGGCCCGATGATCGACCGAATTTCCCCCTCTCGCACATCAAAGCTGATGTCGGTGATCGCCTTGACGCCGCCAAAGCGCAGGGTGATGTTCTTCATCTCCATCACCACACCGCCAATCGGGCGCCCATCCGGGGTCGTCTCGGCAGCCGTAAGGCCGGGTGCCGCCGCCGTTGCGTTCAATGGCTGGCCTTTCATGCCGCGACCCTCCCTTCGGGCGGCAGATCAACCGCCGCATCGGCCAGCACTAGGGTGGCGCGGATATGCCCCTTGCGCCCATCCTCATAGGTGACTTCGGTTTCAGTCGAGACGGTCTTTGACCCGTCATACAAAGCGGCGATCAGATCGGCATATTTCTCCGAAATGATGTTGCGCCGCACCTTGCGGGTGCGTGTCAGCTCTCCGTCATCGGCATCCAGTTCCTTGTGCAGGATCAGGAACCGATGCACCTGACAGCCCGCCAGCATCGGATCGGCAGCCACTGACCGGTTGACCTCTTCGATATGCCCGCGGATCATCTCATAGACGCGCGGATGGCCTGCCAGTTCCTGATAGCTGGAATAGGCGATGTTGTTGCGCTCGGCCCAGTTGCCCACGGCATTCAGGTCAATGTTGACAAAGGCCGTGCAGCGGTCGCGCCCGGCGCCGAACACCACTGCCTCAAGGATGTTGGGATAGAATTTCAGCTTGTTTTCCACATATTTGGGCGCAAACAGACGGCCATCGGCCATTTTGCCCACATCCTTGGCCCGGTCGATGATGCGCAGATGGCCTGTGCCTTCCTCAAAGAATCCGGCATCGCCCGTGGCCACCCAGCCCTCGGCATCCTTGGTCTTGGCGGTGCTTTCGGGGTTCTTGTAATATTCCACAAAGGTGCCGGGGCTGCGGTAGAACACCTCGCCCGTCTCGGCGATCTTTACCTCAACCCCCGGCGAGGGCACGCCCACGGTATCCGACCGCACCTCGCCATCAGGCTGCTGGGTGATAAAGACCGAAGCCTCGGTCTGGCCGTAAAGCTGTTTCAGGTTGATCCCAAGGCTGCGGTAAAAGTCGAAAATCTCGGGCCCGATCGCCTCGCCCGCGGTGTAGCCGACGCGGATCCGCGAAAACCCAAGGGTGTTTTTCAGCGGACCATAGATCAGCAGATCACCCAGCCAGTATTTGAGCCGGTCAAAGGCGCTGACGGGCTTGCCGTCCAGAATATCCGGCCCAACCCGCCGCGCCACGGCCATACAGGTGTGGAACAGCCATTTCTTGAACCGCCCCGCATCTTCCATGCGGATCATGACACTGGTCAACTGGCCCTCAAACACCCGTGGAGGGGCGAAGAAATAGGTTGGCCCGATCTCGCGCAGATCGGTCATCATCGTTTCGGGGCTTTCGGGACAATTGACGCAAAAGCCCGCCCACATTGCCTGCCCCACCGAAAAGATGAAATCCCCCACCCAGGCCATCGGCAGATAGGCCAGTATTTCCTCTTGCGCGGTCAGATCGTCGAAAGCACAGGTGTTGCGACTGGTTTCCAGAATATTGCGGTTCGACAACAGCACGCCCTTGGGCTTGCCGGTCGTGCCGCTGGTATACAGCATCACACAAGGATCATCCGGCCCCAGTGCATCGATCCGGCCTTGCATCTCGGCCTCGAACCGGTGATGCCCGGCCCGCCCTTCGGCCACGACATCGGCCATGGCGTTCATGCGGCTGTGGTCATATTTGCGCATGCCGCGCTTGTCGACATAGATCACCTGCGCGATATGGGGCACGCGCTCTTGCAGGTCGATCACCTTGTCCACCTGCTCTTGATCGCCGCAGATCACGAACCGTGCGCCGCAATGATCCAGCACATAGGCCATCTCTTCGGCCACCGCGTCCTGATACAGCGGCACCGGCACCGCGCCACACATCTGCGCCGCCACCATCGCCCAATACAGCGACGGGCGGTTGCGGCCGACGATGGCGACGAAATCACCGCGCGCCAGCCCCAACGCCAGAAAACCCATGGCCATGGCACGGGTTTCGTCATGCGCCTCGGCCCATGTCCAGCTTTGCCAGATGCCGAATTCCTTTTCACGAAACGCCGGACGCGCGCCCAACTGTTGCGCATTGCGCGCCATCAGCGCGGGAACCGAGGCCAAAGCCCCCCTGTCGGCCAAGCCAGACTGGCGATCTGCCATCAAACTCCTCCCTTGCCCCTGTCGGGGCCGTGCCACCCGGTCTTGGTGCCGGTTGCCGTTGGGGGCAGACTTGCGGCAAACTATGTCGTCACTTTTGCGCAAACCTTTCGAATTGTTACACGCCCCGGTTGCCCCTTTCCCGCCCCGTCCCGCCAGTGATAGCGATAGGGTCAGGGGGGAATGATGCCGATCACCGACGAGGATATCACCAGCCTGACCCGCACGGGGCTGAACCTGATCTCACAGGCGCTTTCGATCTTTGACAGCGACCTGCGTCTGGCCGTCTGCAACCGCCGCTATCAAGAGATGTTCGACTTTCCCGCCGAATACATCACCCCCGGCGTCAGCTTTGAAGACACCATCCGACTTTTGGTCATGCGCGGCGAATACGGCCCGCAAGACGACCCGGACGAAGCCGTGCGCAGCCGCGTGCAAGCCGCCCTTGCCTTTGTGCCCCATTACCTTGAACGCATGCGCCCCAATGGCCGCTGGGTCAGCGTCGAGGGCTTTCCCCTGCCCCAAGGCGGCTGGGTCACGGTTTACACCGACATTACCGAAGTGCGGTATCAGCAGCAGATGCTGCGCGCGCGGTCGGCGGAATTGTCGGATCAGTTGTTGTCGAATGCCGAACGCCTGTCTGAAACCAACCGCGCCCTGTCGGCGGCCAATACCGCGCTTTCGGCGGCCAAGGCGCAACTGACGGAAATCGAGGCCCGAACCCGCCTGACCACCGAGATGATGCCGGCCCATATCGCCCATGTGGACCGCAATCTGCGCTATACCTATACCAACCGCCGCCTGTCGTCGGTTCTGCCGGGGCGGCCCCAGCAGATCATCGGCCTGACCGGGCGCGAGGCCCTGGGCCCGGAGAATTTCGTGCATATCGAGCCTTATCTGCACCGGGCCCTGGCGGGCGAGGCGTCGGTGTTCGAATTTACCGACCATGGGTCGGGCCGCCGCATCCGTGCGGCCTTTACCCCCGACCAGAACGATGATGGCCCGGTGAATGGCGTCTATATCCTGTCGATGGACATCACCGAGGAAAGTCAGGCCCGCGCTGCCGTGATGCAAACCCGCAAGCGGGAACTGGCGGCACAACTGACCTCGGGGCTTGCCCATGATTTCGCCAATCTGCTGACCGTGATCCTTGGCCTGCAATCGCGGCTTGACCGGTTGGACCTGCCCGCCGGGGCGCAATCGCTTGTCGGCGCCACCTTGGCCGCCGCCCGCCGCGGGGGCGCGTTGCTGGACCGCATCGCCTCGATCTCGGGTCGGCGCGAGATGCGGCCCGTGGCGCTGGACCTGCCCGGCTTTCTGGACGATCTGGCGCAACTGGCTGGCCCCACCTTGCCAGATGGCGTGAAGCTGACCCTGCACAGCCAAGGGCTGACCGGGCCGGTGATGCTGGATGCGGGCTTGCTGCAAGATTCGTTGTTGAACCTGATCTTGAACGCCAAGGATGCCATTGGCAGCCCTCCGGGCGACATCACCCTGTCGGTCCGGCCCGTGCATCACACCTGGATCGACTTTACGGTTTCAGACACCGGCCCCGGCTTTTCGGATCAGGCGCTGGACCATGCGCTAGAGCCGTTTTTTACCACCAAGGGGGCCGAAGGGTCGGGGCTGGGGCTGGCCATGGTCTATGACCAGACCACGCTGGCGGGGGGCATGGTGCGGCTGGAAAACCGCGCCACCGGCGGGGCCTGTGTGACCCTGCGCCTGCCCTATCGCCCTGCGCCGCAGGTTGTGGCCCCCGACGCGCCCCCCGGCATGGTGCTTTT
Source organism: Pseudotabrizicola sp. L79 (assembly GCF_036553525.1). NCBI lineage: Bacteria > Pseudomonadati > Pseudomonadota > Alphaproteobacteria > Rhodobacterales > Paracoccaceae > Pseudotabrizicola > Pseudotabrizicola sp. L79. The sequence continues at coordinate 93,084 of NZ_JAZHDA010000044.1, read as the reverse complement.
GGTCGAGGACAATGACGACATCCGCGAAAGCCTGCGCGAAATGCTGCGCGGCCTTGGCCATGCGGTGATCGAGGCCACCACAGCGGATGAGGCCGAGGCTTTGGCCGATCTGCCGGGGATCGCACTTGTTCTAAGCGATCTGCATCTGCGCGGCAGCCGCAGCGGGCTTGATCTGGCCCGGTCACTGGCCCACAAAGGGCTGGGGCGCCTTGCCTTGATGACGTCGGCCCCCCCGTCCGATCCGTTGCGCGCCGCGGCTCAGGCCAGTTTTGCGCTGCTGCCCAAGCCCTTTGACGCCGCCACGCTTGCCCGCTTTTTGTCCACGGTGACCCGATGACCCAAGCCCTTGTCGCAATTCTGGATGACGAGGCCGAAATCCGCCGCCTGCTGTCGGATGCGCTGACCGAAGCCGGGTTTCGCACCATCAGCTTTGGCCGCGCCACCGAATTCGAGGCCGCGCTAAAGCGCCAGTCGCCCGATGTCTGCCTGGTCGATCTGGGCCTGCCGGACCGCGACGGGCTGGTTCTGGTGCATCGTCTGGCGCTGGAATCGGGGGCCGCGATCATCATCATCTCGGGCCGCAGCCAGGTGCAGGATCGGGTGATGGGGCTGGAATTGGGGGCCGATGACTACATCATCAAACCCTTTGATCCCGCTGAAATCGTTGCCCGTGTCCGGGCCCGCCTGCGCAAGACCCGCGCCCCCAGTGACCGCAGCAGCCAGATTGCGCGGTTCAACGGCTGGACGGCGCTGTTCGACAGCTACACCCTTGTATCCGCCACGGGCGAACAGATCCCGTTTTCCAATGCCGAGGGTCAGGTCTTGCGCCTGTTTCTGGAAAGCCCGCGCCGGCTGATCAGCCGGGCACAGATGCAAGAAAGCCTTGGCGGGGCCGCGGGCGAAAGTTTTGACCGCGCCATGGATGTGCGCATTTCACGCCTGCGCACCAAACTGGGCGAAGATCCGAAAAATCCCAGCCTGATCAAGACGATCTACGGCGCGGGCTATATCTTTCTGGGCGATGTCAGCTGGGAATGACGCAGCCGCGCGTCACCCCTGCCTTGCCAACGCGGCCTTGCGCATTTCGGTCAGGCTTTGGCGCGGGGTCAGCGCCTCGGGCGAGATGTTCAGATCCAGCACCGCCCCGGTCGGGCTGGCCAGGGCACGGTCAAAGGCGGCCGGAAAATCGGCCGTCGTTTCAACCCGTTCGCCATGAAAGCCATAGGCCTTTGCGATCATCGTGAAATCGGGGCTGACCATATCGGTGCCCGACACCCGCGCCGGGTAGTGGCGTTCCTGATGGGCGCGGATCGTGCCGTAAATCCCGTTGTTCAGGATCAGGATGATCGGCGCCGCGTTATATTGAGAAGCGGTTGCAAGCTCTTGAAAATTCATCTGAAAATCGCCATCGCCGGCAAAGCACACCACCCGGCGGCCCGGATGGGCCACCTTGGCCGCGATTGCCGCCGGCACGCCATAGCCCATGGCCCCCGACTGCGGTGCAAGCAAACGCGCATTCTTGCCGTATTTCATGGCCTTGTTCGGCCAATAGGCAAAATTCCCGGCACCATTCGTGACGATCACATCGTCGGGCAAGATCGCCCGCAAATGCGCCGTCACCACCCCCATATCCACCGGTGACGGCTGCGGCGGCAGATCAAAGGTCGCCTCATAGCCCGCCCGCGCCGCCCGCACCCATTCCCCCCAGGCCCCGGACACAGGATGAAGAACGCCCGCCAAGGCATTGGGGCCACACACGATTCCGATCTCTGGCCGATAGATTTTGCCGATCTCGAGTGCGCTGGGGTGGCAATGGATCAGCCGCTGTTGCGGATCAGGCACCGACAACAGGGTATACCCGTCGGTCGTCATCTCGCCAAAGCGGACATTCACCGCCAGAATGCAATCTGCCTGCGTAATCAAGGATTTGACATGTGCAGGCATGCCGACACCGGCCTCGCCCGAATAGACAGGCGAATGATTGTCGAACATATCCTGATAGCGAAAGGCCGCGACCACGGGGATATTGGACGCCTCGGCAAAGCCTTGCATCGCCGCTTTGCCCGCCGCGGTCCAGTTACATCCACCCAACAAAATCAATGGCTTGCTGGACAAAGCCAAGATCCCCATCGCCTCTGCCAGCGCCGCCGCATCCGGGGCGGGTTCGGCCATCCGAACAGGCCCGGCCAGCGATGGCGCCTCACAGGCGGCAGACAGCATATCTTCGGGCAAGGCCACCACAACAGGCCCAGGCCGCCCTGACAAGGACATCGTCCAAGCCCTTGACAGAATTTCAGGAATCCGCTCGACACGGTCAATCTCGACCGCCCATTTCGCCATCGTGCCAAAGACCGCGCGATAGTCGATTTCCTGAAACGCCTCGCGCCCCTTCATATCGGTCCCCACCTGCCCGACAAAGCAGATCATCGGCGCGCTGTCCTGCATCGCGGTGTGAATGCCGATCGACGCATTGGTCACCCCCGGCCCCCGCGTCACCATGCAGATGCCGGGGCTGCCCGTCAGCTTGCCCCAGGCCGCCGCCATAAAGGCAGCGCCACCCTCATTGCGGCAATTGACGAAATCAAACGCGCCTTGCGTGTCATGCAGCGCATCCAGAACCGCAAGATAGCTTTCCCCCGGAACCCCAAAGGCGCGCGTGGCGCCCAAGGCCACCAGACTCTCTACCAGAACACGGCCGCCGTGACGCATCGCAAGATCCTTTCCTGTCGTCCCCCAGCGATACCCAAGGACGACCGAAACGCAAAGCCCCGAGCGGCATTTTGCAGCAAAATGACGCTGCAATCAGGCGAAACCGGGAATTGCCCGCTTGACCACGCGCGGCGGCAATGCAACTTGGCCCAAAGCTGTTGCCCAATGCTGTTGCCCGGAGGAAACCATGCCCGTTTATCGTTCCCGCACGACCACCCATGGCCGCAACATGGCCGGCGCCCGTGGCCTTTGGCGCGCCACCGGCATGAAAGATGGTGATTTCGGCAAACCGATCATCGCCATTGTGAACAGCTTTACCCAGTTCGTGCCGGGCCATGTGCATCTGAAAGACCTTGGCCAGCTTGTCGCGCGTGAGGTTGAGGCCGCAGGTGGCGTCGCCAAGGAATTCAACACCATCGCCGTTGATGACGGGATCGCCATGGGCCATGACGGCATGCTGTATTCGCTGCCCAGCCGTGAGATCATCGCCGACAGCGTGGAATACATGGTCAACGCCCATTGCGCCGATGCCATGGTCTGCATCTCGAACTGCGACAAGATCACCCCCGGCATGCTGATGGCGGCGATGCGGCTGAACATCCCGGCCGTTTTCGTCTCGGGCGGGCCGATGGAGGCCGGGAAGGCCGTGATCAAGGGCCGCGAGCTGGCGCTGGATCTGGTTGACGCCATGGTTGTGGCCGCCGATGACAGCTATACCGACGAAGAGGTCGATGAGATCGAAAAGGCCGCCTGCCCCACCTGCGGGTCGTGCAGCGGCATGTTCACCGCCAATTCGATGAACTGCCTGACCGAGGCCTTGGGCCTGTCGCTGCCCGGCAATGGCAGCACCCTGGCCACCCATGCCGACCGCAAGCGCCTGTTTGTCGAGGCCGGGCATCTGATCGTCGATATCACCAAACGCTATTATGAACAGGATGATGCCAGCGTTCTGCCGCGCAATGTGGCGAACAAGCAGGCGTTTGAAAACGCCATGGCGCTGGACATTGCCATGGGCGGTTCCACCAACACCATCCTGCACATTCTGGCCGCCGCGCATGAAGGCGGGATCGACTTTGATCAGGACGATATCGACCAGTTGTCACGCAAGGTGCCCTGCCTGTGCAAGGTGGCCCCGGCCAAGCAAGACGTGCATATGGAAGACGTCCACCGCGCCGGGGGGATCATGGCGATCCTCGGGCAGTTGGATAATGCAGGCCTGTTGCACCGCGATTGCGTGACCGTGCATTCGCCCACCATGGGCGCGGCACTGGATCATTGGGACATCAGCCGCACCAACCATGACTCGGTGCGCGATTTCTTCAAGGCTGCCCCCGGCAACGTGCGGTCGGCCACGGCGTTCAGCCAGTCGAAACGCTATGCCGAACTGGATCTTGACCGCGAAACCGGCGTGATCCGCTCGGCCGAACATGCCTTTACCAAAGAGGGCGGTCTGGCCGTGCTGAAGGGCAATATCGCGCTGGATGGCTGTATCGTCAAAACCGCAGGCGTGGACGAGTCGATCTTTGTCTTCTCGGGCCCTGCCAAAGTGTATGAAAGCCAGAATGACGCGGTGGCCGGCATTCTGAACAACGAGGTGAAGGCGGGCGACGTGGTCGTCATCCGCTATGAAGGGCCAAAGGGTGGGCCGGGGATGCAGGAAATGCTGTATCCGACCAGCTATCTGAAGTCGAAGGGCCTGGGCAAGGTCTGCGCCTTGCTGACCGACGGGCGCTTTTCGGGCGGCACTTCGGGCCTGTCGATCGGCCATGCCTCCCCCGAGGCGGCCTCGGGCGGGGCGATTGGTCTGGTGCGCGATGGCGACATGATCGACATCAACATTCCCGCGCGCAGCATCAACCTGCGGATTGCCGAAGAGGAACTGGCCAAGCGCCGCGCCGAGCAGGATGCCAAAGGCTGGAAACCCGCCAAGCAGCGTCCGCGCAAGGTGACGCCTGCACTCAAGGCCTATGCCATGCTGGCGGCTTCGGCCGACAAAGGCGCGGTGCGGGTGCTGCCCGAGACTGAATGATCGGCCAGACACAGTGGCTGAAACACCAAAAAAGGCACCCCTCGGGGTGCCTTTTTCCGGTCTGGCGACGGATCAGACGTTCTTGATCCAGTCATCCACATCCTTTTCGGCCTCTTCCTTGGCCTTGCCATAGCGTTCCTGCACAAGGCCCACGATCTCATCCCGGCGACCTTCGATCTTGTCCCAGTCATCGCCGGTAATGTCGCCCCATTTCTGCTTGGCCGACCCCTTGACTTGCTTCCACTTTCCTTCGATCTGATCCCAGTTCATCTGACAATCCTTTCTTTCAACGCGGCATCTGCCGCTGTTACACATAAGAAACGCCCCAGCGGCCAACAGGTTCCCTGCCAAGGGCAAAGTATTGATTTTTCAAATAAAAAGGCCGGGCACCCAAAGGGCAGCCCGGCCAGACAGGCCGCAACCAAACGGGGGAGTGCGTCGCGACCCAAAGGGCGCCAGTCAGGGAACAAACGGCGCGTCTTGCCCGGTCAACACGCCAGACCGCACTTGGTTCCCTTCCTGCGGACCATATTTTCGCACCAAGGCCGAAGTTTGCCGATGACGTAAGGTCTGCCGTGGCGGGGGGCGAAAATGAATTTGCATGTTGATGAAGGTCACGGCAAAGTTGCAGCCTGCATATTGGATAAGCCAATGTTGAAAAGGTATTCACTTGCAACGATTGCGCAGCCTTGCCACCGCGCGCCGCAGCGCAACCTATGAATGGGGCTTTACCGCCATTGCCTTTCTGGCCGCCTTTGGCAGCCGCTATTGGCTGGAAGGCGCCCTGCCCCCCGGCTTTCCTTATCTGACGTTTTTTCCCGCCGTCATCCTGACCGGCTTTTTTGCAGGCACGCGCGCGGGAACTGTGGTCGCGGTGCTATGCGGTCTGTCTGCCTGGTATTTTTTCCTTGCGCCGCAGGGGTCTTGGGGGCTGACCGGGTCCAGCGTGCTGGCGCTGGTGTTTTATGTCTTTATCGTCGCCACCGATCTGGTCTTGCTGCATCTGATGCGGCTGGCGCTGGTCAAGCTGGATGACGAACGCAAGACCTCGGACCGGCTGGCCGCGCAGAACAAGACGATGTTTCACGAATTGCAGCACCGGGTGTCGAACAACCTGCAGGTCATTGCCTCGCTGTTGAAAATGCAACAGCGCAATCTGGCCGATGGCGCGGCGCGACAAGCACTGGAAACGGCCTCGGCACGGCTGAAGGTGGTGGCGTCGATCCAGCGCCAGTTGCACAACCCCAAACGCCAGAACATCGACATCGCCCAATTGCTGAAAGCGGTTCTGCCCGAGGTTCTGGCCTCGGCCGATGTGGGTGACAGGGTGGTTCTTGATTTCCAGATGCAGCCCTTGATCGCCACCGGCGATCAGGCCACACCCGTGGCGCTGGTCGCCGTGGAACTGACATCCAATGCCCTGGAACATGCGCTGTCCGAAGACCGGGTGACGCGGATCACGATTTCCACCGGCACGGAAAACGGCGAAGGCTTTGTGCGGATTGCCGATGATGGCAAGGGCCTGCCAGAGGATTTTCAGCCTGAAAAATCACGCAGCCTTGGCCTGCGCGTGGCCTTTCAATTCGCCGATCAGCTTGACGGCAAGCTGGGCTTTCAATCCGGCCCCGGCACCGTGGCAACACTGACCTTCCCCGCAACGGCCATCGAACCTGCCGAGGCGTGACAAGCAAAAGGGCCACCCAAGCGGGCGGCCCTTTGCCATATCCTCGTCAGGGGCGGTCAGACCGGCGGGCGGCCTTTGATCGCGCGGGCGATCATCGCCACGACGAACAGGATGATGAAGATAAAGAACAGCACCTGTGCGATCGAGGCCGAGGCCCCCGCGATACCCCCAAACCCAAGCGCCGCCGCAATCAGCGCCACCACCAGAAATGTAAGTGCCCAACCAAGCATGGTCTTTCTCCTTTGTTCATATTGCGCTGCTGCGCTGATATGAACCAAACGCGGGGCACGGCATCGGGTTCCCTTTGCCAAGAAAAACCCCGCATCAAAGGGGGTCAGACGCGCGCTGCCTCTGTTCGGCCTGTTGCAGCGGGCTGGGCTGAAAGACCACTGTCAGATGATACTCGTCACCCTGCCGACCACGGTCGATCTTGCCGTCCAGTTGCGACGAAAACGCCTCAAGCAGCTTGCTGCCAAAGCCATCCGACACCGGCTCCAGCGCCTCCAGCCCTGCGGCATCGCCGGGGTCGCGCGGCATCAGCGAATTGATGATCCGCAATTCCGCCGTGCCATCGGGCTGGCGCAACAGGCCGACATGCACCTTGGCAGGCCCCTTTTGCCCGCGCCAGGTGTGGTTCAGCACATTGGTCATGCCTTCGGTCAGGAACAGGCCCAAGGGCACCGCCTGATCGGGCGTCAGGCGAATATCGTCAATGCGGATATCCAGATCAAAGGGCCGCTCGGGCGCGGCACCGATCTTCATGATATGATGCACGATCCGCGGCAGCAATTCATCCGCACGAATATCGGTCAGGCCCGAGGTCTGATACAGCTCGCGGTGAATCGTCGCCAGACTGACCACCCGTTCCTGCACCGATTTCATCGCCATCCGCGCCTCGGCCGTGCGGGTGGTGCGCAACTGCATGTTCAGGATCGAGGCGATCAGTTGCAGGTTGTTCTTTACCCGGTGATGCACTTCGCGCAGCAACACTTCCTTTTGGTGGATCGTGTTTTCCAGCTGCGCCTCGTCTTGCAAGATCGCTTCGGTCATCCGCTCATAGGCATCGCCCACCTCGCGCAACTCCAGCGCTGCATGGTCATTGCGCAGGGGTTTGACCTTGCGATCCCCCCCCGCAAAGGCGGTGATGCTGGCCCGCAAGCTGCGCACATGGCGCAAAACCTGGCTTTCCGCCGCCAGCCACGCCACCATCAGGCTGGCCGCCCACATCAGCAAGGGAAAGGTCACCGTCGGCAGATCACTTGCAAATCCGCCTGCATCCAGCCGGTCCGCAGGCCAGGACCCCAACAGATAAAGATTGCCCTTCGACAACGGCACAACGGCAAAGGCGCGGCGTTGCCCTGTGGGTGTCACATCCAGAAAGCTGGTGCCGGGCTGGCCCACGAAATCGGCCAGCCGATATGACGTTGGCAAAAACTGCGCGACACCATCCATCCCCCCAGATGAGGTCAGGACCTCGCCTTCCTGATCAAAGGTCATCATCGACAGCGGCTGGTCCTCATCGCCCGGCGGCTGGCCCGTGCCCTGCGCTTCGATCGCGGAATGCGTCATCGACACCGACGCAAAGCCCAGCAAGCGTTGATCTGGCCCATAGACAGGGGTTGACAGGTTCAGGATCGAGGTGCCCGAAATCGGGGCGCGGCGATTGACCGTCAGGCGCGTCTGCGGATTGGCCAGCATTTCGGCCAGCCACGGGCTTTGCGACGTGTCAAAGGGCTGATCCGCCGAGGTGCAGGTGATCATCCCGGACGGCGGGATGAAACCAACAAAGGAATAGCGGCCCTCAGAGTGGGTGGCGATGCGGCGCACGAACCTTTTGCAGGCCTCGGAGTCGCCCACCAGTTGCGGCAAGGTGGCGGCAAGGGTTGCCGCAGTGCCCTGCGCGCGCATCAGAATATCCACCTGCGGCCCCGCCGCCAGCAGGGTATCGCCCAGAATGGCGGCCCTTGCCCGACTGTCTGAAACGGCTTCGGTCTCCAGCGTCTGCACATAGCTAAGCATGGCAAGGGGCAGCAAAGCCGCCCCCATCAAGGTCATCAGCCGCAGCCCCAGACCGCCTATCCGAAATCGTCGCAGCCCAGCCTTGATCATGCCGCCTGTGGCCCCGAACGCCCCAGAACAGCCAGGGTGGCCCCGGTTTCCTCGCCCAGGATATCTTCGCCCTCTTCCATGCCCAACAGATCGCACAGCCGCGCCCGCGCCCGATTGGCCCGGCTTTTGGCAGTGCCCACCGCAACGCCCATCATGCCTGCCGCTTCCTCATAGGAATAGCCATTGGCGCCCACAAGGATCAGCACTTCACGGTGCTCGGCGCTTAGCTGGTCAAAGGCGCGCTGAAAATCGGCAAAGGCCAGACGGCCATCATGGGCGGGCTTTTCCGACAGACTGCCCGCGTGAATGCCCTCGGGGTCGGCCACCTCGCGCTTCGTCTTGCGTTTGGATGAAAAGAAAGTGTTGCGCAGAATGGTGAACAGCCAGGCGCGCAGATCGGTGCCCACCGTGAACTTTTCGATATTGGACCACGCCTTCAGAATCGTCTCTTGCACCAGATCATCGGCCTCGGACACATTGCGCGTCAGCGAAATGGCAAAGGCCCGCAAGGCCGGAATATGGCCGGCAAGTTCGTCACGCGGATCGGCCAAGGTGGTCATTTGCGTGCCTCCTTGGCCTTCAACTGTTCCAGCAATTGTTTGAAACGATCGGGCACTTCGGTGTCCAAGGCGTCCTCAAACACCCGCTTCAGGTTTTCGTCGATATCGCGCCGCAACCGCGGCTTGGGCTTTTCCTCGGCCATTTCTTCCTTCATGCTCATCCTGCCATGTCCCGCAATTATTCACGGAACCAAACGCAAGGCTACAGCGTTTGGTTCCCAGAAAACTTCGACTGGGAGAAAATAATGACGACCTCAGAGACCATCGACCTGTCACAGGCCGTTGCGCGCGAGCTGCCCTACCTGCGCCGCTATGCGCGGGCGCTGACAGGCAGTCAAAGCAGTGGTGACCGTTATGCCGCCGCCACGCTGGAAAGCCTGCTTGTCGATCCGTCGGTCATTTCTGCGGCGGCTTCGGCAAAGGTGGGGCTGTTTCACACCTTTCACCTGGTCTGGGCCAGCGCCGGTGCCCCCACGGCCGAGGCCGAAGACCGGATGACCGCCGGGGCCATGGCCCATATGGCGGCGCTGACCCCGAATTCGCGCGAGGCCCTGTTGCTGCATGCGATCGAAGGGTTCGACCATGACGAAATCGCCGCCATCATGCAGACCGATCCCGAAGACGTGGCGCAGCTGATTGCCACCGCAAACCGCGAGATGGAGGCATCGGTGACCGGCAAGGTGATGGTGATCGAGGATGAGGCGATCATCGCGATGGATATCGTCGATATCGTCACCAGCATCGGCCATTCGGTCACGGGCGTGGCCCGCACCCGCGACGGTGCCTTGGCCTTGGCCGACAAGACCCTGCCCGATCTGATCCTGTCTGACATCCAGTTGGCCGACAATTCCTCGGGCGTCGATGCGGTGAATGACATTCTGGCCCGTCATGGCGATATTCCGGTGATTTTCATCACCGCCTTCCCCGAACGGCTGCTGACGGGCGACAAGCCCGAACCCGCCTTCCTGATCACCAAACCCTTCACCGAAGAGCAAGTGCGCTCGGCGGTCAGTCAGGCCATGTTCTTTGCCTCGACCGAGACGCTGCACGGCTGAAGCCGCCCACCGGATACACCGGTCAAACCCGCCGCATCCCGGCGGGTTTTTCTTTGGAACCATTTGTTTTCTTGGGGGTTTTCCTTTCACAATCGGCGCAGACCGCGCCCCTTTTCAGGAAAGGACGACCCCATGTTGCGCAACGCTTTGCTGGCCGGAACGGCCCTGGTGTTCACCTCGGCAGCCTATGCCCAGACCATGGTCAAAGACATCGAAGTGACCACCGATCTGACCGCCATCGAAAACACCAAAGCCGCGGCCTATTGGGCCAATGTCTCGGATGATCTGGAAGCTGCCATTGCGGCCCGTCTGGTTGACCGGCTGGCCGATGACGGCGCCGACATCAAGGTTGATGTGAATGAGCTTTCGCTGTCGAATTCGTTTCAATCGGCCTTGGGGCTGGAAGATGCGGTTCTGGTGGGTCAGGTGAACATCACCCATGACAGCGACAATGCCAAATTCGACGCCTATGAGCTGACGATCAGCGCCAAAGCCGCCCAGGCCTATGGCGAAAACGGGATGGTGCTGGAAGGTGCCTTTACCGACACGCCCGAATATTACGCAGCCCTTGTGCAGGCCTTTGCCGATGGCGTCGTCACCCGGTTGAAGTAAAACCGCTAACATCACCACCAAAAGCCCCGGGAAACGCCCGGGGCTTTTTTTGCATTCCGCGCACCGCAGCGCCCATAAAAAAGGGCCCCCGAAGGGGCCCTGGCGTTTATCGGAGCGCAGAAGATCACTTGGCGGTCGCGCGCAGCATCCACGCCGCCTTTTCGTGAAAGGCACAACGCGCGGTCAGCAGATCCGCCGTCACCGGATCGCCCCCGTCTTCGGCCGCCTCGATCGCCTTGTGCATGCGCTTGGCCACGGCCTCATGGTCACTGGCCAGATCTTCCACCATCTGTTGCGCAGATGGCAATTTGGCCTTGTCCTTGACACACGACCCGGCCGTGATCTCTGCCAGTTGCGACGGCGCAAGCTGGCCCAAAGCGCGAATACGTTCGGCCAGTTCATCGGCTGCGGCGAACAGATTGGTGTAGTGGCTTTCGGTCAGCACATGGATGGAATGGAACAGGGGTCCTTCGACATTCCAGTGATAGGCATGGCTTTTGAACACCAGACAATAGGTATCGGCAAGCGCCGCATTCAGGCCCTTGACGATCGCCGAGACCTTTTCAACCCCGGTATCAATGCTGTCGGCCTTTGGCACGGCTTTCAATGCGTCTGACATGGCTTTTCCTTTCGGTTGGCAATTCGGTTTCGGCCCATGGGGCCGCTGCCAAGACAACGCCAGACCGGGCCATTGGTTCCCGTGAACACAGCCTTGAGCCAAAGCCGGGCTTCAGCCAAAGCCGGGCTTGCCAGACGGGCCAAAGCATCGCTAAGGTTTGATCAAAAGTCGCCCAGCGGAGAATGCCCATGCTGACCGCCTACGACTGCGTCGATGCCACCGCCCTTGCGGCACGCGTTGCCGCGCGCCAGGTTTCGCCGACCGAGTTGCTGGACCATGCCTTGGGCAAGGTCGCGGCGTTGAACCCCAGACTGAACGCCGTTGTTCTGATGCAAGAACAGGTCGCCCGTCAGGCCATCGCCACGGGCCTGCCGCGCGGGCCGTTTCAGGGTGTGCCCTTCTTGCTTAAGGATCTGGGCTGCGAGGCGGTGGATTTTCCGTCCCACAACGGCTCGCGGCTGCTGGCCAATACGCGCTATGGCAAGGATTCCGCGATCTTTGCCCGTATCCGCCAGACTGGCGTCGTTACCTTTGGCCGCACCACCAGCCCCGAGGGCGGTATCGGGGCGGCCACCGAGGCCGCGGTTTACGGCGGCCCCACGCGCAACCCGTGGAACCTTGATCATACCCCCGGCGGATCGTCCGGCGGGGCGGGGGCTGCGGTGGCGGCGGGGATCGTGCCCTTTGCCCATGGCTCTGACGGTGGCGGTTCGGTGCGCATTCCGGCCTCTGGCTGCGGATTGTTCGGCATGAAACCCACCCGCGCCCGCCTGCCCGATGGCCCCTATGCGGGCGAAGGCTGGGCGGGCATGGCGATTGACGGGTTTCTGACATGGTCGGTGCGCGATACCGCCGCCCTGCTGGATGCCTGCCAAGGCGCCGATCCGGGCGCGCCCTATCACGCGCCGCCCTTGCAGGCCGGGCATATGCAGGCCATCAGCCGCCCCCCGCGGCGCCTGCGGGTGATGCTGTGCGACACCAGCTTTACCGGCCAGCCGATCCACCCCGATTGCGCCGCTGCGGTGCATCAGACGGCACAGCTGCTGGCAAGCCTGGGCCATCATGTCGAACCCGGTCTGCCACAGGCTGACATCCCCATGATGATGCGGGCCTGGACCAATATCGTCGCCTGTGGCACCGCACTTGGCATCCGCAAGGCCCTTGCCGCCAAGGGGCGGGCGCTGCAGCCCGATGATATCGAAGGTGTCAGCCGCGGGGCCATGGCCTTGGCCGCCACCTTGTCGGGGGCCGATTATCTTGATGCCGTTGGGCAAATTCATGCCTTTGGCCGGCAGATGGCCGCGGTGTTCGACCCAGAAACAGGCCCGAAACCGGGCCCCGACATCATCTTGTCCGCCACCTTGGCCGAGCCCCCGGCGCGGATTGGCCGCTTTGCCCATAGCACCGATGATTACCTGCATTACCGCATCGGACCCGGGATGATCTTTGACTATTCGCCCTTTTGCGCCGTGTTCAATGCCAGTGGCCAACCCGCCGCCTCGCTGCCCTTGGGGCAGTCCGCTGATGGCCTGCCCATCGGGATCCATCTGGCCGCACGTTTCGGAAATGATGAAGAATTAATCGCCCTGTGCGCAGAGCTTGAGCGCGCGCAGCCATGGGCGTCGAAACGGCCTGAATTGGGCTGAAAGGTCAGGTTAGGGTTGCTATCCGGGCCTCGCCCCGTAGAATATGATCAAAATAATGCCCAACAGGGGGGCGAATTATCGTGAGCGATCGAGACGCAGTTACCGCGCAGAATGTGGTCAAGGCCTTTGGTCAGGGCAAAGCCTCGGTCCGGGCGCTGGACGATGTGTCCCTGACCATCCGCAAGGGCGAATTCTTCACGCTTCTCGGCCCGTCGGGCTGTGGCAAGACCACGCTTTTGCGGCTGATCGCAGGGTTTGAAATGCCCACATCGGGCACGATCTTGCTGGATGGTCAGGATGTAACCGACCTGCCGCCAAACCGCCGCCCGGTGAACACGGTGTTTCAATCCTATGCCCTGTTTCCGCATCTGACCGTGCGCGAAAACGTGGGTTTCGCGTTGAAAATGCAGGGCCGCAAGGCCGCCGAGATTGACGACCGCACCAATCAGATGCTGGCGCTGGTCAAGCTGGAGACTTTGGCCGAGCGCAAGACGGCACAGCTTTCGGGGGGGCAGCAACAGCGCGTTGCCCTGGCCCGCGCGCTGGCCCCGCAGCCCAAGGTGTTGCTGCTGGACGAACCGCTGTCGGCGCTGGATCTGAAGTTGCGCAAGGAAATGCAGACCGAACTGAAGCGGCTGCAAAAGGAAACCGGCATCACCTTTGTCTTCGTCACCCATGATCAGGAAGAGGCGCTGACCATGTCAGACCGCGTCGCGGTGATGAGTGCGGGCAAACTGCAACAAGTGGCCCCACCGCGCGACATCTATACCGCCCCGGTCAACCGCTTTGTGGCCGATTTCATTGGCGAGACGAATTTTCTGGCGGCAAGCCCGGTGCCGGGCGGTATGCGCCTTGGCTGCGGGGCGATCATTGCGGCCACGGGCGATGGCCCGGTGCTGACCATTCGGCCCGAACAGGTGCAGATCGTGCCCGCCGAAACGCCGGGCGCGATCCCCGCCACGGTGGATGGGCTGGTCTATCTGGGCACCGACATGCATGCCCATCTGCGCCTGAGCGACGGCGAGGCGCTGACCGCCCGCCTGCCCCTGCCCCCCGGCGGCGATGCAGGGCTGGCCGTTGGCGACCGCGCAGCCGTGACCTTTGCCCCCGGCGCCGCGCGCCTGATCCGGGATTGATGCCATGAGCCGCGCCGAAGACAAACAAGCCCGCGACTCGGCCCGCAACGGATGGCTGCTGTCCGCCCCGGCCCTGACCTTGCTGACCTTTGCCGCCGCAGGGCCCTTGCTGATCGTGCTGGTCTATTCGTTCCTGCAAAAGGGCGATTATGGCAATGTGATCTGGGAGTTCAGCCTTGATGGCTGGGTCGGCATCCTGTTTTCCCGCGATATTTTCGACGGCACCCTTGGCCTTGCCGATGCGCATCTGACCATCTTCTGGCGCAGTGTAAAGCTTTCGCTGCTGACCACGCTGATCACCTTTGCGCTTGGCTTTCCCACCGCATGGTTCATCGCCACCCGCCCCCCGACCGAACGGGCGGGATGGCTGTTTCTGATCACCATTCCCTTCTGGACCAACCTGCTGATCCGCACCTTTGCGATTGGCGAAATCCTGCGCTCAGAGGGTTTGGTCAACAGCGCGCTGATGGCCCTTGGCGTGATCGAAACGCCCATTCAGATGCTTTACACCGATGGTGCGGTGCTGGTGGGCATGGCGTATGTCTATCTGCCACTGATGGTGCTGCCGCTTTATGCCGCGATCGAGCGGTTTGACATGCGCCTGCTGGAAGCGGGCTATGATCTTTATGCCAGCCGCACGCAGGTGCTGCGCAATGTCATCTTGCCCATCGTGCGGCCGGGCATCGTGGCCGGGTCGATCCTTGTCTTCGTGCCCTCACTGGGGGCCTATGTCACGCCGCGGGTTCTGGGCGGTGGCAAGAACATGATGATCGGCAATTTCATCGAGTTGCAATTCGGTCAGGGCCGCAACTGGCCGCTGGGGGCGGCGCTGTCGATGACGCTTTTGGTGATCGTGACGGTGGCGCTGCTGTTTTATGTGCGCGCCGTCAACCGGGGTGCATCAGGGGGTGGCCATGGCTAACCACAGCTTTTCCGTCGCGCGCCTGCCGGGCTTTGCCACTGTGGCTTTGGCGGTGTTTGCCTGCCTTTACCTGCCGATCATCACGCTGGTGATCTATTCCTTTAACGACGGGCCTTCGATTGCCATCTGGCAGGGCTTTTCCCTGCGCTGGTATCAGGTGGCGTGGAACAACGATGCCGTGCAAGGGGCCACCATCCGGTCGCTGATCATTGCGGCCTCGGCCAGTGCAATTGCGACCACACTGGCCACCATGGCCGCGCTTGGCACCACCCGCCGCCGCGCGTTCAAGGGCCAGACCTTTATCTATGTCATGATCAACCAACCGCTGATGGTGCCCGAAATCGTCACCGCCGTGGCCCTGCTGATCTTTTTTGCCGCCATCAAGGTGGCCACCGGCTATCAGGGCCTTGGCTATCTGATCGCCGCCCATGCCGCCTTTTGCATTCCCTTTGCCTATCTGCCGATCCGTGCGCGGCTGGAAGGCATGGATATGGCGCTGGAAACCGCGGCATCCGATCTTTACGCCAGCCCCTGGCAAACCTTTCGCCATGTCACCCTGCCCCTGCTGGCACCCGGCATTGCGGCGGGGGCGATGCTGGCCTTTGTCATCAGCCTTGATGATGTGGTGATCACCGAATTTGTAAAATCAGGCGGGCAGGATACACTGCCCACCTATATGCTGGGCCAGTTACGCCGCGCCGTAACGCCCGAGGTCAACGCCATCTCAACCGTGCTGCTGGCGCTGACGGTGCTGCTGCTGACCGCCTTTTTCCTACTGACGCGCAAAAAAAACTAACCAACCGGGAGACTGCAATGAAAAAGACAATTGCCACATTGGCCGCCCTTCTGGCGACCACCAGCCTTGCCCATGCCGAGGGCACGCTGAACCTGTTCAACTGGGGCAACTATACCAGCCCCGAGCTTTTGACCAAATTTGAGGCTGAAACCGGCATCAAGGTCACGGTCACCGATTACGACAGCAACGACGCCGCCCTGGCCAAGGTCGAGGCCGGTGGCCATGGTTTTGATCTGGTGGTGCCATCGGCAAACTATGTGCCGATCTGGCGCGAAAAGGGGCTGATTGCGCCCCTGGATATGACAAAGCTGGCCAATCACGGCAACATCGCCCCCGAATGGAAAGACGTGCCGTGGGATCCGGGCCGCGCCTATTCGGTGCCGTGGCAGTGGGGGTCAACCGGGGTTGCGGTCAACACCTCGGTTTATTCGGGCGATATCAACACTTCGGCCATCTTCCTTGATGTGCCAGAGGAGTTGAAGGGCAAGATCAACGTCGTGCCCGAGATGAATGATGTGGTCAACCTTGCCATCTTTTACGTCGGCGGCGAGGCCTGCACCGAAGACACCGAAGTGCTGAAAAAGGCCCGCGACGTGCTGATCGCCGCCAAGCCTGACTGGATTTCGATGGATTACGGCGCCACCGAAAAGCTGTCGAACAACGATTGGGCCGCTTCGGTGAACTGGAACGGGTCCACCATGCGCGCGCGTCTGGCCAACCCCTCGGTCGCCTATGGCTATCCGAAGGAAGGCTATCCGCTGTTCATGGATTCGGTCGCGCTGTTGGCAGATGCCCAGAATGTCGACAATGCCTATAAGTTCCTTGATTTCATCATGGTGCCGGAAAATGCCGCGATGATCTCGGCCTTTGCCCGCTATGCCAATGGCATCGCCGGGTCGGATGAATTCATGCCCGAGGATATGAAAAACGCACCCGAAGTGGTGACCCCCGAAGAGTTCAAGGCTGCGGGCCGGTTCCTGCCCACCTGCTCGCCCAAGGCGTCAGAATATCTGGCCGCAATCTGGACCGAGTTGCAGAAATAAGCCCCTTGGGGCGGCCGTCACAGGCCGCCCCATCCTATGCCCGAGGCCGAAATGACCCCCGACATCATTGTGACCAATGCCCGCGTCCTGACGATGGATGCGACCGTCCCGCGTGCCCAGGCTGTTGCCCTGACCGGCGACCGGATCACCGCCGTCGGCGACCGTGCCACGGTCGAAGCCCTGGTAGGCCCCGCCACGCAGATCATTGATGCGCGGGGGCGCACAGTGCTGCCCGGATTTGTCGAAAGCCATCTGCACCTTGTTTTGGGCGGGGCGGAACTGGCGCATTTGCAAGTGGGGGGCCTGCATGGCCTTGATGCCCTGCAAAACGCCTTTCGCCGCTTTGCCGCCCGCCATCCCGACCGCCCGCTGCTGATGGCCCAAGGTGCCGATTACGGCATGCTGGATCATCCGATGACGCGCGCCGATCTGGATGCCATCCTCCCCGACCGCCCGATTGCCATCACCGCCGCCGACCATCACACCGTCTGGGCAAACACCGCGGCGCTGCGGGCTGCGGGCCTTTTGCACGGCCTTGCCACCCCGCATGGGCACGAGGTGGTGATGGGCGCCGATGGTACGGCCACGGGTGAGTTGCGCGAATTTGAGGCCTTTGCCCCCGTTATCGCCCTTGGCGGCGAGGCGCGGCTGAACCTTGGCATTGCCACCGGCGAAGAGCCCTCTCCCTGGCCCGATGCCGCCGAACGGGCCATCGACGGCGCCAAGGTGCTGGACGGCTTTCGCCATTGTGCCGCCCATGGCATCACCAGCATGGTGAACATGGATGGCAACCGCTATACGCTTGAATTGCTGCGCGAGATGCAGGCCGAGGGCACCTTGCTGGCCCGCGTCAAGGTGCCCTTTCATTTCAAGCCGCATATGGATCTGCCTGATCTGGACCGGGCCGAGGCGATGACCCGTGACTTTGCCGATGACTGGCTGTGCTGCGGCTTTGTCAAGATGTTCATGGACGGGGTGATGGACAGCGGCACCGCCTTTATGCTGCACGATTATCCCGACACGCCGGGGCATCGGTCAGAACCCCTGTTCCCCGCCGACCGGTTCAACCAGATCGCCACCGAGATCGACCGTCGCGGCCTGCAGATTGCGGTTCACGCGATTGGCGATGGCGCGGTGCGGCAAACGATTGACGGCTATGAGGCGGCCCAAAAGGCCAATGGCCGCCGCGACAGCCGCCACCGGATTGAACATATCGAACTGATCGACCCGGCCGATATTCCCCGCCTTGGCGCGCTTGGCATCACCGCCAGCCTGCAACCGCCGCACCCGCCGGGGGCGATGGATTTTCCGGTGCTGCCCACGATGACCAAGATTGCCCGCCATCGTTGGCGCGATGCCTATCTGTGGAAAACACTGGCCGATGCGGGCGCGCCAATTGCCTATGCCAGCGATTGGCCGGTAACGGATGTGTCGGTGATGCGGGGGATCAAGGCTGCGCTGACCCGCGCGCCCTATGACGGCGCGGCCGATGAACGGCTGGCGCTGATGGACACGCTGCGCGCCTATACCGCCGGGGGCGCATGGGCCGCGCATATGGACCATCTGACCGGCACCCTGCGGGTCGGCATGGCCGCCGATCTGGTGATGCTGGGCTGCGATGTCGAAACCACCGCGCCTCAGGATCTGGACCGCCACCCTGTCGCCCTGACCATCGCGGGCGGGCGCATCACCCATCAGGCCCAGCCCCTTTAGGCCCCCTTGGCGCGCAGCCAGTCGTCAATGATCTGGCGGTGCCGTTCCCCCGAATAGCTGGGGAAATGCCCCGCATGCACCATGCGCACCGGCAGGTCACGCAACCGCCGCATCGAGGCGACATACTGGCGCTGCTCCAAATCGCTGGTGCCTTCGATCAGCTCGCCATCATAGACGATATCGCCCGCGATCAGAATGCCGGTTGCCGACTCCCACAGGGCGATGCCGCCGGGCGAATGGCCGGGGGTGTGGATCACCTCGAACCGTCGGTCGCCCAGGTCGATCCGATCGCCATCCCACAACAGCCGCGTGGCCGGGGCCGCAGGCACGGTATAGCTGTCCGACCGATAGGGCGCAGGCGGCAGAGTGGTGAAGATGTCATCGGTCACATATTTGTCGGCGAAAGTATTTTCGCGCGTCGGCGCACGCATCAGATGCGCCTCGGCCCCATGGCACAGGCGGCAGGGAAATTCGTCATGGCACCCGATATGGTCGAAATGCGTGTGGCTGGCCACGGCCTGCAACGGGCGTTCTGTCACCAGGGGCACCCATTGGCGCAGGCTGACAACGCCCATGCCGCTGTCCACCAGCATGTCGCCATCGCTGCCCCGCACATGCCAGACATTGCAGCGGTAAAACGGCTGGATATGCGGCTCGTCGATCAGGGTGACTCCGTCCGACAGCGGGGTGATCCGCCACCAGTCCTGGGGTTTTGCGCGGTTGGTCATAGCAGCACCGGATTATTGGCAAAAAGATTGGTCATCATGCCGGGGCGGGCCTCGGCCCCTTGCGGCAGATGCACCATCAACGGCAAGTCAGGTGCCGCCTGCGGCGCAAATCGCGCCCGGATATGGGTGCCGAAGAACGCCACCTCCTCTAACCGCGCAGGCCCCAGCGGCAACTCGCCCTGATCGCCGATCGCCTCGGGGCGCAGGCACAGGGTGCCGGTGCCGGGCATCAGCGGGCCCAAGGGCGATTGGCCATTGGTTACAGGGATCTTGTTGACTTCCCCCATGAACCCCGCCGAAAACAGGCTGCGCGGCCGCAGATAGACACGCGACGGCGGGCCGTCATCCTCGATCCGGCCTGCGTTCATCACCACGATGCGGTCGGCAATCGCCATCGCCTCTTCCTGATCATGGGTCACATGCACAAAGGTGGTGCCCACCCGGCGCTGGATCGCCTTTAACTCGTCCTGCATCTGGCGGCGCAATTTCAGATCCAGCGCCCCCAGCGGTTCATCCAGCAGCAGCACATCGGGTTCCACCGCCAAGGCCCGCGCCAGGGCCACCCGCTGGCGCTGCCCGCCCGACAACTCATGCGGGCGCACGCCAGACCGGCCCTCCAGCCCCACCAGCGCCAGCATCTCGGCGGCCCGCGCCTGCCGCGCTGCCCGCGCGACGCCGCGCATCTTCAGCCCAAAGCCCACATTCTGGCCCAAGGTCATATGCGGAAACAGCGCGTAATCCTGAAACACCGTTGTCGTGGGCCGCGCCCTTGGCCCGATCCCGGCCATATCGCGCCCGCCGATCAGTACCCGGCCCGAACTGGGTTCGGCAAAGCCGCCGATCAGGTTCAGCAACGTCGTCTTGCCACAGCCCGATGGCCCCAACAGCACCACGAATTCCCCCGCCGCAATCGACAGCGACACATCCTCCAACGCCTTGGCCCTGCCGTAATGCTGGCTGACCCGCTCGATTTCCACCCCTGCTGTCATCCGCGCCTCCGCACCACCAGAATTTCGGCCAGCACCACCGCGATGACCGAGATCAGAAACACCAAAGACCCCACCGCATTGGTGGCCGGCGACAGGCCCGATTTCAGCATCGACCAGATTTCCACCGGCAAGGTCACATCAAACCGCGTCAAGAGGAAAGCGATGATGAACTCATCCCAACTGAAGGTGACCGACAGAAAGAACGCCGCCGCCAGCGCCGGGGCCAGCATCGGGGCCGACACCTGCACCAGCACCTGCCATTCCGCCGCCCCCAGATCGCGCGCCGCCCGTTCCGCCGATTTCTGCTGATCGCCCATCGCGGCAAAGCAGATGGCAAAGCACAAAGGCAGGTTGATGACGACATGGCCGATCCCGGCGGTGACCAGCGACGGGCGCACACCCACCTGGTTGAACACCTGCAACAACCCCAGCGCGATGATCAGATAGCTGACCGTCATCGGCGCGATCAGCACCAGCCGCATCAGCCCCGACCCCGGCAGCCGCACCCGCGCAAGGCCATGGGCCGCCAGAAACCCTAACACCAGTGCCAGAGCCGAGGTGAGAACCGCCAGCAGAATGGAATTCCCCATCGCCGCCACCAGATCACGGTCGGACAGGATCTTGCCATACCATTCCAGCGTCACCCCCTTGAATGGCGGCACCGGCAGGCGGCCATCCTGAAAGGAATAGACCACCAGAACCACGACAGGCAAAAAGATGAAGGCATAGGCCAGCGCCAGATACAGCCAGCCAAGGGGGCGCAGCGCCTTCATATCCGGTCCAGCCTGACCCAGCGCGCCATCACCAGATAGGCCAGCGTGACAATCGCCATCAAGACCACAGACAGCGCCGAGGCAAAGGGAAAATTCCCGCTGCGCCCCAGTTGCAGCATGATCAGCTGCGGCAGCGTCAGTTCCGCATTGCCCCCCAGAATTTGCGGCGTGATGTAATCGCCAATGCACAGAACAAAGGTCAGAAAGGCACCCGTCATCACACCGGGCAATGTCAGCGGCAGGATGACATGGGCAAAGGTGGCCCAAGGCCCCGCCCCCAGATCCGCCGCCGCACGGGCATAATTCTGCGGCAGTTGGATCAGGTTGGCATAGATCGTCAGGGTCAGCAGCATGATGAAGAAATGCACAAAGCCGATCACCGTGGCCGCGCGGGTGGCCGCAATCTCAAGCGGCGCGAAACCGACACCAGCCAGCATCTGGTTCAGCACCCCGTTCTGCCCCAACACCAACAGCCAAGCATAAGATCGCACGACATACGACGTCCAGAATGGCAGTATGGCCAGCAGCAGGGCCAGCCGTTGCCATTTCGGCGGCACGCGAAAGGCGATCATCGCGGCCAGCGGATAGGCCAGCACCACCGAAATCACCGTCACCAGCGCCGTGATTTCAAGGCTGTTGGTCAGCGCCCGCAGCATCGCGGGTTCGGTGAACAGTTTGACGTAATTGCCGGGGTCAAAGGCGGGCACGATGGCCCGCCCCTCCATCCGGGCGAAAGACATGGCCACCATCGCGGCAAAGGGCAACAGGAAAAAGCCTGCCGTCCACAGCAAGGCCGGGGCGACAAGGCCCCAGCCCAACCGGATGTCGCTTTGGCGGATGGTCATGGCCGCAGGGTCATTGGTTCAGCATTTGCGTCCACAGATCCTGCATCGCCATGTCAAGATCGGCGTCAGGAATGGGGTAAAGCTGCGCCCGCGCCAGAAAATCAGCCTGCTGATCCCAGCGCAGAACCGCCTTTTGATCCGCCGTCAGCGCATCGCCCGCCTTGGCATTGGCAGGCATCCCCCAATAGCAGGATGAGGTCGCCAGACGGGCCTGCCCCTCGGGCGAGGTGATGTATTTCACGAATTCCAGCGCCAGATCAGGCTGTTCGCTGCCCGCAACCACACCAATCGACTGCGCCCAGCGCAGGCCGCCCTGCGTTGGGATCGTCCAATCCAGATTGGCGTTTTCTGCCGTCAGCACAGCCGTCAGCCATTCACCGCCGCCCACGACAATATCGACATCCCCCGTCGCCAGCGCCGTTTGCGCCGAGACGACATCCGACACCTGCTTTGACGCCTTGCGCAGCGCCAGAAGCGGGTCTTTCAAACCGGCCAAGGCCTCGGCGGTAATGTCCGCCGTGGCGACCCCCTGCCCCAGCGCGACAAGGCCGATAACCGGCAGGTAATAGTCATAGATCGCAATCCGGCCATCGTATTTGCCGCTGGTCAGGCTGGCCATATCCTCCATATCGGCCGGATCGACCTTGGATTTGTCAAACGCCACGGTGTTGTAGCCAAACTTTTCCGTCACCGCATAGGTCTTGCCGCCGATCACATTGTTTTCGGCCATCACCACTTCGGGAAAGAAATCACCCGTTGGCAGTTGGTCGGCGGGCAGTTCGGCCAGAAAGCCGCCCTCAACCGCGCGGCCCACATCCACCGCATCAATCACCAGCACATCCCAGTCACCGGGGCGCGATTGCTCTAGCAAGGTCAGACCGGCTGCCGTGCCTTCGTATTCCTTGACGTTCACCTTGACGCCATATTGTTCCTCGAACGGTTGCAGCAGGGCAGGATCGGTGTGGTCGCACCACACCAATGCGTTCAATTCCTGTGCAGATGCCGGCATCGCAAGCGCCAGCAACGCCCCCGCCGACAAGGGTAGAACAAACCTCCGGTCCTTGGTCATTGCATCTCTCCTGTTGGGTCGGGCACTCTTTTCGGCACCCCATGAAGAAAAGGATTGAGGAGGAACAATTTCCAAGTCAATGTAATTTTGTAGTCCACTTCAAATTTTCAGACTCAGATCGCCCATGTCAGGATTGCGTGCCCAAAACAAAGCCGATCGCAGCCGCCGCATTCTGGAAAGTGCGTCGCGCCTGTTTCAGCAGGCGGGCTATGACGCCGTGCGCATCGAAGATATCGCAGCCGAGGCGCAGATGTCGCCGGGCACCGTTTACAACTACTTTACCACCAAGGGCGATGTTCTGCTGGCCATCGTCGCGATGGAGGTGGAGGAGGTTCTGGTGGCCGGCGAAGGGCTGGTCGATGCGCCCAAGGGCGATTTTGCCGCCACCATGACGGCCCTGATCGGCGGCTATTACGACCATTCGCTGATGTATCTGTCAAAGGCGATGTGGCGCACGGCCATGGCGCAATCCATCGCAGCCCCCGAGGCCGCCTTTTCGCGCCATTACACCAGCCTTGATGCCCGCCTGACCGACCAGATCTGCGCCGCGATTGCCCGGTTGCAGGCCATGGGCAAGCTGCGGGCCGATCTTGACCCAAAGGTTCTGGGCGCGATCATCTTTAACGATATCAACATGATGTTTGTCGATTTCGTCAAAAACGAAAAGGCCACCCTGCCCCAGTTGCAAAAGGCGCTGAAGGCGCATCTGCATCTGCTGGCGGGCCTGCTGTGCCCCCCGCCCCCGAATTCGGCCCCCAAGGAGATGACGCCGTGACCAGCCCCTATAACCAACCTCTTGGCGGCAATACGATGCCGCGCTTTGGCGGCCCGGCCACGATGATGCGCCTGCCCGCACAAGACACGGCAGCGGGGCTTGATGCCTGTTTCATCGGCATTCCGATGGATATCGGCACCTCGAACCGCCCCGGCACCCGGCTTGGGCCGCGCCAGATCCGTGATGAAAGCCGGATGATGCGGCCCTATAACATGGCCACTGGTGCCCGGCCCTTTGACGAGATGCAGGTGGCCGATATCGGCGATGTGCCGATCAACACCTTTGATCTGAAGAAATCCTGCGCCATCATCACCGACCATTACCGTCAGGTGCTGTCGCATGGCGTGATCCCGCTGACGCTTGGCGGCGACCACACGCTGACCTGGCCGGTGCTGCGCGCCATCAAGGAACGGCATGGGCCGGTGGCACTGATCCATGTCGATGCCCATTCCGACACCAATGAACACATGTTTGGCGAGCGTGAGGCCCATGGCTGCCCGTTTCGCCGCGCCTGGGAAGATGGCTGCCTGATCAATGACAAGGTGTTCCAGATCGGGTTGCGTGGCACCGGCTATTCCCCCGAGGATTTCGACTGGGGCCGCAAGCAGGGCTGGACAGTCACCCCGGCCGAGGCCTGCTGGCATAAATCGCTGACCCCGCTGATGGCCGAGATCCGCGCCAAGATCGGGGATGCGCCGGTTTACCTGAGTTATGACATCGACAGCCTTGATCCGGCCTTTGCGCCCGGCACCGGCACGGTCGAGGTGGGGGGCCTGACCACCATTCAAGGGCTTGAGATCATTCGCGGTTGCGCGGGCCTGAACCTTGTCGGCTGCGATCTGGTCGAGGTGTCGCCGCCCTATGACATGTCGGGCAATACCGCCATGATCGCCGCGAACTACCTGTATGAAATGCTGTGCGTGCTGCCCCGCCCCCGGCGATAGCGGTCAGCGCAAGCTGTCGTCTGACCGGTCGATCTTGTCTCGCAGGCGGATCATCGCGGCCCAGAACAGCCTGAACTGACGCCAGATCAGAAAACCGTAAAAGGCCGCGATCCCCAAAATGATCGCGGCCAGCGCCCCAAGGGTGATCAGATCGTCAAGCGAGGTCATGGCGCGGTCCGGGGTGGCGGATATGTTGATGCCGATTCAGCCTAAATCACCGAACTGCACCTGCAAAGCCCCTGCTTTCTGCCCGTTTTTCAGGCAGGTCTGCAAAGTCTGCGCCAAAATGCAACACAACAGACCCAAGGCCCGCGAATTGTCACGCCAACACGCCAAGGCTTTCTTTCCATCCCAAGGGCGCGTTACTGTAGCGCAAACATGAAAGCGGGGCGAACCATGGCGATTTATGCCAGCATCCACCATCTGACGCATTATCGCTATGACCGGCCCGTGACCCTTGGCCCCCAGATCATCCGCCTGCGCCCGGCCCCACAATCGCGCACCAAGGTCATCTCGCACAGCCTGCGCGTCTCGCCGGGCGGGCATTTCGTGAACCACCAGCAAGACCCCTATGGCAACTGGCTGGCGCGCTTTGTCTTTCCCGAACCGGTGATGGAATTCAAGATCGAGGTCGATCTGGTGGCCGACATGTCGGTCTATAACCCGTTCGATTTCTTTATCGAAGACAGTGCCGAGCATTGGCCCTTTGATTACCCGCGCGATCTGGCCGACGATCTGGTGATCTACCGCGCGCCCGAACCGGCAGGGCCGCTGCTGCAAGCCTTTCTGGATGCCACCCCCAAAGACCGGGTTCGCACCATCGACTTTCTGGTGGCAATGAATGCTCGGGTGCAGCAGGCGGTCAACTATACGATCCGAATGGAGCCGGGCGTTCAACAGCCCGAAGAGACACTGCATCTGAAATCGGGGTCATGCCGCGATTCCAGTTGGCTTTTGGTGCAGGCGTTGCGCCATTTCGGTTTTGCCGCGCGCTTTGTCTCGGGCTATCTGATCCAGCTTGCCCCCGATGTGAAATCTCTGGATGGCCCGTCGGGCACCGAGGTCGATTTCACCGATCTGCACGCTTGGGTCGAGGCCTATCTGCCCGGCGCGGGCTGGATCGGGCTTGATCCGACCAGCGGCCTTTTGACGGGCGAAAGCCATATTCCGCTGGCCGCCACACCGCATTATCGCAACGCAGCCCCGATTTCGGGCGGCTATACGGCGGCGGGCACACCGCAGACAGAATTTGCCTTTGACATGCAGGTGCGCCGGGTATCGGAACATCCGCGCATCACCAAGCCCTTCAGCGACGATGCCTGGCAGGCGCTGAACAGCATGGGCCGCAAGGTTGACAGCGTGCTGCAAGAGCAGGATCTGCGGCTGACCATGGGCGGCGAGCCGACCTTTGTGTCAATCGACGATTTTGAAGGCGAAGAGTGGAACACCGCCGCCGTTGGCCCGGCCAAGCGCGACCTGGCCGACCAGTTGATCCGCCGCTTGCAGGCCCGGTTCGCGCCGGGTGGGTTTTTGCACTATGGACAGGGCAAATGGTATCCCGGCGAAAGCCTGCCGCGCTGGACCTTTTCGCTGTTCTGGCGGCGCGATGGGCAGCCGGTCTGGAAGAACCCCGATCTGATCGCCAAAGAGGCGCAGGATTACAAGGTGGGCACCGATCAGGCACGGGTGTTCATGGAAGGCTTTGCCGAACGGCTTGGCATCACCGCCAACCATGCGCAGCCCGCCTTTGAAGACCCGGCGGAATGGATTTTGAAAGAGGCCAATCTGCCACCCAACGTATCGCCGCAGAATTCCAAACTGAAAGACCCCGAGGAACGGTCGCGCTTTGCCCGCGTGTTTGACCGCGGCCTGACCGAACCGTCGGGCTATATTCTGCCGATCCAGCGCTGGCAATCCAAGGCCAGCAGCATGCCTCGCTGGCGGTCGGAATTGTGGAAACCCCGGCGCGGGCATCTGTTTCTGGTGCCCGGCGACAGCCCCGTGGGCTTTCGTTTGCCGCTGGCGGGGCTGCCTTATGTCTCGCCCGCGCAATACCCCTATACCTATCCAACCGATCCTGCCGCCCCCCGTGCGCCCTTGCCCGATTTTCACGCAGGCATCGACAGCCGCCGCGCCGCCCTGCGCGATGCGGTGCAGGCCGAGCTTGACCGCCTGGCCGAGGAAGAAGCCCAGATTGCGGCGATGACGCCGGAAACCAGTGCCGAGCGCACGCAGGCGGGCGAAACCAAAGCGGCCAAGGGCAGCCAGCAAAAGGTTGTGGGCCAGGAAGCATCTGATGCCGGCGACGGCGTCGTGCGCACGGCCATTGCGATAGAACCGCGCGACGGGCGGCTGTGCCTGTTCATGCCCCCGGTCGAGGCACTGGAAGATTACCTTGACCTGATCGCCACCGCCGAGGCGACAGCAGCCGAACTGGGCCTTCCGATCCATATCGAGGGCTATGCCCCGCCCAATGATCCGCGCCTGAATGTCATCCGCGTGGCCCCCGACCCCGGCGTGATCGAGGTGAACATTCACCCTGCCCACAGCTGGGACGATTGCGTGGCCACCACCGAAGCGATCTATGACGAGGCGCGCCAATGCCGCCTTGGTGCCGACAAGTTCATGATCGACGGCCGCCACACCGGCACCGGCGGCGGCAACCATGTGGTTGTCGGCGGGGCCACGATGGATGACAGCCCGTTTCTGCGCCGCCCTGATCTGCTGAAATCGCTGATCCTGATGTGGCAGCGCCACCCGTCGCTGTCCTATCTGTTCTCGGGCCTGTTCATCGGCCCCACCTCGCAGGCCCCCCGGATCGACGAGGCCCGCCATGACAGCCTGTATGAGCTGGAAATCGCCCTGTCGCAGATTGGTGATCCGGTCGATGGCGGCCCGCTGCCCCCGCCTTGGCTGGTGGACCGGTTACTGCGCAATATCCTGATCGATGTCACCGGCAACACCCACCGGGCCGAGATCTGCATCGACAAGCTGTATTCCCCCGACGGCCCCACCGGGCGGCTGGGGTTGGTCGAGTTCCGCGGCTTTGAAATGCCCCCGCATCCGCGGATGAATCTGGCCCAGCAACTGCTGATCCGCGCCATCATCGCGCGCTGCGCCAAGTCGCCGCTGAAGTCGCGCCCCGTGCGGTGGGGCACGGTGCTGCACGACCGGCTGATGCTGCCGCATTTCATCTGGTCCGATTTCTTGTCATTGCTGGACGATCTGGGCCAGCACGGCTTTAAGCTGGACCCGGTCTGGTATCGCGCCCAAGAGGAATTCCGCTTCCCCTTCTGCGGTCAGATCGCGGTGGAAACCGAATTCGGCGGCGTGCATCTGGAATTGAAACAGGCGCTGGAGCCTTGGCATGTGCTGGGCGAAACCGGGGCCATCGGCGGCACGGTGCGCTATACCGACAGCTCGGTCGAACGCCTGCAGGTCAAGATGACCACGCAGACCCAAGACCGCTATCGCATCATGTGCAACCGCCGCCCCGTGCCTTTGGTGGCAACCGGCACCAGCGGGGTCAGTGTTGGCGGCGTGCGCTACAAGGCCTGGCAACCGGCGGCGGCCCTGCATCCGGTTCTGCCGGTGAATGCGCCGCTGACCTTTGACATCTTTGACGACTGGTCAGGCCGCGCGATCGGTGGCTGCGTTTACCATGTGGCCCATCCGGGCGGGCGCAATTACGACACCTTCCCCGTCAACGGCTATGAGGCCGAGGCCCGCCGTCTGGCGCGGTTCGAGGCGCATGGCCATCAGCCGGGCAGCTATACCCCCGCCACCGAAGTGCCGCACCCCGAGTTTCCGACAACGCTTGATCTGCGGCGGGCCCCGTGGATCTGACACGCTGATGACCCTGAGTGTGGCTGCCCTTGATCTTCCCGGCATTCTTGCCGGCTACACCCCGCTTCCCGGTGTTGCGGATGAATTGTTCCAAAGCAACGGCCAGATGCGGCCGGTCTGGGCCAGTTTCATTCAGGCACTGGCCGCCTTGCCGCCCGAGGATCTGGCCGCCCGCTTTGCCCGGGGCGAGCAATATCTGCGCGATGCGGGGGTGTATTTCCGGCTGTATTCGGGCGGGCCGGTGCAAGATCGCGAATGGCCGCTTAGCCATGTGCCGGTGCTGATGTCGGAAACCGATTGGGCCACCATCTGCGATGGGCTGACGCAACGGGCAGATCTGCTGGAACAGGTGATGGCCGATCTCTATGGCCCGGCCACCCTGGTGCGTGACGGCCATCTGCCAGCCGAACTGGTGGCGCAAAACCCGCAATGGCTGCGCCCGATGGTTGGGGTCAAGCCGCGCTCGGGCCATTATCTGCACCATCTGGCCTTTGAAATCGGGCGCTCTCCTGATGGGTCATTTCTGGTGCTGGCGGACCGCACGCAGGCACCATCCGGGTCAGGCTTTGCGCTGGAAAACCGCATGGCCACCAGCCGCATCTTTTCAGATCCGTTCCCGCGCAGCCATGTGCGCCGTCTGGCCGGTTTTTTCCGCACCTTCCGCGACACGATGGAGGGTTTGTCGGGCGAAGGGCGGCGGATGGCGATCCTGACGCCGGGGCCGAACAATGACGCCTATTACGAGCACACCTATATCGCGCGCTATCTGGGCCTGACCTTGCTGGAGGGCGAAGATCTGATCGTCGAAAACGGTCAGACCATGGTGCGCACGGTGCAGGGGTTGGAACCCGTGGGCCTGTTGTGGCGGCGCATCGACAGCGATTTCGCCGACCCGCTTGAGTTGAACGAGGTGTCGCAGATCGGCACGCCCGGCCTGATGGGCGCCCTGCGCGACGGCAATCTGTCGCTGATCAACGCCCTGGGCGCAGGGGTGCTGGAGGCGCGGGCCTTCATGGCCTTTTTGCCGCGCCTGTGCCGCGTCTTGACCGGCGGCCCGGTCAAACTGCCCAATATCGCCACATGGTGGTGCGGACAGCCCGCCGAACGCGCGCATGTGCAGCAGAATGCCGCCCGGATGATGATTGCCGGGGCGATGGATACCACGCTGCCCTTTGCTGCCGGGTCTGATCCGGTGGGCGGGGCGCAGAACGACCTGGGGCTGACACTGGCCGACTGGCTGGCGCGCGATGGCGCGATGCTGGTGGGGCAAGAGGCTGTCACCCTCTCGACCACCCCGGTCTTCAGCGAGGGCCGCATGGTGCCCCGCCCGATGACGATCCGCGTCTTTGCCACGCGCACCGAAACCGGCTGGGCCTTCATGCCCGGCGGCTATGCCCGTATCGGCAAGGCCGAGGCCGCCACGGCCCTTGCCATGCAGGCCGGTGGGTCGGTCGCGGATGTCTGGGTGATGGCCGACAGGCCGGTGCCGCCTGAAACGCTGGTGTCGCGCGCGGCCTTTGAACGCTCGCCCCCCGGCATTTTGCCGTCACGCGCGGCGGACAATCTGTATTGGCTGGGTCGCTATGTCGAACGCACCGAAGGCGCCATTCGCCTGCTGCGCGCCTATCACCTGCGGCTGGCCGAAACGGGCGATCCGTCAGACAGCCTGCTGCAGGAACTGGCGCTGTTTCTGAAAAAGCTGGGCCTTGGGCCGGATGTGCCGATCCCCGATACGCTGAACGATCTGGTCAGCGCCGCCCGCAATGCCGCCGCCAAGGTGCGCGACCGCTTTTCCCCCGATGGCTGGCATGCGCTGAATGATCTGGCCAAGACCGCCCGGATGTTGGCCGAAAAGGTCACCGCTGGCGATGATGCGGCCATGGCGATGTCGGTGCTGTTGCGCAAGATCTCGGCCTTTTCGGGCCTTGTGCATGAAAACATGTACCATTTCGCGGGCTGGCGCTTCCTGTCGCTGGGGCGGGCGCAAGAACGGGCCGACGGGATGCTGACCATGGTGCAGGCCTTTGCCGACCCCGAAGCTTCGGCGGGGGCCTATGAAATCGCCATCGAGGTTGGCGACAGCGTGATGACCCACCAGCGCCGCTATCGCTTTGGCCCCTCACGCGAGACGGTAATGGACCTGCTGGTGCAAGATGCGCAGAACCCGCGTTCGGTTCTGTATCAGATCAGCCAGATGCGCGACCTGGTGGCCGCACTGCCCCGCAGCGGGCCTTCGGGGCAACTGGGCGCGCTGGAACGGGCGCTGCTGACACTGGACACCGATCTGCGGGTGGCCGAGGCCGCAGATCTGACCGCGCCTCGCGTCACTGATCTGCGCAATCGTCTGGCGCAGGTCTTTGACTTGCTCTCTCGCCAATATTTCCGGTGACCCATGCGCTATGATATCCGGCTGACCATTGATTACGACTATGCCGCGCCGTCTGATCATGCGCGAAACATCTTGCGGCTGCTGCCCTCGGACGGGCCGCGCCAAAGGGTGGTCAGCCGGATGCTGACGATCAGCCCGCTGCCCGATGACCGCCGCGATGGGGTTGATTTCTTTGGCAATGCCACCAGCAGCGTGGGCTGGCACCAGCCGATCAAACGCGCAAGGTTTCAGGTGCAGGCAAGGGCCGAGCGTCTGGCCGAGGCCGAGCTTGACCTGTCGCCCCCCTTGGCCGATCTGGGGGCGGCGCTCGCGGCAACCGGGCTTGGGCCGACCTCGCCCCAGCATTTTCGCGCGCCCTCGCCGCGTATTCCCGGCATCGAGGCCATCACGGCCTTTGCCCGCGCCGCCCTGCCCCCGGCCCCCACGGCCCGGCAGGCCGTTCAGGCGGTGGGGCAGGCCCTGCATGGCGCGATGACCTTTGATGCCACCGCCACCGATGTGGCCACCCCCCCCGATCAGGCCTTTGCGGCCCGCCGGGGTGTCTGTCAGGATTTCGCCCAGATCATGATCGCAGGCCTGCGCGCGATCGGCCTGCCTGCGGGCTATGTTTCAGGCTTTTTGCGCACCAACCCGCCCCCCGGCCAACCCCGGCTGGAAGGGGTGGATGCGATGCATGCTTGGGTCAGCGCCTGGTGCGGGCCGGATCAGGGCTGGGTGGAATATGACCCAACCAATGCGCAATGGGCGGGCCAGGATTACATCACCGTGGCCATGGGCCGCGATTATGGCGATGTGGCCCCGGTGCGCGGCGCGATCCGCACGGCAGGCGGGCATGACAGCCGCCATTCGGTTGATGTGCTGCCCATTGGCGATGCGCCCTGACCTGTGCCGCCTTGCGCCCAAAGGGGGTGGACAAATCCGCCCGCCTTGCCTTTGACTGCCCATTAGCGGCAAAGGTGCAGCCGAAGACGAGGGAACCATGCACAGCATTGATCTGAATTCTGATCTGGGCGAAGCCTTTGGCCCCTGGACGATGGGCGAGGATGCGCAGATGCTGTCGGTCGTCACCAGCGCCAATATTGCCTGTGGGGGCCATGCAGGCGACCCCGAGACGATGTTTGCCACCCTGTCTGACGCCGCCGCCCGGGGCGTCATCGTCGGTGCCCATCCCGGCTATGAGGATCGCTTGGGCTTTGGCCGCCGGGTCATTCCCATGCGCCCGGATGAAATCGCCCGCATGGTGGCGGCCCAGATCGGCGCGCTGGCCGGTGTGGCGGCGCTGGCGGGGGCACGGCTGCGCTATGTCAAGCCGCATGGCGCCCTGGCCAATCTGGCTGCCGATGATGCCGGTGTGGCCAAGGCCATTCTGGCCGCGATCATGGCCCAGCCCGGCCGCTTGGCGGTGCTGGCAATCTCGGGCACGGCGCTGGAACAGGCCGCCGTGGCCGCAGACTATCCGGTGTTTTCCGAGATCTTTGCCGACCGCGCCTATCTGCCGAACGGGCGGCTGGTGCCACGCAGCCAGCCGGGTGCCGTGCTGCATGATCCGCAACAGGCCGCAGAGCGGCTGCTGGGCTTTCTGGACACTGGCCTGATGCCAGTGGTCGGCGGCCCCCCCATCCGGTTGGCGGCACAGTCGATCTGCGTGCATGGCGACAGCCCCGGCGCGCTGGGCATGGCACAGGGCCTGCGCCGCGCCCTGCAAGCGGCGGGCGTGACCATTGCCCCCTTTGTGCCCGCATGACGCTGCCCCCCCCGCCCAAGCCCGACCAGCCGCGCTTTGTGCCGATTGCCGACCATGCCGTTCTGGTCGAATTCGGTGAAACGATCAGCGACGCCGCCCATGCCGCCGTGCTGGCGCTGGATCAGGCCATTGCCGCGGCCCCGCCCGTGGGGCTGCGCGAAACCGTGCCGGCCTATGTCAATCTGCTGGTCGATTTCGACCCGTGCCAGACCGACCATGCCGAAATCATCGCGGCCCTGCGCCGTCAGATCGGCCCCGCCACCGCCCGGCGGCAAAGCCGTCAGCAGCATAAGGTTGCCGTCTGCTATGACCCGCCCTTTGCCCCCGATCTGGCGCAGGTGGCCCAGCACACCGGCCTGTCGCCCGAGGCGGTGATCGCCGCCCATCTGTCGGGCCGCTATCATGTGGTGATGTATGGCTTTGCCCCCGGCTATGCCTATCTGGCGGGCCTGCCCCCTGCCCTGCGGCTGGATCGCAAGCCAACCCCTGTGCCCAATGTGCCTGCCGGATCGGTGATCATCGCCGGGGCACAGGCGCTGGTCACCACGCTGACCATGCCCACCGGATGGTGGATCATCGGGCGCAGCGCCACGCCGATCCTGACCGGCGATCCCGACAGGCCGTTTTTGTTCGATGTGGGCGACAGCGTCGGGTTTTGCCGTATTGGGGCGGGTGACATGCCGGGGGCGGCGCAGAATGGCTGAGGCGCGGCTGAGCGTGGCCTTTGCCGGGCCGCATGTAACGGTGCAAGATCAGGGCCGGCCCGGCCAGATGCGCTTTGGCGTGCCCTGCTCGGGCCCGATGGACCGCGCCTCGGCCGCCATCGCGCAGGCCGCCCTTGGCACCCCCGCCACGGCCCCGCTGATCGAGGTGTCGATGGGTGGGCTGACGCTGCGGTGCGACGCCGGGCCGATCAGCCTTGCCATTGCGGGGGCCGGGTTCATTGTCGAAGCGCGGGAAAAGCTGGGGTCATGGGTGGTGCTGACCCTGCACGCCGGTGATCGGCTGGTCATTCGCCCCGGCCCTTGGGGACGCTGGACCTATGTCGCCTTTGCGGGTGACTTGCAGGTGCCGCATTGGCTGAACAGTGCCGCAACCCATGCCATTTCGGGCTTTGGCGGCGGGCGGATCAGCACGGGCCAAAGCCTGACACTGACCGCGCCGCGCGTGGTCACGCACATGCCGCGCCCCATTCCCTGCCCGGTCTGGGCCCGGCCAAGGGGCCGCGCCCCCGTGGTGATCGGCCCGCAAGACCGCCATTTCACCGATCAGGCGCTGGCCGATTTTGTCTCGGGCCCGTTTCGGATGACGAACGCTTTTGACCGGATGGGCCTGCGTCTGGCCGGGCCGCGCCTTGCGCTGAAGGGGGCGCTGTCGATCCCGTCCGAGCCGATCTTGCGCGGGTCGGTTCAGGTGTCGGGCGACGGGGTGGCGACGGTTCTGATGGCCGATCACCAGACCACCGGCGGCTATCCCAAGATTGCCACCGTGCTGGACTGTGACACCGACGCCCTCAGCCAGTTGCGCCCGCAAGACCCGTTTCACTTTGTGCCCGTCAGCCCCGACACGGCAGTCGCCCGGGCCCGCATGGCCCACCGCGCAAGGGCCGCGTTTCTGGCCCGTCTGCGGCACCAAACCGGGGCCAGCCCGACACCGGGCTGACCCAAGGTCAGGTCAGACACCATCATCAAACGGCGCAAAACTGGCCGAGGACGAGCGCCGCCAGCGTTTCAGATAGCCATAGCGATCGTCATCTTCGCGCAGCAAAAAGCCAACGGGCATATAGGGATAGACATCCTCACCCGTCACCATGTCACGGTCGTTTTCGCGCATCATCAGGTGATGGGGCAAAAACTTGATCGGATGATCAAGCCCCGCCGCCCCCGACATATCGCCCAGGGCTTTCAGCGTGTTACGGTGGAAATTGGCCACCCGTTGCGCCTTGTCAGGCACATTGATCGCGCGTTGCCGCAGCGGGTCTTGGGTGGCCACCCCCGTGGGGCAATGGTTGGTGTGGCAGGCCTGGGCCTGGATGCAGCCAACCGCGAACATGAAGCCACGGGCCGAATTGGCCCAATCGGCCCCCAGCGCCAGCGCCTTGGCGATGTCAAAGGCATGGATCAGCTTGCCCGAGGCCCCGATGCGAATGCGATCACGCAGCCCCGCGCCACGCAGGGTGTTATGGGCAAAGGTCAGCCCTTCGACCAGTGGCATGCCCATGTGATTGGCAAATTCCAGCGGGGCCGCGCCGGTGCCGCCCTCTTTGCCATCGATCACGATGAAATCCGGCGTGATCCCGGTTTCCAGCATGGCGCGCACGATGCACATGAATTCGCGCCGATGGCCGATGCACAGTTTGAACCCAATCGGCTTGCCCGCCGACAGGTCGCGCAACTGGGCGATGAATTCCATCATCTGGATCGGGGTTTGAAAGGCCGAATGGCTGGCGGGCGACACACAATCGACCCCCATGGGCACGCCACGCGCCTCGGCAATCTCGGGCGTGATCTTGGCGGCGGGCAGAACGCCGCCCTGCCCCGGCTTGGCCCCCTGGCTCAGCTTGATCTCGATCATCTTGATCTGCGGATCGGCGGCCACTTCGCGGAACTTGTCGGGGTCAAAGCCACCTTCGGCGGTGCGACAGCCAAAGTAGCCGGTGCCGATTTCCCAGATCAGATCGCCGCCGCCGTCGCGGTGATAGCGGCTGATCCCGCCTTCGCCCGTGTCATGGGCAAACCCACCCATCTTGGCGCCCCGGTTCAGGGCCGAAATCGCATTGGCCGACAAGGCCCCAAAGCTCATGGCCGAGATGTTGTAGATGGACGCCTCGTAGGGTTGCTTGCACTCGGGCCCGCCGATGGTGATGCGAAAATTGGTATCGGCGATCTTCTTGGGCTGGATCGAGTGGGTCAGCCACTGATAGCCGCCGGAATAAACCTTCATCTTGGTGCCAAAGGGGCGCTTGTCTTCGACGTTTTTGGCGCGCTGATAGACGATGGCGCGCGCTTCGCGTGAAAACGGCACCTCTTCATCATCGGATTCAATCAGATACTGCCGGATTTCGGGGCGGATCATTTCAAAGAAATAGCGCACATGGCCCAGCACCGGATAATTGCGCAAAACCGCGTGTTTGGTCTGCGACATGTCACGCAAACCAACCAGCACAAGCCCGCCAAAAACCGCAATCAAGAACCAGTGCCAGCCGCCCGGCATTGGGGCGATCACAGCAATCAGCAAACCCAGAACAGCGGCCGCAAACGGCAAATAGCGCAGCAGGGGAAAAGACATCATCAACAGGCACCCTTGGGTTAAGTCGTCAGATTTGCCCATGTTTACACGAAAAAACCCCAAAGAGCAGCCTTGGGGGGCCGATATCGCACAAAGATGATGCAAAGACCTTACGAAAGGCTTGCCAGTTTCTGAAAACGCCCGCTCAGGCCCGGCCAGATGACCCAAGGCCCGCCAGCACAGACCGCGCACAGGCCACCAGCGGATCATGGGTCGCGCGCAGAATGGCGATGCGGTCAAATTCCTGCGGATGGGTGGCAAGTGTCTGGCGCAGGGCCGCGCCAAAGGCCTGACGCAATTCGGTGCCGATGTTGAATTTGCAGATCGGGCTTTGGCGTGCCAGTCGCAAACGCTGATCCATGGGCACGCCAGAACCGCCGTGAATGACCAGCGGCACCCGCCCGCCCGTGGCCGCCGCAATCGCCGCCACCGCCGACTCGTCCAGCCCCGCGCTGGCCTGCTGTTGCAAATGCACATTGCCAACAGCCACCGCCATGGCATCAACCCCAGTTTCGGCGGCAAAGCGCGCGGCATCCTGGGGATCGGTCAGGTCAGAGACCGCACCGCCGTCATAGCCAACGAACCCGATCTCGCCCTCACAAGACACCCCCGCCGCATGGGCAAGCCGCACAATCCGGGCGGTCTGGGCAATGTTGTCTTGCAGCGGCAGCGCCGACCCGTCGAACATGACCGAGGTGAACCCCTCGGCAATGGCGGCCTCGGCCTCGGCGACCGTGCGGCCATGATCCAGATGCAGCACCACCGGCACCTGTGCGGCATCGGCAAGATAGCGAAACATCGCCCCCAGAACAGGCAGCGGCGTATGCGCCCGGCAGCCCGGCCCGGCCTGCAAGATCACCGGGGCCCGCTCGGCCTCGGCCGCGGCCACAAAGGCGCGCGCATCTTCCCAGCCAAGGCAGACCAGCCCCGCCACCGCATAGCCATCGCGCAGGGCGGGGCCCAGAACCTCGGTCAAACTGGCACGGGTCATTTGAACTTGGCCACCATATCCATGATGCCGGGAATGGTGTGCAGCTGATCGGCATGGGTGGGTTGGAAATACTGCTTCAGACTGCGCTGCGACAACCCGCCAAGGATGGTGAAGTAATACATCTCATAGCCCGGCAAGACGCAGCAGGGGTGATAGCCCTTGTCGATCAGCACCGTGGAATTGTTCATGATGTGATAGGCATCACCGGGTTCATTGTCTTCGCGTTGCAGCATCTGCAGGCCCGACCCGTGGTCAGGGCGGAAGCGGAAGTTATAGGTTTCGTCATGGCGCGACTCGATCATCGCCCCCGTGGCATCATGGCGATCGGTGTCATGCTTGTGGCTGGGAAAGCCCGACCAGCCCCCGGCCCCCACGGTGTAAAGCTCGCTTACCAGCAGGCGGCCGACACGGTCGTGGTATTTGGTGCCAAGGATATGCTTGATCTTGCGATGGGTCTTGGTGTCATCCGAGCCATATTGCACCACATCCAGATCGGCAGCGCGCACGGCAAAGGGTTCAAGCACCTTGTCGAATTTTGCCCCGGCAATGAACACCTCGGCGCTGTCTGACTGGCAGGTGATGCGCGCAGGCATGCCGGTCGGCACATAAACGCCCTCAGGCTCGCCATCCCAGACATCCACGCCGCGCCCGCCCAGATCGTCATGGGTTTGCCCGCCAACCTGCACCTGAACGGTGCCCGTGGCCGGAACGATGCAGGTTTCATATCCCGGCACGGCATGGTCAAAGACCTGCCCTTTGGTCAGCCGGACGATGTTGAAATAATTCAGCGGCACCAAGGGGTGATCGGCCCCGACGATGGGCTGATTCTGGTTGTCATGGGGGGCGATATGCATGGTGACCTCTCTCAGATCGGTTCGGGACGGGCCGCCAGAAAGGCGTCCAATTCGGGAATGGTGGGGCATGCCGGGGCGCAGCCCACGCGGGAAACGACAAGTGCCGCCGCTGCTGATCCGCGCAAAACCGCCGCGCGCAAGGCATCGCCCCGCGCCAGTGACGCAAGAAACCCACCCATGAACGCATCACCCGCACCCGTCGGCTTCAGCGCCTGTGTGCGATAGATGCCGGTGGTGAATTCCTGCGATTTGGAAACGGTTACGGCCCCTTTCTCACCCATTTTGTAAACTGCGATACTGGCTGATCGCGCCACCAGATCGCGCGCCACACCAAGGCCCTTGGCCATATCCCCCGCAAGCAGGCCGAATTCGACATCATTGCCCACAACAATGTCACACGCCTGCGCTGCGGCCAGATTGGCGGCCTGTGCCTCGGTGCTGCTGGCCCAGGAATAGGGGCGATAATCCACATCCATCACACAGACGGCACCCGCCGCCCGCGCCTCGGCAAGCGCCGCCATCGTGGCCTGGCGCGACCCGGCATCGGCCAAGGCGGTTCCGGTGATGACCAGTGCCGCGCAGCCTGCGAAATCGACAGCGGCCACATCGTCACAGGTCAGCGCAAAGTCGGCGGCCCCGTTGCGATAGATCACCGACTGGCAATCTTCGGCCCGCGTTTCAACCACGGCAAGCGAGGTGCGCAGGCCCTGCCCGATGGTGCCAACATGGCGCCCGTCAATGCCATAGCGCCCCAATTCGGCCAGAACAAAGCGCCCCACCGCATCATCCGACACCCGCGTCAGCAACGCCGCCTGCATCCCCTGCCGGGTCAGCGCGGCCGCAATATTGCCAGCCGAACCACCCAGATGCGCCTCAAACCGTCGCGCATCCTCCATCCGGGTGCCGGGCGGGTCGGCGTAAAGATCCATCCCCGCGCGCCCCAGCACCACAAACGGCCCGGCCGCCAGCCTTGGCCCCAGCCCCATTTCCCCCTGATCCGCGCCTTGGGTCATTCTGCCCTGCCCTGATGAATTTCGATTGCAGCCGATTTGGAAAGATTATATGTCTTTTGCAACCGGTTGCAACAGTCGATTGCAACAGGCCTGTGTGTCACTTGGGAGGGGGCAGCAATGACCGAGATCGGGATCGGGCTGGTGGGCGGCGGATATATGGGCAAGGCCCATGCCGTGGCCTTTTCCGCGGTGGGCGCCATCTTCAACACCGCCTTGCGCCCCCGGCTTGAAATGGTGGCGGCGGGCAGCCTTGCCTCGGCTCAGGCCTATGCCGCCAGCTATGGCGTGGCCCGCGCCGCGCGCGATTGGCAAGAGTTGGTGGCCGACCCCAAGGTGCAGGCCGTGGTCATCGCCAGCCCGCAATCCACCCACCGCGCCATTGCCGAAGCCGCCTTTGCCCTTGGCAAACCGGTGTTCTGCGAAAAGCCACTGGGGGCGTCGCTGGAAGATGCCAGGGCCATGGTGGCCGCTGCCGAAGCCTCGGGTCTGCCAAATATGGTGGGGTTCAACTATGTGCGTACCCCGGCCACGCAATTTGCCCGCCAATTGATTGCCGACGGCGCGATTGGCGACGTGACCTGGTTTCGTGGCGAACATACCGAGGATTTTCTGGCCGATCCGTCCCTGCCCGCAACCTGGCGCACCCAGGGGGTGGCCAATGGCACGATGGGCGACCTGTCCCCCCATATGATCAACTGCGCGCTGGCCCTGCTGGGGCCGATCACCCAACTGTCGGCGATGGTTGAAACCGTGCATGCCACCCGCCCCGGCCCCCAGGGCCCCGAGGCGGTGACGAATGATGACCATGCCCAGATCATGTGCCGCTTTGCGCGCGGGGCCATGGGGCATCTGTATTTCAGCCGCACCGCGACAGGCCGCAAGATGGGCTATGCCTATGAGGTGCATGGCAGCAAGGGCGCGATCCGCTTTGATCAGGAAGATCAGAATGCCATCTGGCTGTATCGTGCCGAAGGGCCCGAGGCGACACGCGGGTTCACCAAGATCCTGACAGGCCCGGCCCATCCCGATTATCTGCCCTTTTGCCAGGGCCCCGGCCATGGCACCGGCTATCAAGACCAGATCATCATCGAAGCGCGCGACTTCTTGCAGGCCATCCACACCGGCCAGCCGGTCTGGCCCACCTTTGCCGATGGCCTTGCCGTCTGGCAGGTGGTTGATGCCGCCCTGCAATCGGCCCCCCAAGGCCGCTGGATTGACATCCCATCACAAGTCTGAGGACCACACAAATGCCCATCCGCATCGGAAATGCCCCCTGTTCCTGGGGGGTCGAGTTCGCCCAAGATCCGCGCAACCCGGCATGGGAAACCGTGCTGCAAGAATGCGCAGGCGCGGGCTACAAGGGGATCGAGCTTGGCCCCATCGGCTTTATGCCCGAAGATCCGAACCAACTGGCCGATGCGCTGGCCAAACATGACCTGACGCTGATTGGTGGCGTGGTTTTTCGCCCCTTTCACGACCCCGACGCCTGGGCCGAGGTGATGGATGCCGCGATGCGCACCTGCAAATCGCTGGTGTCGCATCAGGCCAAGCATCTGGTGCTGATCGATTCCATCTCGCCGCGCCGTGCGCCAACCGCAGGCCGCGTGGCCGAGGCCGAGCAGATGGACCCCGCCGAGTGGGACGCGTTTCGCAACCGCATCGCCACCGTCGCCAAGATGGGCACCGAGGTTTATGGCCTGACCGTCAGCATCCACGCCCATGCCGCGGGCTTTATCGACTTTGAGCCCGAGCTGGAGCGCCTGCTGGACGAGGTTGATCCGCAGATCCTGAAGATCTGTTTCGACACGGGCCATCATTCCTACGCCGGGTTCGACCCGGTGGCCTTCATGCGCCGCCATATCGACCGCATCGCCTATATGCATTTCAAGGACATCGACCCCGCCGTCAAGGCCAGCGCCATTGCCAACCGCACCGGGTTCTATGATGCCTGCGGTCAGGGCATCTTCTGCAATCTGGGCAAGGGCGATGTCGATTTCCCGGCGGTGCGCCAAGTGCTGCTGGATGCGGGCTTTGACGGCTGGTGCACGGTCGAGCAGGATTGCGACCCGACTTTGGATGTGCGCCCGGCCGATGATGCCCGCGCCAATCGTGAATATCTGGAATCCATCGGTTTCAAATAAGGAACAGACCATGGCAAAACTGAATTGGGGCATGATCGGGGGCGGCGACGGCAGCCAGATTGGCCCGGCGCATCGCTTGGGCGCCCTGGCCGACGGCCATTTCAACCTTGTGGCCGGCGCCTTTGACCACCGCCCCGCCGAGGGCCGCGCCTTTGCCCAGCGTCTGGGTGTGGCCGATGATCGCGCCTATGGCGATTGGAGAGAAATGCTGGCGGGCGAAAAGAACCGCGCCGATCGGGTCGATCTGGTGACGGTGGCCACGCCCAACAGCACGCATTACGAAATTTCCAAGGCCTTTCTTGAGGCTGGCTTTAACGTCTTGTGCGAAAAGCCGATGACCGTCACGGTTGAGGAAGGCGAAGAGTTGGTGCGCATCGCAGCCAAGATGGGCAAGGTCTGCGCGGTGAATTACTGCTATTCCGCCTATCCGATGATCCGGCAGGCCCGCGCCATGGTGCGCGCCGGCGACATCGGCCGCGTGCGGCTGGTGGTGACCAACTTCAGCCACGGCCATCACGGCGACGCCACCGATGCCGAAAACCCGCGTGTGCGCTGGCGCTATGATCCGGCGATGGCCGGGGTTTCGGGTCAGTTTGCCGATTGCGGCATCCATGCCCTGCACATGGCCAGCTTTGTCTGTGATGATGAGGTCGAAAAGCTGTCGGCCGATTTCGCCTCGACCATTTCCAGCCGGGTGCTGGAAGATGATGCGATGGTCAATTTCCGCATGACGGGCGGCACCGTCGGGCGGCTGTGGACATCATCTGTCGCCATCGGGCGCCAGCATGGCTTTGACATCCAGATCTTTGGAGAAACCGGCGGGCTGCGGTGGGCCTCGGAACAGCCCAACCAGTTGATCTACACCCCCGTGGGCGGGCGGACGCAGATCATGGAAAAGGGCGAATTCGGGCTTTATGACGATGCCAAACGGCTAAGCCGGGTGGCCATCGCCCATCCCGAAGGCTTCCCCCTTGCCGTCGCCAATATCTATTGCGATCTGGCCGATACCATCCGCGGAACCGCGCGTGATGGCCTGCCGCTGGCATCGGCTGGGGTGCGGTCCATCGCGGCGGTGCATGCGGCGGTGGCCTCGGCCAAGGCGGGCGGCACCTGGGTCGAGGCCCGGCCGCCCATGTTCCGCTAAACCTTGGGCGCGGGGCGTAAAGTCCCGCGCTCGACCACCCGGCAGTCAAACAACTGCGCGGTCTTGGGCTGGTCAGGCTCGGCCAGCAATGCCTCGATCTGGTCGATACTGGCCGCGATGATCTGATCGACCGGTTGGTGAATGGTGGTCAGGTTGATATTGGCCCAGCCCGCCATTTCCATATCGTTGAACCCCAGAATCCCCACATCGCCCGGCACCGTCAGGCCCGCATCGTGCAAGGCGCTGATCGCCCCGATCGACAGCACGTCATCGCCGACGAAATAGGCCTGTGCCAAGGGCCCCGCCGCGATCAGCCTTTGCATTTCCTGGCGTCCCGCCTCAAAGGAATAGCCCGCGGCAAAGCTGCGCGACAGCGTCACGCCCGACTGGCCCGCCAGACCTTCGGCCAGACCAGCCAGACGATCCTCGGTCGAGGTGGCGGTTTCCGGCCCGCCCAGGAACCCGATGCGCTGATAGCCGCGCGACAGCAGCGTCTCGGCCGCCATCCGCCCACAGGCGCGGTTATCAACCCCCACCAGATGCACCTGCGGCTGTGGCTGATACCGCCCAAAGCAATGCACCACCGGCAGGCCCGCCGCCTTGAACGCCAACGGAAAATCGGCGGGCAGCGTGGAACTTGCCAGAATGACACCATCCACCGAATATTGGCGCAGCAGCGAAACCGCGCTCTCCAGCGTCATGTCGCCCGACAGGTTGACCAGCAAGGGCCGCAGCGCGCGGTCTTGCAGGCCACGGGTAAAACGGTCAAAAACCTCAAGGAAAACGGGGTTGTGAAAATTGGCCGAAACCAGACCAATCAGCTTGGTGCGCCCGGTGGACAAAGCCGAGGCCAGCACCGAGGGCCGGTAGCCCAATTCCCCCGCCGCCTGTTCCACCCGCGCGCGTGTCTTGGCTGAAACCGAGGCCCCCGGCGTAAAGGCCCGCGACACCGCCGAAGGCGACACCCCCGCCCGCAAGGCCACCTCGCGCAGTGTCACGGCCATCGTATCATCGTCCTGTCGTTGCCCATCTGCTTGGATTAGGCACGAAGCGCGCAGGCGTAAATGAAAAACTGCACACCGCCCCACCGTAAGGCCGCAACTGATGCAGGCTGGCCCGCAAGGTTCGCCCAAAGGGGGGAGTTGACAATGGCCGGGCGCGGCGTAACGGATTGCGTGCAGGCAGGAAAAGGGGCGGCAGGCCATGAAGGCGTCTTATGATGTGGTGATCGTGGGCGGGGCCGTGATCGGCTCTGCGGTGGCCTATTTTCTGATGTCCAACCCCGATTTCACCGGGTCGGTTCTGGTGGTCGAACGCGACCCCAGTTTCGCGCAATCCTCA
Organism: Pseudotabrizicola sp. L79; assembly: GCF_036553525.1. Taxonomy (NCBI): domain Bacteria; kingdom Pseudomonadati; phylum Pseudomonadota; class Alphaproteobacteria; order Rhodobacterales; family Paracoccaceae; genus Pseudotabrizicola; species Pseudotabrizicola sp. L79. Next base: position 49,577 of record NZ_JAZHDA010000044.1, on the reverse strand, counting down.
ACGGCGCTGTCGGCGGCCTCGATCCGCACCCAGTTTTCCAACCCGATCAATGTAAAGATCAGCCAGTTCGGGCTAGAGGTGATCCGCGACTTTGGCACCTTGATGCAAGTCGATGGCCAGCCAAAGCCCGATCTGAATTTTCACGAGGCAGGCTATCTGTTTCTGGCCAACACCCCGTCGCAGGTGCAGATCTTGCGCGAAAACCATGCGGTGCAGCGGGCCTGCGGGGCCGATGTGGTGCTGTGGGACCGGGATGAATTGGCCCATGCATTTCCGCATTTGCGTGTCGATGATGTGCTGTTGGCCAGCTATGGCCAAAGCAATGAGGGCTGGTTCAACAACACAGGGCTGATGAATGGCTTTCGCGCCAAGGCCCGGTCGCTGGGCGCCGAGGTGGTGACGGATGAGGTGGTGGCGATCGACCGGCACGGGGGCCGGGTGACAGGCATCACGCTGAAATCGGGCGCCAAGGTGCAGGCGGGCACCGTGGTCAATGCCAGCGGCCCGCGCGCGGCCCAGACGGCACGGATGGCGGGTCTGGATGTGCCGGTCGAGCCGCGCAAGCGCACCCTGTTCGTGCTTGATTGCGCCACATCGCCCGAAGGTACGGCGCGGGTAGCGGGGGGGCGCTTGCCGTTGATGGTGGATACGACGGGGCTGTTCATCCGGCCCGAAGGCCGGTTTTTCCTGACCGGCTGCCCACCGGTAGAGGACCCCGGCGTGGATTGGGATGACTTCAACCCGCGTCATGAAGAATTCGAAGACATCATCTGGCCCGCCCTTGCCGAACGCTCGGCCGCCTTTGAGGCGGTCAAGGTGGTGAACATGTGGGCCGGCCACTATGACTTTAACACGCTGGATCATAACCTGATCGTCGGGCGCCATCCCGAGGTGACAAATTTCATTTTTGCCAACGGGTTTTCCGGCCACGGGCTGCAACAGGGCCCCGCCGCCGGGCGGGCCGTGGCCGAGTTGATCATTTATGGCGTCTATCGCAGCCTTGACATGTCGCAGGTCGGCTATGAACGGATCATCGAGGGCCGCCCGTTTTTGGAAAAAGCGGTGATCTGACGCGGGCCGATCAGGCCAGCACGGGCATTTCAGCGGGCGCGCGGCGCGACAGCAGTTCGGGGCCATCGGCGCGCAGGACGATGTTTTCCTCATGCACCAGAATGCGGCCCGGGGCGACGATGGCGCCGGGTTCCAGCGTCAGCACCATGCCCTCGACCAGTTCGGTTTGATCCAGCGGGGTGAAACTTGGCCATTCGGTCAGCGTCACGCCCAACCCATGGCCAAGGCGCCCCCCGGCCTGTTCAACGCCGTGGCGGGCAAGGGTGCTGACCAGAATCCGATGCGCATCGCAGGCCCGCAATCCGGGCCGCAACTGATGCAGCGCGGCATCTGTGGCGGCATGCAGGGCGGCATGAACGCGGGCTGTGGCCGGGGCCACCGGGCCAACGGCATAGTTGCGGTCGAAATCGCAGAAATACCCGTCCCGCACGGCCCCTGTATCCAGCATCAGCACATCCCCCCGCATCAGCGGCTGCGGCCCGGCCGGAGAGATCACATCGCCATACCCACCCTGCCCGGCCCCACCCGCAACATAGCTGACCCAATCGGCCCCCTCTTGCAAAAGGGCGATCTGGAAATCGCGAAAGATCTGGTCCAGCGGGCGGCCTTGGGCTGCAAATTCCGGCACCCGATCAAAGGCGCGGTCGGCAATGGCACAACTGGCGCGGATGCGGGCGATCTCGGCCTCGGATTTCACCTCGCGCACGCGGTGGATCGTGGCGGTGCCATCGACCATATCCCGGGGGGCCAGACGGCGGGCCAGGTTGGCATAATCAGCCAGCGGCATCCGCAGATGCGTTTCCAGCCCCATCGGCAGGGCAATACAGCCCTGGGCAGGCACCAGGCCGGCCAGCGTGTCGGCCAGCAGGCTGATGCCATCATCGCGCGGGTCAGGGGCGGGCCAGGTGCGGATATCCTTGATCCAGCAGCGGCCCATCAGTTCGGCCCCGATGGCCGGGATCACCGCCACGGGCGCGCCCTGAACGGGCACCACGATGAACCATGGCCGGGCCGGGCTTTCCCAGAACCGGGTCAGAAAGCCACTGACATAAAAGATATCGGCAGGCGCCGTCAGCAACAGCGCATCTTGCCCGCGTGCCGCCATTTGCGCCTGCAACCGCGCAACCCGCCCCTGAAACTCGGCTGCTGGAAAGATCAGACTGTTGTCAGCCACGCTCTGGCCCCTCGCTGACATAGGCCAGCACCCGCGCATCAGGGCCAAGGCCAAGGCCCGTCACCACCGCCGCCACGCCTGCCGCCCCCGATGGCGTTGTCGCCATACCGTGTTCGGCCAACAGCGCAACCGCGCGCGCCGCTTCGGATTCGGTGATGGTGACAAACAGATCGGCATCCCGCGCAAGGCCGTTCAGCGCAATCATCGAGGGCGTCTTGCAATCCAGCCGCCCCATGGCCGAAACCGGCCCTTCCGCCGTGACCAGATGGCCTGCGCGGATGCTCTCGAACAAGGCCGGGGCCGCAGCGGGTTCGACCACGATGATCTGCGGCGCATCGCCCCAATGGGCACGGGCCTGCGCAGCAACTGCCGCCGCAAGGCCGCCAACACCGGCCTGAAGCAGGATATGGCTGGGCGGGGCGTCGCATTTCTGGCCCCATTGGGCCGCAGCCTCGGCGGCCAGTTGCAGATAGCCCTCCATCACCCGCAACGGCAGGTCGATATAGCCGGGCCAGGAACTGTCTGACAGCAGCGTCCAGCCATTGTCGCGCGCGGCGGCCTCGGCGGCCTCCATGCTGGCCTCATAGGTGGCCCCCGCCCGCACCACCCGCGCGCCCTTGGCCCGCAGCCGTTCGGCAAAGGCTTCGGGCACGGTCTGTGCCAGATAGATCACCGCTTCGGCCCCGAACAGCCTTGCCCCAGCCGCCACCGACAGGCCATGATTGCCCGCGCTGGCCGTCACATAAACCCGGCCCCGCAAGGCATGGGTCCAGTCATCGCCTTGCCGGGCGGCCGAGGCCTCACGCGCGATGGCATGGGCCGCGCCAAGCGCCTTGAAGCTGCCAAGCCCCATGCGCGCGCGCTCATCCTTGATCAACAGCCGCGCCACCCCGGCATGCGCGGCAAGCTGTGGCATATCGGTCAGCGGTGTTTCGGCATGGGCCGGGCAATGCTGCAACAGGCCCGCCACGCTATCGGCCTGGTCAATCGGCATCGGCGCGTCAAGCCCCAGCCCCTGCCCGCGAAACGGATTGCCAAGTGAAATGGGCATACTTCCCCCCCGATCCTTATGGTCTGGGGCCAGACTAGCCCCCTTGTCGGCGGCGCATACCCCAATTCCGACCAAAGGTGACGTTTATGCCCTTCTTTTGGGCCAGCGCAGCAAAAAGCCCGCCCGCCGCCGCACCCTTTGGGAAAAACGGCTGCGCAAAATAGGGCTGAAATCACCGCTTCAAGGCATCTGCGGCATATCGCCTGTGCAATATCTGTCGGAATGCACAAAAACAGGGTGGAAAACAAAGTGGCTGCGTTGCAGAAAGGCGCGAACTGGCCACATCATAACAGGACGGATACCCGACATGACCGAGCGTACCATTCCCGACATCATCTACACCACCGTAGATGAGGCCCCCCAACTTGCCGCAGGGTCGCTTTTGCCGATCGTCCGCGCCTTTGCCGCCCCCGCAGGTATCAGCATTGGCACCCGCGACATCTCGCTGGCCGGCCGCATCATCGCCGCCTTCCCCGAGCACCTGACCGAAGCCCAGCGCCAGCCCGATGATCTGGCCGAACTGGGCGAACTGGTGAAAACCCCCACCGCCAACGTGGTCAAGCTGCCCAATATCTCGGCTTCGGTGCCGCAACTGGTGGCCGCGATCAAGGAATTGCAAGGCCAGGGCTATGCGCTGCCCGACTATCCCGAAGACCCGCAAACAGATACCGAAAAAGAGGCACGCCGCCGCTATGACGCCATCAAGGGTTCGGCCGTGAACCCGGTGCTGCGCGAAGGCAACTCTGACCGCCGCGCCGCTGTGGCCGTCAAGAAATACGCCCAATCCAACCCGCATCGCATGGGCGACTGGTCAGCCGACAGCAAGACCCGCGTCGCCTCGATGCCGGGCAATGATTTCTTCTCGAACGAGAAATCGGCTGTTGTGCCCAATGCCAGCACCGCCAAGATCGTGCTGGAAACCGCCAAGGGCGAGGTGGTGCTGAAAGAGGGCGTGAAATACCCCGCTGGCACCGTGGTCGATGCCACCTTCCTGTCGGCTGCCGCGCTCAGCAGCTTTATCGCGGAAGAAATCGCCCGCACCAAAGCCGAAGGCACGCTGTTTTCGCTGCACCTGAAAGCCACGATGATGAAGGTTTCGGACCCGATCATCTTTGGCCATGCCGTCCGCGCCTGGCTGGCCCCGGTGTTTGAAAAATTTGGCGACCGTTTGGCCGCGCTGGATGTGAACCCGAATTCGGGCCTGGGCGACCTACTGGCCCGCGTCAAGGATGATGCCGAGATCATGGCCGCGATCGACGCTGTCACCGCCGAACGCCCCCCGCTATATATGGTGAATTCCGACAAGGGCATCACCAACCTGCATGTCCCGTCGGATGTGATCATCGACGCCTCGATGCCCGCCCTGATCCGCGCGGGCGGCAAGGGTTGGGGGCCGGATGGGGCCGAGCATGACTGCGCCTGCGTGATCCCCGATAATTCCTATGCGCCGGTCTATGATGAGGCGATCAATTTCTTCAAGGCCAACGGCAAGCTGAACCCCGCCACCGCAGGCACGGTGCAGAACATCGGTCTGATGGCGCAAAAAGCCGAAGAATACGGCAGCCACCCCACCACCTTTGAACTGCCTGAGGCCGGTGTGGTGAAACTGGTGCTGGATGATGGCACCGTGCTGCACCAGCACAAGGCCGACAAGGGCGACATCTGGCGCTCGGCCAGCACCCGCAAGGCCCCGATCGAAGACTGGGTGAACCTGGCCATCGAGCGGCAAAAACTGACAGGCTATCGGTCGATCTTCTGGCTGGATGAAAACCGCGCCCATGACGCACAGCTGATCGCGATGGTCAAACCGATCCTTGCGGCCAAAGGCGTGGCAGACAAGTTCGAGATCATGGCCCCGCGCGACGCCACCCGCGCCAGCCTTGAGACGATCACCAAGGGCGAAAACTGCATCGCCATCAGCGGCAACGTGCTGCGCGACTATCTGACCGACCTGTTCCCCATTCTGGAACTGGCGACCTCGGCCAAGATGCTGTCGATCGTCAAACTGATGCAGGGCGGTGGGCTGTTCGAAACCGGCGCCGGCGGCTCGGCCCCCAAACATGTGCAGCAGCTGGTCGAAGAAAACCACCTGCGGTGGGACAGCTTGGGCGAATTCTGCGCCTTGGGCGAAAGCTTCATGTTCCAGTCGCAGATTTCGGGCAATGCCAAGGCCGCCGTTCTGGGCCGGGCCGTCAATGCCGCCACGCAAGCGATCCTCGACAACGACCGCTCGCCGCGCCCCAAGGCCGGTCAGGCCGACAACCGCGACAGCCATTACTACTTTGCGCTGTATTGGGCCCAGGCCTTGGCCAGCCAGACCGAGGATGCAGGCCTTGCCGCCACATTTGCCCCCGTCGCCAAGGCGCTGGAGGCCGAGCAAGCCACGATCCTGGCCGAACTGGCCGCCGTGCAGGGCAAACCCGCTGATCTGGGGGGCTATTACCACACCGATGCGGCCAAGACCGCAGCGGTGATGCGCCCCTCGGCCACGCTGAACCGCATCATCGACGCTCTGGCCGCCGCCTGATTGGTCGACCCGTCACGGCAAAGGGCCGGTGCAGATGCACCGGCCCTTTGTTTTGTCCATCGGTGCTGCCGAGAGGCAATTTTCTTCGAAGAAAATTGTCAAAATCCTTCAAAGGATTTTGCCCCTCGCCGCGGCCTCAGGCCGTCGCTTCCGCTGTCACGCGGACCGCTGCAAATTTGAACTCGGGGATCTTGCCGAACGGATCAAGCGCCGGGTTGGTCAGGATATTCGCCGCCGCCTCGACATAGGCAAAGGGCACGAAGACCATGTTTTCCGCCACTGCCCGATCTGCCCGCGCCAGCAACGTCACCGCACCACGGCGCGATTCCAGCGTAACCCGGCCACCGGGTTCAACCCCCAGCCGCCGCAGGGTGGCAGGGTGAAGCGAGCAGTTGGCCTCGGGCTCTACCGCATCCAGCACGTGGCTGCGCCGCGTCATCGAGCCGGTGTGCCAATGTTCCAACTGCCGTCCGGTCGTCATGACGAACGGGTAATCGGCATCGGGCAATTCGGCGGGCTGAATCACGCTGGCCGGGGTGAATTTGGCCCGACCATTCGCCCGCGGGAAACCATCGCCAAAGACGATCGGCTGGCCTGGGTCTTGCGGCGACAGGCTGGGATAGGTCACGGCCCCTTCGCTCTCCAACCTCTCCCAGGTGATGTTTTTCAGCGACTTCATCCCCAAAGCCATCTCGGCGAACACCTGAGACGGGTGGGTATAGTCCCAGCCCAAGCCCAGCCGTTTGGCCAATTCGACTGTAATCGCCCAATCCTCGCGCGCCTCACCCGGGGGCAGCACCGCCGGACGGCCGATCTGCACCTGACGGTTGGTGTTGGTCACGGTGCCCGCCTTTTCATAGAAGGCCGCCGCCGGCAGAATGACATCGGCATAGTTCGCGGTTTCGGTCAGGAAGATATCCTGCACCACCAGATGTTCGAGATGGGCCAGCGCATCACGGGCATGGGTCACATCCGGGTCAGACATCGCCGGGTTTTCGCCCAGGATATACATGCCCTTGATCTTGCCCTCATGCACCGCATCCAAAATTTCGGTGACCGTCAGCCCCTTTTGGTTCGAGAAATCGCCCGAACCCCAGATCTCGGCAAAGGCCGACCGCACGCCATCGTCTGTCACGCTTTGATAATCGGGCAGGAACATCGGGATCAGGCCCGCATCCGACGCGCCCTGCACGTTGTTCTGCCCCCGCAACGGGTGCAGGCCCGCGCCCGGTTTGCCGACATTGCCGGTCATCAAGGCCAGCGAAATCAGGCAGCGCGAATTGTCGGTGCCGTGGATGTGTTGCGACACACCCATGCCCCAGAAGATCATCCCCGCCTTGGCCCCGGCAAAGTCACGCGCCACAGCGCGCAGGGTTTCGGCCGGAATGCCGCAAATCGGGGCCATCGCCTCGGGGCTGAAGGCCCTAAGGTGTTCCTTCTCGGCCTCCCAGTTCTCGGTGAATTTTTCGATATAGGCCGGGTCATACAGGCCCTCTTCCACGATCACATGCATGATCGCATTCAGCATCGACACATCGGCGCCGGGCTTGAATTGCAGCATATGGGCCGCGTGGCGCTTCATCGCCGTGCCGCGCGGGTCCATGATGATCAGCTTGCCGCCGCGCTTGGCGAACTGCTTGAAATAGGTGGCGGCGACGGGGTGGTTTTCGGTTGGGTTGGCCCCGATCACAATCGCCACATCGGCATGTTCGATCTGGTTGAACGTGGCTGTCACCGCGCCCGACCCCACGTTTTCCATCAGTGCAGCCACCGAGGACGCATGGCACAGGCGGGTGCAGTGATCGACGTTGTTATGGCCAAAGCCCTGACGGATCAGCTTTTGGAACAGATAGGCTTCTTCATTCGTGCATTTGGCCGAACCGAAACCGGCAACCGATGGCCCCCCATGCGCGGCCTTCAGGTCCAGCATCCCTTTGGCGGCAAAATCCAGCGCCTCATCCCATGTTGCCTCGCGGAAATGGGTAAAGGGGTTGGCCGGATCGACATTCAGCCCCTTGGGCGCACCGGGTTTGCGGATCAGCGGCTTGGTCAGGCGGTGGGGGTGGTGGATATAGTCAAAGCCAAAGCGGCCCTTGACGCACAGACGCCCCTCATTGGCAGGGCCGTTGATGCCCTCGACATATTTCACGCGGCCATCCTTGACCTTGAGACTGACCTGACAGCCCACGCCGCAGAACGGGCAGATGCTGGTCGTTTCGCTGTCAAAATCGGCGCGGTCGCCGCGCTGATCGGCATCCAGCACCGTGGCGGGCATCAGCGCCCCCGTCGGGCAGGCCTGCACACATTCACCACAGGCCACACAGGTGCTGTCGCCCATCGGATCGCCGAAATCAAAGGTCGGATAGGTGCCATGGCCCCGGCCCGACATGCCGATCACGTCATTGACCTGCACTTCGCGGCAGGCACGCACGCACAGCCCGCATTGAATGCAGGCATCAAGGTTCACGCGCATTGCCACATGGCTGTCATCCAGCAGGGGGATGTGCTCTTTCTCCAGCGCCGGAAAGCGACTGTCAGACACGCCATTGGCGGCCGCCATATCCCACAGCGGCGCACTGGCATCATGGGCCTGCGCCTGATCGGGCTGGTCGGCCAGCAGCAATTCCATCACCATGGCGCGGGCCTTGGTCGCGCGTTCGCTGGCGGTTTTCACCACCATCCCCTTGGAGGGGTTGCGGCAGCAGGATGCGGCCAGCGTGCGCTCGCCATCCACCTCGACCACGCAGGCACGGCAATTGCCATCGGGGCGATAGCCGGTCTGATCCTTGTGGCACAGATGCGGAATCTCGGTGCCATGGCGCTTTGCCACCTCCCAGATCGTTTCGCCGGCCTGTGCCTGAACGTCGCGGCCGTCAAGAGAGAACGTGATCGTATTGGTCATGGCTCAGACCTCATCCGCAAAATGTTTCATGACCAGCTTGATCGGGTTCGGGGCGGCCTGCCCCAGACCGCAGATCGAGGCATCGGCCATCACGCCGCACAGATCGTTCAGCAGATCCTTGTCCCATTTCGGGGCCTGCATCAGCTTGACGGCCTTTTCGCAGCCCACCCGGCAGGGGGTGCATTGGCCGCAGCTTTCGGATTCAAAGAAACGCAGCATGTTCAGCGCCGCGCCCCGTGCGCTGTCCTTGTCCGACAAAACCACAACGGCGGCCGATCCGATAAAGGTGCCATGCGGTTGCAGCGTGTCGAAATCCAGCGGGATGTCATGCATGGATGCAGGCAGCAGGCCAGAGGATGGCCCCCCCGGCTGATAGGCCTTGAACGAATGGCCCTCGGCCATGCCACCACAGGCGGCGATCACATCGGTGATGGTGGACCCGGCGGGCAGCAGATAGACTCCCGGCCGCGCCACCCGGCCCGACACCGAATAAGACCGCAACCCCTTGCGCCCATTATGTTCGGTATCACTCAGAACCGAGGCCCCCTCGCGGCAGATACGGGCCACCCATTTCAGGGTTTCGACATTATGCACCAGCGTCGGGCGATCAAAGACGCCGACCTGGGCCACGAAGGGCGGGCGCAGGCGGGGGATGCCGCGCTTGCCTTCGATCGACTCGATCATCGCGCTTTCTTCGCCGCAGATATAGGCCCCCGCCCCACGGCGCAGATCAATATATCCGGGCGCCACAAGGCCCGCGCGCTCCAACTCGGCGATTTCCTCTTTCAGCAGCTTCAGCACCGCCGGGTATTCATCGCGCATGTAGATAAAGCATTTCTCCGCCTCGACCGCCCAGGCGGCGATCAGCATGCCTTCCAGAAACAGATGCGGGGTGCGTTCCAGATAGTGACGATCCTTGAACGTGCCGGGCTCGCCCTCATCCCCGTTCACCGCCAGATAGCGCGGGCCGGGATTGGCGCGCACAAAGCCCCATTTCTTGCCCGAAGGAAACCCGGCCCCGCCCAGCCCGCGCAGGCCCGACGACAGAACTTCGTCCTGCACCTTTTCCCAATCGCCATGCGCGCGCAGATCCAGCAGCTTGTCGTAGCCCCCCGTGGCGCGATATTCGGCAAAGGCCTGATAATCCGGCACTTCGGGGTGAAAATCGCCCGAGGCCACGATGGCATTCACCAGATCAGGCGTGGCAGCATCAATATGGCGGTGCCCCACCTCGGCCACAGGTGCAGTGTCGCAACGCCCCATGCAGGGCGCCCGCAGCACCCGCACGGCGGCGGGGTCGTGCCCGGCCAGCAACGCATCATACAGCGCCTCGGACCCGGCCAGTTCGCAAGACAGCGAGTCGCAGACGCGAATGGTGATGGCGGGTGGCGGGGCCTCACCTTCCCGGCGGGGGTCGAAATGGGCGTAGAACGTCGCCACTTCCCAAACCTCGGCCATCGACAGCCGCATCTCCTCGGCCAAGGCGCGCAGATGGCGGGCCGCCAGATGGCCGTATTCATCCTGAATCAGATGCAAGAATTCGATCAGCAGATCGCGCCTGCGCGGGGCATCGCCCAAAAGCGCCTGCACCTCGGCCAAGGCGGCATCGTCATATTGCCGGCCCTTGGGCGTGCGCCGCCCCTTGCCACGGCCCGATTTCCAGATGCCGTTCTGATCTGCTGTCATCGTCTCATCCCTGCCCTTCAGCCCCCGCGCGCCCGGCATATACGCCGGGCTTGCGGACCGATCCTGTCATGCCCGCCACTTCGGTGGTGGACAGTTCGCGACCTAACACTTACATCTTGCGCCATGAATGACACCATACCCTGGGATATCGAAATCGACGCGCGCGGGCTGCTTTGCCCGCTGCCTGTGTTGAAGGCGAGGAAACGTTTGTCCACTATGGGAAACGGCGCCGTGCTGCGGCTGGTGGCCACAGACCCCGCAGCCGTGATCGACGTGCCGCATTACTGCCGCGAATCCGGCAATGAGTTGATCGGGTCGGTGCCCCTTGGGTCTGCGCCCGATGGCACCGCGACCGCCTATCTGATCCGCCGGATCAAGACCTAAAAGCCAAAGGGCAAAAAGCGCACCGCACTGCCGGGGGTAATCTCGGCGGCCCCGTCGGGCAATTCCACCAGCCCTTCGGCCCAGGACAGCCCCGAAATCCGGCCCGAACCTTCCGAGGCAAAGACCTCGGCCTGCCCCATGGTATTGATCCGGGCGCGCAGATATTCGCGCCGCCCAGCCTTTTTGCGCTTGGCAAAGGCGGCAGGCACCGTAAAGGCCGCGGGCTGCGGCCAATCGGCCCCGGCCATCAGCGCCAAGGCCGGGCGGCCAAAAATCAGCGCACAGACCAGTGCCGCCACCGGATTGCCCGGCAACCCCAGAACCGGCACCCCCCGCCACAGCGCCAGGGCCAGTGGGCGGCCCGGCTTCATCGCGATGCGCCAACTCGACAGGCTGCCTCTGGTGCGCAAAAGATGGCTGACGTGATCCTCATCCCCAGCCGATGCCCCGCCCGAGGTCAGCATCACATCGGCCAGCCGCGCGCCTTTGTCCAGCCGTGCGGCGATCTTGCGCGGATCATCGGCCACATGGCCCAGATCCACCGGGTCAAAGCCCCAACGCCGGATCAACTCCAGCAGCATCGGGCGGTTGGCATCATGAATCTGATGCGGCAGCGCCGGGTCGCCGGGGGTGGCGATGATCTCATCCCCGGTCGAAAGCACCCCCACCCGCAACGGCGCATGCACCTGCACCTGCGCCAGCCCCAGCGCTGAAAGCAGCGCAAGATCGGGCGGCGTCAGCACCCGCCCCTTGCGCAGGGCCACCTGCCCCTCGGCCACGTCTTCGCCAGCGCGACGGGTGTTGATACCGGGCTTGACCGGGCCGTCAAAGGCAACTCGGGCAGCATCGGTGGCGCAGTCTTCCTCCAGCACCACAGTATCCACGCCCTGCGGCAGGATGGCCCCCGTCAGAATGCGGATCGCCTGGCCCGCGGGCACGGCCCCGTCAAACGGTTGCCCCGCCGCCGCCCGCCCCGGCACCAATGGCAGGGTCCACGGCCCCTCGCCCGTCAGCGCATGCCGGGCAAAGCCATAGCCATCCACCGCCGCATTGGCGCGCGGCGGGTTTGACCGCAGCGCCACGGCATCCGCCGCCAGCACCCGCCCGCCCGCCTGTGCCACGGGCAGCGTTTCCGTGCGCGCAAGCGGCACCAAGACACTGCGCAGCCGGGCCAAGGCCTCATCCACCGGCACCCAATCCACGCCCTGCGGCATGGCAAAGCAATCGTTGCGCAGACGCGGCGGTGTCAGCGCGGGCAGATCGCCCGCCAGCCCGGCCCGCAAAGCATCAGCCTTGCCTGCGCCCAGGATCCAGCCTTCCTCGGCCAGCACCCCCGCTGCGGCATCGGGGGCCATCAGCCCCGCCAGATCACCCGGCGCCATCCCGGCCAATGCCTTGGCCAGCAGATCAACCTGCGCCGCATCCTTGCACGGATACAGCCCCTCGGCCGCCGCCACCTGTTCTGCCAGCAGCGAGGGCCAGACCTCGGCCAGAACCACCCCCGCCGCGCCACTCGGCTCAAAGGGCCAAACCGCGCAATCGGCCCCCAGATCGGCCCGCAGCCGCGCCAGATGCGCAATCCCAAGCAGCGCCTGCGATCCGACCGATCCTGTGGTGAACAGCTTCCACACCGGCTGCGCCTTTGGCTCTTGCGCCTCAACCACCCGGCGCTCGGCAAAGGGCATGTCTGCGCGCAAACTGCCCTTTTCGGGCAGATCAGGCAGATCAAGCCCGGAAGGCCGCCCCCAAAACGGCCCGACCCCCGGCAGCTGCGCATTGATGCGGGCGGCCAGATCAAAGCGGTTGTTGGCATTGTCCGGCGCATCCTGCACCTGCCCCATCAGCCAGCCCCACAGCGCCAAAGCCCTGTCCTGCCCGGTCAGCGCTGCGGCAAAGCCCTGCGGATAGCCAAAGGGGAAATCCGCCCCCACCAGCACCCGCAACCCCTTGGCGCGGGCGGCAGCGATGCGCCCCCGCAACAGCGCCATGGCCTCGGCCCGCGTGGCGGGGTTCACCGGTGCCGCAGCCCCGGCCCCGGCCTGCCCGATCCAGATCGAATCCTTGCCCCGCGTCGGTTTGGCCGCAGCCGACCAGTCAAGGATGATGACGCTGTCAAAGTTCACGGGCAAACCTCACGGGAAAGCTCACAGGCCCACCTCGGCCAGAATGAACCCGGCGATGGCGGCCGTGTCATCCAGATCAAACAGCGGCAGCGCCAGCCCCGGATGGGCGCTGTCGCTGGCCACCGCGCGGATGCTGGCATTTTCCGGCGCCAACAGCCCCCGCCCCGCCGCCGCGCGATGGCATTCGATCTTGGGGTGTGGCGCGGATTTATAGCCCTCGATCAGCACCAGATCGACCGGCGACAGCCGCGCCAGCAGCGCCGTTAGCCCCGGTTCTTCGGCCCCGCGCAGTTCATGCATCACCGCCCAGCGCAGCGGCGAGGCCACGATCACCTCGGTCGCGCCCGCCTGCCGGTGGCGAAAGCTGTCGCGGCCCGGATGGTCGATGTCTGTCGCGTGATGGGCATGCTTGACGGTCGAGACGCGCAGGCCGCGCCCGGTGATCTCGGTCACCAGACGCTCCATCAACCCGGTTTTGCCGGTGTTCTTCCAGCCGGTCACCCCGTAAATCTTCATGCCAGCCTCTCTGCAATCTCGGTGGCCCGCGCCAGATCTTCGGGGGTGTTGACGTTGAAAAACGGGTCCGCCGCCCCGGCAAAGACCGCCTGCCCCGCACCATGGCTGTCGGTCCACAGCACCACCTTGCGCAACCCGCCTGTCAGCGCGCGGCGCAGATCATGGCGCAGCGCCACGGGCCACAGGCCAAAGGTGGGCTGGCGCTGAATGCGGCCCGTGTCATCCGGGCTGGCCGCCAGACACAGCCCCGCAGGCCCGGCCGAGGCTTGCAATCCGCGCACAAGATCGCGCGGGAAAAACGGGGTATCGGCGGCCACGGAAACAACGGCCGCAAAGCCGTTTTCCGCCGCCCAATCCATACCCGCCAGAACCCCCGCCAAGGGGCCGGGATATTCGGGCAGGCTGTCGGCCAGCACCGGCAGGCCAAATTCGGCCCAGCGTGCCGGATCGCCATTGGCATTGATCGCCATGGCCTGCACCTGCGGCGACAGCCGGTCGATCACATGGTCGATCAGACGCCGCCCCGCAACCGCCTTCAGCCCCTTGTCGCTGCCGCCCATCCGCGTGGCACGGCCCCCGGCCAGGATCACCCCGGCAATCTGGCCCTGTTCAGTCATCCTGCGCCCCTTTGCGGCGATGGCGCTTGTCTTCATCCTCGCCCGACAGCGCGGCATCGCGGATCAGGCGCTGTTCGCCCGCAAGACAGACAAACCGCTGCCCCCGCATCCGGCCAATCAGCGTCAGATCCACCTGATTAGCGATTTCCACCCCCCAAGCGGTAAAGCCCGACCGGCTGGCCAGCATCGGAATGCCCATCAGCGCCGCCTTGATCACCATCTCTGATGTCAGCCGCCCGGTGGTATAAAGCAGCTTGTCTTCCCCGCTGACACCATGGCGGAACATCCAGCCCGCAATCTTGTCAACGGCGTTGTGGCGGCCTACATCCTCCATATAGACCAGCACGCGCCCGCCTTGGCACAGAACCGAGCCATGGATGGCCCCTGCCTCCAGATACAGCGAGGGCAGCGTGTTGATCTCTTTGGCCAGCGCGTAAAGATCGCTGGTGCGCAGGGTCGCTTGCGGCAGGGTCAGGCCCTCCAGCCCCTCCATCATATCGCCAAAGACCGTGCCCACCGCACAGCCCGAGGTGCGGGTCTTTTTCTTGACCTTCTCTTCATAGCTGGTCTGGCGCGTGGTGCGCACCACAACCACTTGCAGATCATCATCGTAATCGACCTGCGTGATCACATCATCCGGGCGCAACATGCCCTGATTGCGCAGAAATCCGATCGCCAGATATTCGGGGTAATCGCCAATCGTCATCGCCGTGACGATTTCCTGCGCATTCAGATAGATGGTCAGGGGCCGCTCTTCCACCACCGAGATTTCGACCATGGCCCCGGTCTGGTCACGCCCGGCAATGGGGCGGGTCAGGCCGGGGGCCTTCGGGTTGGGCAACAGCGGCAGGTTGGGGGCCTTAGGGGCGCCAGTCATGCGTGATCTTTCATCATTTTCCCTATTGTGGGATAAGCCCGCAGGGCAGACAAGGGGGCGCGGGCGGCAAAGCGCAGGCCCGCTGCCCGAAACGGAAAAAGGCCATGGGTTCATGCTGGGCTATCTGATTGTCGAGGGCCGCGGCGCGGCAGATCGCTTGCTGTTTTCGGTGGCCGAGCAGTTGCAGGCCAAGGGCTGGGCCTTGGCAGGCGCCGTGCAGGTGAATGATGAACGTGACCCACAGGCGCGCTGCGACATGGATCTGCATGTGCTGGCCCGCGACCGCGTGGTGCGCATCAGCCAGAATCTGGGCGCCCTGTCACGCGGCTGCCGGCTTGACCCGGCCGCACTGGCCAGCGCGGTCGGTCTGGCCGAGGCCGCACTGGCCAGCAGCCCGCGCCTGTGCATCGTCAACAAATTCGGCAAGGCCGAGGTCGATGGCGCGGGCTTTCGTCCGCTGATCGGGGCGGCAATGGCACAGGGCATTCCAGTGCTGACCTCCGTCAGCCGGAGCAATCTAGAGGCGTTTCTGCGCTTTGCCGAAGGTCTGGGCGAAGAAATCGACCCCAACCCGACCGCCGTTCTGGACTGGTGCCACCGCCACTGCGGATAAGGCTTGGACAAAATGTCCATCACCTGTCGGCACCAACCCCCAGAATGTCCGTTTTCGTGCGGGCTGACCGATGTTAGGGCAGCTATCAACAACAAGGCCAGCGCAAGGGTCGGCACAACGGACGGGTCACGATGAACACCTTATGGGAGGGACTGGAGCAAGCGGCCATGCTGCTGTGGGCGCTGGACCCTGATCTGCTTGAAATCACCCTGCTTTCCCTGCGCGTCACCGTCACCGCCACGCTGATTGCCGCCGCCATCGGCCTGCCCCTGGGGGCCTGGCTTGCGGTCAACCGCTTTCGCCTGCGCCGTCATGTGATCGCGCTGCTGAATGCGCTGATGGGCCTGCCGCCTGTGGTGGTGGGGCTGTTCGTCTATGTGATGCTGTCGCGGTCGGGGCCTTTGGGGGTGCTGGGCCTGCTGTTCACCCCCACGGCCATGGTGATCGCCCAAGTCATCATCATCACACCGATCATCGTCTCGATCTCGCATCAGGCGATCCGAGAGCTTTGGGCCGATTACCACGATCTGCTGATCTCGCTGAACGCAACCCGCCGCCAGCGCATCGCCACCCTGTTGTTCGATGGCCGCCGCGCGCTGCTGACGGCGGCGCTGGCGGGCTTTGGCCGCGCCATTGGCGAAGTTGGCGCGATCATGATTGTCGGCGGCAATATCGACCATGCGACGCGGGTGCTGACCACCGCGATTGCCCTTGAAACCGGCAAGGGTGATTTCGGCATGGCGCTGGCCTTGGGGTTCATCCTGATCGGCCTTGCCATCGCGGTGAACTTTACCGTGCACGCCCTGTCGCGCACCGAAAGGGGCAGCCGATGGTAAACCGCCTGCTGCCCCTGTCGATCGAGGCGCTGACCATCCGCCGCGGCGGGCGGGTCATCCTTGGCCCGCTCTCCACCCGGCTAGAGGGCGACGGGATCACCGTGCTGATGGGGCCGAACGGCTCGGGCAAGACCACCCTGCTTAAGGCCATGCACGGGCTGGAATGGCCCAGTTCCGGCCAGATCCGCTGGGCCTTACCGGGCGATGCCGCGCGTCTGGCACAGGCCTTCGTGTTCCAATCCCCCACCATTTTGCGCCGCAGCGTGCTGGGCAACATCGCCTATCCCTTGCTGCTGCGGGGCCAGTCCAGGGCACAGGCCCATGACACCGCCAGCCAAATGGCCGCACAGGTTGGGCTGGCAAACGTGCTGGATCAGCCCGGCATGGTGCTGTCCGGGGGCGAAAAGCAAAAGCTGGCGCTGGCCCGCGCGCTGATCCTGTCGCCCGAAGTGCTGTTTCTGGATGAACCTTGCGCCAATCTTGACGGCCGCGCCACCCGCGACATCGAAGCCATCCTGACCGAGGCCCGAGCCCGTGGCACCCGCATCGTGATGTCGACCCATGATCTGGGGCAGGCCCGGCGTCTGGCCGATGACATCTGGTTCCTGACCGCCGGGCACCTGACCGAAACCACCGAAAAAACCGCCTTTTTCACCGCGCCCCGATCCCCGGAAGCGCAGGCATATCTAAGAGGAGATCTGCTCACATGACATTCAAGACCCTGCTTTTGTCCGCGGCCCTGATCGGTGCAACCGCCATGGCCCATGCCGAAGAGCTCAAGCTTTCGGTCACCACCTCTTTCGCCAATTCCGGGCTGGCCGAAATCCTGCTGCCCGAGATCGAGAAAGACACCGGCATCACTGTCCAACTCTTGATCGTTGGCACCGGTCAGGCGCTGGCCTTGGGCGCTGCGGGCGATGTGGATGCGGTTCTGGTGCATTCGCGCCCGGCCGAAGACAAATGGCTGGCCGAAGGCAATGGCACCCACCGCCGCGAGATCATGTATAACGATTTCGTCGTGGTCGGCCCCGCCGCAGATCCGGCTGGCACCAAAGACAGCGGCTCGGCCGTTGCGGCGTTCAAGGCGATTGAAACCGCACAAAGCACCTTTGTCAGCCGTGGCGATGACAGTGGCACGCACAAGATGGAACTGGCGCTGTGGGATCAGGCCGGCGTGACAGCCGGCGGCGACTGGTACAAGGCCGTGGGTCAGGGCATGGGGGCCGCGCTGAACACGGCGGCGGGCATGAATGCCTATATTCTGGCAGATCGTGCCAGCTGGCTGAACTTTGCCAACAAGGCCGATCTGGCCATCACCTACGAAGGCGACCCGGCCCTGTTCAACCAATATGCCTATTTGCCGGTGAACCCGGCCAAGCACCCCCATGTCAAAGCCGAAGCTGCCGCGCAGTTGGAAGACTGGCTGACCTCGGACCGCGCCAAGGCGCTGATCGAAGGCTATCAGATCGCCGGGCAGCAATTGTTCGTCTTCAACGCGCAACCCAAGTAAGTCTGCGCCACGAAAGCCGGGGGGCGCCTTGCGCCCCCCGGTCCATAACGGCCCAAGGGGGCGACCTTTGCCCCCGTCTTCCCGCCCCGGCTACTCTTCTGGAATGGCGTGGATGGCAAATTGCTCAAGCCCGGCATCCGAGGGCTGGATAAAGCGGTATTGCTCTCGCACTCCGGCCTCGGTCAAGTCGCGCAGCACGGTCAGCACGGTGTTGGGCGCGTGATCGGCGCAAAGCTCGGCCATCTGGGCCAGTTCCTCCAGCGCCACGGGGCGTGCCGCCTGCACCGAGGGCGCGCCATAGACGGCCACGAAATGCTGGGCCAGATGATCGGCCAAGGCCTCGTATTCCGCGGGTTCAATCCGGGTGACGGCCACAAAGGTGACGCGGCCAAAGGTTTCCACCCCCAGCCAGCCATTGGCAAAGGCCTGACGCGCCTTGCCCACCAGATCGCCCTCGCCCCAGTTTGAAAACTCAAACCCCCCGGAAATCGCCCATTCCCCAGTGCGGGCCGGGTTGTGAAACACATTCATGTCGCTTTCATCAAAATGAATGGCACGGGCCAAAAGCATGTCAGTCCCTTTCCAGCAAAGCCGTCAGCGGCAACAGGCGCGGTCCCATCGCGGTTTTCAGGATCATGCCAAAGTTCTCATCCACCCCCAGAAAGGTGCCTGTCAGGCTTTCGCCCTGCAACGGCAAAGAGATCTCTTTGCCAAGGTTCCAGACCAGCCCCTTCCATTCGCGATACAGCGACTGACGGCCCTGCGGCTCGTCCAGACCATTCAGCCACAACAGCGAATGCCGTGCCCAGGCCTCCAGCAAGGTGATGGACTCGATCTCGCCGCAGCCTTCTTGATCCAGCGCGGTCCAGTTCGGGGTCTGGCCCGGCTCTAGCCGATCCGGCAGGCGCAGCGTCAGATCCACCGCCACCACCATCCAGTCTGGAATCCAATCGGCCATCTGGCCCGCCGGAACCCTTGGGCAGATCGCGCGCAGGCCGCCCACATGCGCCCCGTTCAGCCGCAGATCGCCCGTCCAGTCGATATGCACCGCCGTTTCCGGGGGGGCCAGCGCCCCCAGCGCGTTCTGCATGCCCACGGCACAGGCGATCAGCCCGGCCATGGCCGGCTCCAGCGGCGTATCGGGCGCCAGCACCAGCGCCGCGCGCAGCCGTTCCTCGGTCTGCGACCAGACCAGCAGACCGGCATCCACCCCGCGCTCGGCCTGCGCAATGGCAATCGGCACCGGGTTGGCAGGCCCGGCCGCCATGCCTTTCAACAGCGGCGGAAAGACCGGCGCCAGCGTCATGCCGCCCCCGAGGCGATCAACTGCCGGGCCAGATCCCGAAACGCCTGCGCCTGCGGGCTGGCAGGTTTTGACACCGTCACCGGCGCGCCGCCATCGGCCGCGGTGCGGATATCCAGATGCAGCGGAATTTCGGCCAAAAGCGGCACACCCAGCTTTTCCGCCTCTCGCGCGACGCCGCCATGGCCAAAGATATGCTCTTCATGCCCGCAGTTGGAACAGACATGGGTGGACATGTTTTCAATCAGCCCCAGGATCGGCGTGCCCAGTTTCTGGAACATATCAATGCCCTTGCGCGCATCCAGCAGGGCAATGTCCTGCGGGGTCGAGACAACAATGGCGCCATCTACCGCAGCCTTTTGGCACAGGGTCATCTGCACATCACCCGTGCCCGGCGGCAGATCGACGATCAACACATCCAGCGCGCCCCATTGCACCTGAAACAGCATCTGTTGCAGCGCCCCCATCAGCATCGGGCCACGCCAGACCACGGCCTCGTCTTCCTGCGTCATCAGACCCAGCGACATCAGGGTGACGCCGTGGTTGCGCAGCGGCAGAATGGTCTTGCCATCGGGGCTGGCAGGCCGACCCGACACCCCCAGCATGCGCGGCTGCGACGGGCCATAGACATCGGCATCCAGCAGGCCCACGCGCCGCCCTTCGGCCGCCAGGGCTACCGCAAGATTGGCCGAAACGGTGGATTTGCCCACCCCGCCCTTGCCCGAGGCAATCGCGATGATCTTTGCCACCCCTGCAATCTTTTCCGGCCCTTGCGCCTTGGCTGGACCGTGGGCATGGCCATGCCCCCCGCCTTTCAGGCTGGGGGGCGGCGGGGCGGCGGCATGGGCCGTCATCACCACCGATACAGCCCCCACCCCCGGCAGCGCCTTCAGCGCCGCTTCGGCCTCGGCGCGCACCGGCTCCATCACCTTGGCGCGGGCGGGGTCGATCTCCAGCACAAAGCGCACGGCACCGGCATCAACATTCAGCGCCCGCACCATGCCTGCCGTGACAATATCCTTGCCCCCCAAAGGGTCGGCCACGCGCTTAAGCACGTCCAGCACGGCCTCACGCGTCAGGCTCATGCCTGAGGCCCCTTGATCGTGCCCTCAACCACATGGGTCAACGCAACCCCGTCAATCGTCAGCACCACGCGCGCCGACAAATCCTTGCCCGCCACCGCAGGCCCGGCTGCGCGCACGGCCTCTTCGATGGCCTGTTGCGAGGTGACGCCCACCTGTTTCAGAAACTTGCGCAGCGACATGTTGAAGTCGTCTTCCATCAGCTTTGTCCTTTGTTAAGCCCGCCCCATCCGGGCATCAGTGATCCTTGCGCTTTGACAGATAGTCATCGGTCGTGCGCGGCACAGGGCGCTCGCCCAGCCCAAAGGGATTGCCCTTGGCATGCGACTGCGCCTTGATCCGGCAATCATCGCACATCTGGATCAGGCGTCCCGCCCCTTCGTTCAGAAACATCGAATGCTTGCCCGCCAGCTTTTCCATGATCTTCTCGATGGTCGATTTCACACCAAAGGCCGCACCGCATTCGACACAGCAGAACGGCTCTTCTTCGTTCAGCACCCGTTGTTTCAGCGCCGCATCGGTCGGGTCGAACTGCGGCACCAGCGTGATGGCCTTTTCGGGGCAGGCATGGGCGCAGACCCCGCATTGCAGACAGGCATCTTCCTGAAAGCGCAACTCGGGCCGGTCGGGGTTGTCCAGCAACGCCCCTGATGGGCACAACGACACACAAGACAGGCACAGCGTGCAGGCATCGGTATCGACCACCACCGCGCCATAGGGCGCACCCGCAGGCAGGGCCACCGGCGCCTCGGCCCCCGGCAGCAGCGCCTTGGCCGCCAGCCGCGCCACCTGCCGCCGCCCGCCCATGGCCAGCACCGGCTGGGCCACAGGCGCAGGCACTGCCGCCCCGTAAAGCGCCTCCGACACCTGATCAGGATCAGCCAGATCCAACAGCCGCACCCGCCCCTCGGCCCCCATCGCACGGGCCAGGGCCGCCTCGCGCTCGACCGGGTCTCGCTCGGTCTGGGGGGCCAGCAGCAGATCAACCGCGGCAAAGCCCATGCCAAGGGCGGCCAGCATCTCGGCATGACCAAAGCCCGCCAAGGCCGCCACCGCCAGCGGGATCACATCGCCAGGCAGCCCCCGGCCAAAGCGCGCAGCCAGCGAGATCATCTGCCCGCCATGGTCGGCATCATGCACCAGCAGCCGCGGGGCATCCCCACCGGCACGGGCATAGGTTTCGGCCAGAACCCGCAGCCGCATCAGCGTGTTATCCACCGGCGGCGCATCATACAGGATCGCCCCCGAAGGGCACAAAGCCGCACAGGCCCCGCAGCCCGCACAGACCAGCGGATCGACCGCCACATGATCGCCATCAGGTGTGATCGCCCCGGTCGGGCAAATATCCAGACAGCGGGTGCAGCCCGTCTTGCCCGCCCGCGAATGGGCGCACAAATGGCTTTCCAGCCGCAGATACAGCGGTTTTTCAAAGGTGCCCACATGCTGGGCCGCCTGCATCAGCACCTCGGCCACCGCCGTGGGGCTGCCCGGATCGGCGCGCAAATAGCCATCCCGTTTGTGCGGGGCCGAAAACAGCGGCGTGCCCCCGGTCAGATCCAGGATCACATCACATTCGGTGCGCGCCCCATCGCGCAGCGGCGTCAGCCCAAAGGCCCCGCGCCCCCCCGGCTGCACCATCTGCAAGCCGTCAATCAGCACCGAAAACGCCCCCAACGTGCCCTCGGCCCGCTTCAATCGGCCCTGCACCACCTCAAACCGGCGCGTCAACGGCAGATCAGCCGCGCGGTCCAACAGCACCGTGACCGACAGCGTATCGGCCAGCCGCTCGGCCGCCGCCAGCGCCACATCTGGCGCGCCCAGAACAAGGCAGCGGCCTTCGGAGGTGACATCCAGCGCCTTGACCATGGGCTGCGGCAACAGGCTTTCGGCCAGCAGGGCCGCCATCTTGGGCGCCGTTTGCAGATCGTCAGACCAGCCCGCCCGGTCGCGGATATCGACACAAACCGGGGCCTCGGCCCCGATCTCTTCGGCCAGTTCGGCAAAGCGGTCGGCCTCTTGCGCGCAGGCAATCACGACATCGCCCCCCGCCAGCGCCTCGGCGGCCTTGTCGATTTCTGCGGTGCAGAGAGAGCGATGAACCCGAGAACATTTCAGCCCCGTGGCCTGCCCGATGGCCGTGGCGTCGATCGGCTGACTTTCCAGACAATTACACAAAATCAGGTGCTTAGACATTGATCGCGGCTCCCCCCTCTGGCTGTGTCTGCCGTTGTTTCCGGCAGATTGGCGGCAAGCTAGGCATGAAATGCCACGGCCCGTAAAGGCCCCCATCACCCGAATTCAGGTGATTCGGGCTGATTCACGGCAGAAAGAATCCCAACAAAAACAGTCATAAAAACGGGCTGGGACATTGTGTCCGCGCCCAAAACCACCCCGGCAATGGAACTGGACAAAATGTCCACATCGGCCGGACTGGATCAGTTTTCTGACCGATTCGTGCAATTTTGCTTTGCGGCATCGGCAAGGTTTGACCCATGACTGACGTCAACAGGGGGCACATCCTGAGGGGAGGATACGTCAACACATGCCACTTACCCGCGCATCCATGCCGGTCGGAATCGTAGTGCGCCGCACACCGGGGGTCACCCGGTGGGCGAAATGGGCGTGGAAAGTGGTGGCGGTTCTGCCGGGCGCTGGCCCTGCCAACTGGCGCGAATTGCGCCGCGAAGGGGATGCGGTCGAATACCATGCCGCAACCCTGACCCTTGATCTGTGGTCGACCGATACCGAAGCCTATCAGGTCGCTCTGGCCTCCAAGGTGCCGGGGGTTGTGGTGGTGTTGCAGCATGATGCCGCTTTGGGCAGCGATCTGCCGTGGAAGGCCACGCATATCACCGCCTCGCCCTATGAAGGGCAAGATTACATGGACAGCGGCGAAGGCCTGATCGAACAGGTGCCGATGCCCCTGATGCTGATGAAATGGGTGCATGATTTCGTGCAGGAACATCATCACGACGAACCCTTCATCAAGCGCAAGCGCGATAAAAAGCGGGTCGATCTGGTTGAGGATGGCAAGGGCGATGCCCGCATTCGACAGATGGCCGATGTGTTTCGCGCGCCGGGCACCATGCGGCCCGGAGAGACATCAAGGGGAGAGGGATCATGACCGCCGCCCCATCAAATACCGCTGCGTCAAACTTCTGGTCGCGTCGGCGCGCTGCGGTGCAGGCCGAAGAGGCCGCCCTGGCCGCCGCCCGTGATGCAGACCTGTGCGAACAGGATGCGCCCGCCCCCGCCCCGCAGCAAGACGAACGCCCCGACGCGGTGATCTTGGCCGAACTGGGCCTGAAAGACCCCGATCTGATGCGGATGGGCGATGATTTTTCGGCCTTCTTGCAAAAAACCGTGCCCGAGCATCTGCGCCGCCGCGCCTTGCGTCGGCTGTGGCGATCAAACCCGGTGCTGGCCAATCTGGACGGGCTGGTGGATTTCAACGAGGATTACACCGACGCGGCCACTGTCGTGCCGGATCTGAAAACCAGCTATCAGGTGGGCAAGGGCCTGATGCAGCATGTTCTGGCCATGGCCGAAAAGGCCGAGGCCAATACGGCCAAAGCCGCCCTGCCGCCAGAGCCAGAAGCCCAGCCAGAGCCAGAGACGGGGCCAGAAACGGGGCCAGAGACGGGGCCAGACGCCGAACCTGCACCGCAGATGGGGCAGGCCAGCCCCGCACAAGACACGCCCCACGCGGCCCCCGAGCAGGATGCGCCAGCCCTGCCCCGCCGCCATATGCGCTTTTCCTTTGAGACATGAGGACCGGATGACCCAAGCCGCCCCAACCCTTGAACCGGCAGACCGGGCCCTTGCCGCAGAAGACCGCCTGCGCGCCGAAGTCTATGATCTTCTGGCGGCGCTGCTGGCCGACCCGCCCACCAAAGAACGCCTGCGCGCCCTTGGCGGGCTGACGGGCGACGCAACACCCATGGGCCGCGCGGTCGAGACTTTGGCCAAGCTGGCCCGCAACACCAGCGCCCCATCGGTCGAGCGTGAATTCACCGAATTGTTCATCGGCATCGGCCGCGGCGAATTGCTGCCCTTTGCCAGCTATTACCTGACCGGGTTTCTGAACGAAAAGCCACTGGCCACCCTGCGCAAGGATATGGCCAGCCTTCAGATCAGCCGCGCGCCCAATGTCTATGAACCCGAAGACAACATCGCCTCGCTGATGGAGATGATGGCCGGGCTGATCGACGGCCGCTTTGGCAGCCCCGCCCCGATCGAGCGTCAGCGCGAGTTTTTCAACCGCCATATCGCCCCTTGGGCCGCGCATTTCTTCAGCGATCTGGAACAGGCCAAAGGGTCGGTCTTTTACCTGCCCGTCGGCACGCTGGGCCGGATCTTCATTGATATCGAACGCGAGGCCTTCCGGCTTGGGAATGGCTGACAGACCAAGACGGGCAGCAGGCCCGTTCCCCATCAGGGTGGCCCCGGCCCCCACAGACGACGCACCACAGGAGGCGTGAATGAAAAGATCGAAGGACACAACCAGCGCAAAGGATGCCGTCGGGCGGCGTGATTTTCTGAAACTGGCCAGCACCGCAGCCCCGGCAGCCATCGTGGCGGCCACAGCCGGAACGGGGGCCGAAGCCGCCCAGACCGCGGCCACCCCCGACGGGCTGCAAGATAACGCCCATACCCGCACCTATTACCAATTGGCGCGGTTCTGACCGCCCATCCCCACCAAGACCCAAGCCCGGCCCAGCCGGGGTGCAAGGGAGAGCACGATGCTGAAAAGAAAAACCAGCGGAGTGGTTCGCGCGGCGAGCCGGACACCGCTTCTGACCACTGTCGCGGAAAAGTCGGTTGACCGGCGCGCCTTCTTGCGGGGCTCGGGCCTGGCGATTGGCGGGCTTGCAGCCCTTGGCATGACCGGCGGCACCGTCACCCGCGCCAATGCGCAAGAGGCCGTGGCCCGCGCGGTCGATACGGTGAAAACCGTCTGCACCCATTGTTCGGTCGGCTGCACTGTGGTGGCCGAGGTCGATAATGGCGTCTGGATCGGGCAGGAACCGGGCTATGACAGCCCGTTCAACCTGGGCGCCCATTGCGCCAAGGGGGCGGCGGTGCGCGAACACGCCCATGGCGAGCGCCGGCTGAAATACCCGATGAAGAAAGAAGGCGGCGTCTGGAAGCGCATCTCGTGGGATCAGGCGATCACCGAGATCGGCGACAAGATGCTTGATGTGCGCGAAAAGAATGGCCCCGACTCGGTCTATTGGCTGGGGTCTGCCAAGCATAACAACGAACAGGCCTATCTGTTCCGCAAGTTTGCCGCCTATTGGGGCACCAACAACGTCGATCACCAGGCCCGGATTTGCCACTCGACCACTGTGTCGGGTGTGGCAAACACCTGGGGCTATGGCGCGATGACCAACAGCTATAACGACATCCACAAATCCAAGGCGATCTTCCTGATCGGCGGCAACCCGGCCGAGGCGCATCCCGTCTCGCTGCTGCACATGCTGAAGGCCAAGGAAGAAAACAACGCCCCCCTGATCGTCTGCGACCCGCGCTTTACCCGCACGGCGGCCCATGCCGACGAATATGTGCGCTTTCGTCCGGGCAGCGATGTGGCCCTGATCTGGGGCCTGCTGTGGCACATCTTTGAAAACGGTTGGGAAGACAAGGAATACATCCGCACCCGCGTCTGGGGCATGGACCAGATCAAGGACGAGGTGAAGAAGTGGACGCCCGAGGAAACCGAGCGTGTCACCGGTGTTCCCGGCGCACAGCTAGAGCGCGTGGCGCGCACGCTGGTCAACAACCGCCCCGGCACCCTGATCTGGTGCATGGGCGGCACCCAGCACACCAACGGCAACAACAACACCCGCGCCTATTGCATCTTGCAACTGGCCTTGGGCAACATGGGTGTGGCCGGTGGCGGCACCAACATCTTCCGCGGCCATGACAACGTGCAGGGCGCGACCGACCTTGGCGTTCTGTCGCATGACCTGCCCGGTTATTACGGCCTTGTGCCGGGGGCCTGGGCGCATTGGGCCAAGGTCTGGGGCGAGGATCTGGACTGGCTGAAGGGTCGCTTTGCCATGCTGAATGGCCCCGACGGCCAGCCCGCCGTCGATGCCGATGGCAACCCGCGCAGCCTGATGAACGAAAACGGCATCCCCGTTTCGCGCTGGATCGACGGCGTGCTGGAAGACCCGGCCAATATCGACCAGAACGATACGATCAAGGTCATGGTGCTGTGGGGCCACGCGCCCAACAGCCAGACCCGGATGACCGAAATGAAAACGGCGATGGAAAAGCTAGATACGCTGGTCGTGATCGATCCTTTCCCCACCGTTTCTGCCGTGCTGCATGACCGCACCGATGGCGTCTATCTGCTGCCCGCAACCACCCAGTTCGAAACCCGTGGCTCGGTCACGGCATCGAACCGGTCGCTGCAATGGCGCGATCAGGTGATGGCGCCCCTGTTCGAGTCGAAAACCGATCACGAGATCATCACCCTGTTCGCCAAAAAGTTCGGCTTTGCCGACCGCCTGCTGCGCAATATCGGCATGGAAAGCGAAAACGTGCCGATGATCGAAGACCTGACCCGCGAATTCAACCGCGGCATGTGGACGGTCGGCTATACCGGGCAGTCGCCCGAGCGCATCAAGCTGCACATGGCCAATCAGCACACCTTTGACAAAACCACCCTGCGCGCCGATGGCGGGCCGTGTGATGGCGACTACTACGGCCTGCCGTGGCCGTGCTGGGGCACGCCCGAGATGAAGCATCCGGGCACGCCGAACCTGTATGACATGTCGCAATCGGTGGCGAATGGCGGCCTGCCGTTCCGCGCCCGGTTCGGGGTGGAACGCGATGGTGAAAACCTGCTGGCCGAAGGGGTATACACCGTCGGGTCCGAGATTCAGGACGGCTATCCTGAATTCACCTATCAAATGCTGCGCGATCTGGGCTGGCACACCGATCTGACCCCCCGCGAAAAGGCAATCATCGCCCGTGTGGCCGCGATTGACGGCTTTGATGTCTCGGATGAAGAAATCGGCGAGGCCGAAGGCATGGCCTTCCCCAGCGACTATGATGACCGGGTTTCGGCGATCAACTGGAAGACCGACCTTTCGGGCGGCATCCAGCGGGTGGCGATCAAACACGGCTGCGCGCCCTATGGCAATGCCAAGGCCCGCTGCGTGGTCTGGACGTTCCCCGACCCGGTGCCCTTGCACCGCGAACCGCTGTATAGCAACCGGCGCGATCTGGTGGCCGATTATCCCACCTATGAAGACCGCAAGTTCTATCGCCTGCCCACGCTTTACGCCTCGATCCAGTCCAAGGACTTCAGCCAGGATTACCCGATCATCCTGACCTCGGGCCGTCTGGTCGAATACGAAGGCGGTGGCGATGAAACCCGCTCGAACCCCTGGCTTGCCGAATTGCAGCAAGACATGTTCGTGGAAATCAACCCACGCGACGCCAACAATCTGGGCATCCGCGACGGGTCGATGGTCTGGGTCGAAGGGCCCGAGGGCGGCAAGGTGCGGGTCAAGGCCATGCTGACGCAACGCGTCGGCGCGGGTGTGGCCTTCATGCCGTTCCACTTTGGCGGCCATTTCCAGGGCGAAGACCTTCGCAGCAAATACCCCGAGGGCGCAGACCCCTATGTTCTGGGGGAATCCACCAACACCGCGCAGACCTATGGCTACGACTCCGTGACGCAAATGCAGGAGACAAAGGCCACACTCTGCAAGATCACCGCAGCCTGAGGAGACGACAGATATGGCACGCGCAAAATTTCTCTGCGACGCCGAGCGCTGCATCGAATGCAATGCCTGCGTCACCGCCTGCAAGAACGAGCATGAGGTTCCCTGGGGCATCAACCGCCGCCGGGTCGTGACGATCAATGATGGCTCACCGGGCGAACGCTCGATCTCGGTGGCCTGCATGCATTGCTCGGATGCGCCCTGCATGGCGGTCTGCCCGACCGACTGCTTTTACCAGACTGCCGATGGCATCGTGCTGCACTCGAAAGACCTGTGCATCGGCTGCGGCTATTGCTTTTACGCCTGCCCCTTTGGCGCCCCGCAATATCCGCAGGCGGGCAACTTTGGCAGCCGTGGCAAGATGGACAAATGCACCTTCTGCGCCGGTGGCCCGGAAGAAACGCATTCCACCGCCGAATTCGCCAAATACGGGCGCAACCGGATTGCCGAAGGCAAATTGCCGATCTGCGCCGAGATGTGTTCCACCAAGGCCCTGCTGGCGGGCGATGGCGATATGGTGTCGGCCATCTACCGCGAACGCGTCGTGGCCCGCGGCTTTGGCGCTGGCGCCTGGGGCTGGGGCACGGCCTACAACCAAAAGGCGAACTAAGCCGATCCGGCCCGGCCACGCGCCGGGCCGCCTTTTCACATCGCCCCGTGGCACCGCAAGGGGCCATGGGCTGCTTTGCACCTTGCACGACACATGACGGGATGATCCGGTGAACACCATGCCCCCAAGACTGCTGGCCCTGCTCTTTGCGCTGCTGACGGCTTTGGCCCTGACCGCGGCCCCAAGCCCGGCGCAAGAGGCCCCCACCCCCGAAGCCCCGTCCTCCGACCGCAGTGCCACGGGCGGCGCGCAGACGCTGCAAGATATTCTGGCCCGTCAGGCCCAGCAAAAGATCGACGACAGTTTTCGCAGCGACGCCTTGGGCAACCCCGATGCCGCCGCCCCGATCACCGATCCCCTGGGCACGCTTGGCGGCGTATCAGATGCCGAATTGTGGCGCGCCCTGCGCTATGACAGGGCCGACATCACCACCCAGGCCCGTGGCCCCGCAGCCCAGGTGCTGATGCAGGATGGCGGCATGACATGGCTGAACGTGCGCGCCCAGGATCTGCGCTTTTACGGCGGCTGGCTGCTGGTGGGCATGCTGGGCATTCTGGCCCTGTTCTACCTGCTGCGGGGCCGCATCATGATTGACGGCCCCAAAACCGGCCAGACGATCCTGCGCTTTTCCGCCATCGA
Organism: Pseudotabrizicola sp. L79; assembly: GCF_036553525.1. Taxonomy (NCBI): domain Bacteria; kingdom Pseudomonadati; phylum Pseudomonadota; class Alphaproteobacteria; order Rhodobacterales; family Paracoccaceae; genus Pseudotabrizicola; species Pseudotabrizicola sp. L79. The sequence goes on along the minus strand of NZ_JAZHDA010000044.1, from coordinate 20,317 downwards.
ACGCTTTGCCCACTGGATGCTGGGCGGGTCGTTCATCGTGCTGGCCATCACCGGCCTTGCGCTGTTGTTCGGGCGCGTGGCCCTGATCCCCCTGATCGGGCACGAGGCCTTTGCCCCCATCGCCATCGCAGGCAAATGGGCGCATAACAACCTTGCCTGGCCCTTCATGCTGGCGCTGATCATGGTCACCGTGTTCTGGATCGCCCATAACATCCCCAACAAGCACGATCTGAAATGGATCGCCGTGGGCGGCGGGCTGTTTTCCAAGGGCGTTCACCCCCCGGCCAAGAAATTCAACGCAGGCCAAAAGCTGATCTTCTGGTCGGTCGTGGTCTTGGGCGTCTCGATCAGCGTTTCGGGCGTGGCGCTGCTGTTCCCGTTTGAATTGCACCTCTTTGCCCCCACCTTTGCCAAGCTGAATGCCCTTGGCCTGCCACAGGCCCTTGGGTTTGATCCCCTGCCCACGGTTCTGGCCCCGCATGAAGAAATGCAGCTTTCGCAGCTGTGGCATGCGATCATTGCCTTTGTCTTCATGGCCGTCATCATCGGCCATATCTACATCGGCTCAGTCGGGATGGAGGGTGCCTTTGATGCCATGGGATCGGGTCAGGTCGAGGTGCAATGGGCCAAGGAACACCACGGTCTGTGGTATGAAGAGGTGACGGGCCAGAAAGCCCATGGCGATCGTAACGGAACCCCCGCCGAATGACCACCGCCCTCCAGATCGGCCCCCCAGATCAGACAACCACCCAAGACCCACTGGCCCAACAATCGAGAACGCCCCGATGAAAAGCATGTTCATGGCCTTTCTGGCCACCATCGTCCTCGCCGTCGTTGCCGACTTTGGCCTTGACCAGATCGGCTTCTCGGCGGCAGAACGGACAATCAGCCCCGAAAACGTCCGCCTCGACGAGTGAAAGGCCATAGCCGACCATGACTGCCGCCGCCCCATCGCCCGCTGGCCCCGCGCCCAGCGATATTGATGCCGTGCTGCAGCATGTCTCGCTTTTGGTGGTGGATGATGAACCGGGCATCCGCAATTTTCTGGTGCGCACGCTTGCCCCGCGCTGCAAACGGGTGGAAGAGGCCGCCGATGCGGCCGAAGCCTCGCGCCTGCTGGATCAGCGCAATTTCGATCTGGTGCTGCTGGACAATGTCATGCCCGGCCAGTCGGGCCTGGACTGGCTGGCCGAACAGCGCCGCGTCGGGTTCTTTGCCGAAGCCATCCTGATGACAGCCTATGCCGATCTGGATACCGCCATTCATGCCATGCGGCTGGGGGCGGCGGATTTCGTGCTGAAACCGTTCCGGTCGAACCAGATCCTGAATGCCATCTCGCGCTGCATGGATCAGCGCTATCTGCGGCGCGAGAACTTTTTGCTGAAATACGAATTGCGGGCCGAGGTGCACAGCCCAAGGGGCCGGCTGATGGGCCATTCCCCCGCCATTGCCGCCATTCGCAAATCGCTGGAGCGCGTGGCCCCAACCCCGGCCCCGGTGCTGATCACCGGCGAAAGTGGCACCGGCAAAGAGGTGGCCGCGCGCACCCTTCATGCCCTGTCAGACCGTGCCGACAAACCCTTTGTGCCCATCAACTGCGCCGCCATCTCGCCCGACCGCATCTCGGCCGATCTGTTCGGCGAACTGGGGTCGGGGCGCGATGGCCTGCTGGTGCAGGCGTCGGGCGGGACGCTGTTTCTGGATGAAATCAGCGAATTGCCGTTGCCGGTGCAGGCCACGCTGTTGCGGGTGATCGAAGACAGCCGCATTCGCCCTGCCGGGGCCGAACGGGAATTGCCGCTGAACCTGCGCTTTGTCTTTGCCACCAACGGCAACCTTGAACAGGCCGTGGCCAGCGGGCGCTTCCGTCAGGATCTTTATCACCGCATCAACGTGGTGCATCTGCGCATGCCGCTGCTGCGCGAACGCGTGCCCGATATTGCCGAGCTGGCCGAAACCTTCATGGGCCAGTTCGCCCGCCAACTGGGCGTGCCGCCCCTGCCCCTGACCGAAGGCGTGCTGCTGGCGCTTGCGGGCTATCACTGGCCGGGCAATGTGCGCGAATTGCGCAATCTGATCGAGCGGTCGTTGATCCTTGGCGAATTCCCCCCCGAATTTGCCGCCGACCCGCAAGACGACCCGGCCGAGGCGTCGGACTCGCTGCAAGCGGTTGAACGCCGCCACATCCTGTCGATCCTTGAGGCCTGCGGCGGCAACCGGGCCGAGGCTGCGCGTCGTCTGGGCATTTCGCGCAAGACGATTGATCGCAAATGCGCCGTGTGGAATGTCTGACCCCCAGCCCTTGTCTGACCCCACGCCCCCGCCCCTGCGCGCCTCGGTGCGCGGGCGTCTGTTGCTGCTGACGCTGCTGCCGCTGCTGATCCTGCTGCCGCTGCTGTTGCTGACCTCGGTCAAAAGCCTGTCTGACCGGCTGGATGAGGTGCTGATCGCCAAGGTGGACAGCGAATTGACCATCGCCCGCCAGCACCTGCGCGGGTTGATGGAAAGCCGCGGGGCCGCGGTCGAGGCCTTGGGCCAATCTGCGGCCCTGATGGCTGCGCTGCGCCTGTCAGAAACCGGGGCCGAGGATCTGGCCGCGTTTCTGGAAGGCCAGCGCCTGCGCCAGGGCCTTGATTTTCTGTATTACGTCGATGCCGCTGGCGTGCCCGTGGTCGCCGCCTCGCTGAACAGCGCCCCAAATCCTTTGGACTGGCCCATCGTGCAACAGGCCATGGCCGGGCGCAGTGTCACCGCCCTTGATGTGCTGCAAGCGGCGCAGTTGCAGGCCCTGTCCCCCGCCCTGGCCCAGCGCGCGCGCATCCCCTTGGTGCCCACCACCGCCGCCCAGCCCACCGACCGGCTGGTCGAGGATCAGGGCATGGTCATCCATGCCGCCGCCCATGCCCCCGGCGGGGCCATCGTGGGGGGGCTGTTGCTGAACCGCAATCTGGGGTTCATCGACGACATCAACGCGCTGGTCTATCCCGAAGGCAGCCTGACCGGCGCAGGCCAGGGCACGGCCACGCTGTTTCTGGGCGATGTCCGCATTTCCACCAATGTGCGCCTGTTCGAGGATGTCCGCGCCCTTGGCACCCGTGTTTCGGTCAGCGTGCGCAACCGCGTGCTGGCCCAGGGCAAGACATGGCTGGACCGCGCCTTTGTGGTGAATGACTGGTATGTGTCGGGCTATCACCCGCTGACCGACAGCTTTGGCCAAATCGTCGGTATGCTTTACGTCGGCTTTCTGGAACGCGATTTCGCCGCCGCACAGGCCCGCACCCTGTGGCAGATCGCGCTGATCTTTCTGGTGGTCGTGCTGATCTCTGTCCCGGTCATGCTGTTGTGGGCGCGCAGCATCTTTCGCCCGCTGGAAAAAATGAATGCCGTCATCGGCCAGGTTGAGGCCGGGCAATTCGGCGCCCGCGTCGGCCGCGTAGCAGTGGATGACGAGATCGCGCGCGTCGCCCATCACCTTGACAGCCTGCTTGATCAGCTGCAACAGCGCGACCGCAGCCTGCGCGACTGGGCCGATGCGCTAGAGCACCGGGTGGCCGAACGCACCGCCGAATTGCAGGCCGCCAACACCCGGCTTGATCTGACCACCCGGCAATTGATCGTGTCGGAAAAGCTGGCCGCGATCGGCGAAATCACCGCCGGTGTGGCCCATGAAATCAACAATCCGCTGGCGGTGATCCAGGGCAATCTGGATGTGATCCAGTCTGATCTTGGCCCCGCCGCCGCCCCCCTGAAAACCGAATTCGCGCTGATCCAGGATCGGATTCAGGCCATTCATGTGCTGATCGGCAAACTGCTGCGCTTTGCCCGGCCCGAAGAATTCGCCGCCCCCGATCACGGCATCGATGTGGCGCAAACCATCCGCGACACCCTGCCCCTGCTGCAACATCTGCTGGTCAAGGGCGGGATCACGCTGGATCTGGCGCTGACCGAAACCCCGCAAATTCTGATGAACAAGACCGAGTTGCAGCAGGTTCTGGTCAATCTGTGCATCAACGCCATTCAGGCCATGCCATCGGGCGGGCGGCTGACACTGGGCTGCCAGACGCTGCCACAGGCCCCCGCACCCAATACCCCCGCGCCCAACACCCCCCAACCCGACACCCCGCCACAGGTTGAACTGACTGTCGCCGACACCGGCCCCGGCATCCCCGACCCCATCGCTGCCCGGATTTTCGACCCGTTCTTCACCACCAAGGGGCGCGACGGCACCGGCCTTGGCCTGTCGATCACCCGCGACATCGTGCAAAAAGCCGGTGGCAGCATCAGCCTGCGCACCACCCCCGGCACGGGCACCCGCTTTGCCATCCGCTTGCCCGCCATGGCCCCGCCGGCCAGCCAAAGCTGACAGTCCCCCAGCGTTGTCTTTCGGCCAAGACCACCCATATATGGCCTACCCCCGATGATCGGAGACACCGCATGACCTATCGCAAGACCGACGATGCCCTGGCCCGCCTGACGCCCGAACAATTCCGCGTCACCCAGCAAAACGGCACCGAACGCCCCTTTACCGGCGAATATGACCACCATTTCGAACCCGGCATCTATGTCGATATCGTCTCGGGCGAACCGTTGTTCGCCTCGGCCGATAAATTCGATTCAGGCTGTGGCTGGCCCGCCTTTGCCAAACCCATCGACGCCAGCATGGTCAGCGAACATGCCGACACCAGCCATGGCATGCGCCGGGTCGAGGTGCGCTCGGCCCATGGCGACAGCCATCTGGGCCATGTCTTTCCCGATGGCCCGCCCAGCATGGGTGGCTTGCGCTATTGCATCAATTCAGCCAGCCTGCGCTTTATTCCGAAAGACCAGATGCAGGCCCAGGGCTATGGCGCCTGGCTGGCCCAAGTAGAGGAAAAGCAATGACCGAACGCGCAGTATTGGCGGGGGGCTGTTTCTGGGGCATGCAGGATCTGATCCGCCGCCTGCCCGGGGTTCAGTCCACCCGCGTGGGCTATACCGGCGGCGATGTGCCCAATGCCACCTATCGCAACCACGGCACCCATGCCGAAGGCATCGAGATCCTGTTTGATCCGACCCAGATCAGCTATCGACAGCTGCTGGAATTCTTTTTCCAGATCCACGACCCCACCACGCTGAACCGGCAGGGCAATGATCTGGGCATGTCCTACCGCTCGGCCATCTATTACACCTCGGAAAGCCAGCATCAGGTGGCACTTGATACGATTGCCGATGTCAATGCCTCGGGCCTGTGGCCGGGGCCTGTCGTCACCGAAGTGGCCCCGGTGGGCGATTTCTGGCAGGCAGAGCCGGAACATCAGGATTATCTCGAACGTATCCCCAACGGCTATACCTGCCACTTTGCCCGCCCCGGTTGGGTGCTGCCAAAGCGTCAGGCCGCCGAATAAGGCGGGCCCATCCCCGCCTCGGCGCGCAGCCAATCAACCAGCAGGCCCACATCCGGATGCGGGTCTGCCAGCTTTGGCTCCAGCAGCCAGAACGCTTCTTCAATCGGGACGGTCAGATCAAACGGCGCGATCAGCCGTCCCGATGCCAGATACCCCTGCACCAGCGAAGACCGGCCCAAGGCCACGCCGCCGCCCTGCGCGGCCAGTTCCATCGCGGTCAGCGATGTGTCCAGTTGCAGCCCCTGCCCCGGATCAACCCGCCGCGCCCCGGCCGCATTCAGCCAGATGCCCCAGCCCTGCTGATAGCCCAAGACATGCAACAACCGATGCCCGGCCAGATCATCGGGCTGTGCCAGCGCCAGCCGCGCGGGCAGATCGGGCGCGCACAGCGGGGTAATCCGCTCCCATGTCAGGCGGTGGCTGGCAAAGCCGGGCCAGGTGCCCGTGCCGTATTGGATATCCAGATCAAACAGATCCTTGTCAAAGCTTTCATTCCAGACACTGGAAATGACCCGCAGCGACAGATCAGGGTGCCGGTCCAGAAAGGCAGGCAGACGCGGCGTCAGCCAGTTCACCGCGAAAGACACCGCACAGCGCAGGGTCAGCGCGCGGTTCTTGCGCCGCCCGAACACCTCTCGGGTGCCAATGGCCAGGCGGTCCAGCGCATCCTGCACCTTGGGCAGATAGGCCGCGCCCAGCTTGGTCAGTTCCAGACTGCGCGGCCTGCGCACGAACAACGGCTGCTGCAAATGCAATTCCAGCGACCGCACATGTTTGGAAATCGCCGCCTGCGTCACATGCAATTCAGCGGCGGCCTGGGTGAAACTCAGCGTGCGGGCCGCGGCCTCAAAGGCGCGCAGCCAGGTCAGCGGCGGTAACTCGGTCTGTGCCATGGCCACTCCCAACGCAGGCATAACTTTTTATAGGGGCATTGGCCCTGAATACGTCGTTTGACGCCGCCCCGCCAGATGGATCATCTCTGCCCCAAAGGGGAGATCCACATGTTCAACGTATTCCCGACGGCCCGCCTGCGCCCGTCGCCATTCTACGAATCCGCCGTGGCCGAAGGCATGACCGCGGCCAGCATCTACAACCGCATGATCATGCCCACCTCTTACGGCAACCGCGAGGCGGAATACTGGCGCCTGATCAACGGCGTATCGCAATGGGATGTGGGGGTGGAACGCCAGGTTCAGATCAAGGGCCCCGACGCAGGCAAGCTGGCGCAGATCATGTCGCCGCGCGACCTGTCGAAATGCAAGGTCGGTCAGGGTAAATATGTGCCCCTGTGCAACCATCGCGGCACCATTATCAACGACCCGATCCTGCTGAAACTGGATGAAGACCTGTATTGGTTCTCGATCGCCGACAGCGACATCTGGTTCTGGGCCAGCGCCCTGGCTGCCGAACGCGGCCTGGATGTCGAGGTCAGCGAACCCGACGTGTCGCCCATGGCGCTGCAAGGCCCCAAGGCCGAAGATGTGGTGGCCCATGTGATGGGCGATTGGGTGCGCGAACTCAAATACTTCTGGTTCAAAGAAACCGAAATCGATGGCATCCCCGTCGCCGTGCAACGCTCGGGCTGGTCAAAACAGGGCGGGTTTGAAATCTACTTGCGCGACGGCACCAAGGGCACCCAGCTTTGGAACATCTTCAAAGAGGCGGGCCAGCCCTGGGGCATCGGCCCCGGATCGCCCGCCACGGCCGAACGCACCGAAAGCGGGCTGGTGTCAGTCGGTGGCGATACCGACGATCAGACCAACCCGTTCGAGGTGCGCCTCGGCAAATATGTCGATCTGGGCGTGCCCGATGATGTGGTGGGCATCAAGGCCCTGCGCCGCATCCATGACGAAGGCCCCAAACGCCACCAGCTTGGCCTGATCCTTGACGGCGGCATCCCCGCCCCCCTTGGGTTCCGGCGCGAAGATATCCGGCTGGATGGCATCATCGTCGGCATGATGACAAACTGCGTCTGGTCGCCCCGGATGATGGCCAATATCGGCTATGCGCTGATCGCCTCTGATGTCAAACCCGGCGCCACGGTCGAGGTGATGCGCGACAGCGGCCCGGTTTCGGCCCGTCTGGTGGAATTGCCCTTCCTCTGATCGGCCACAAACCCGGCCCCTTGGGACTTGGAAAATCAGCCCTGCCACGGCAGGCTGCACATCACAGAGGGCGGCCACAGCCAGGGCCGCCCCACGCCGGATCAGGGGGGAGAGACTGACCCATGCATGCCCATTACACCGCCGCGGCCCCGGTTGCGGCCAATCATGTGCCCTTGTCGCCCCTGTCCTTTCTGGAACGGGCCGAGGTGGTCTATGCCACCCACCCCGCCACCACCTATGGCGACATCACACAGACTTGGGCCCAGGTCGGCCAGCGGGTGCGCGCGGTCGCCGCAGGCCTTGCCGCGCGCGGCATCGGCCTTGGCGATACCGTCTCGGTCTTGTCACCCAACCGGCCTGAACTGTTTGAACTGCACTATGCCGTGCCACTGGTCGGCGCCGTGCTGAACACGATCAACACCCGGCTGGAAACCGAAACCGTCGCCTATATCCTTGACCACTCGGATTGCAAACTGGTGCTGGCCGACACGTCGCTGACGCAACTGTTGCGCGATGCCTTTGCCCTGAACGGCAAGGCGATTGACGTGATCGACATCGGCACCGGCGGCTTTGGCGATGCGAATTACGATCAGCTTGCCGCCAGCCCCCCGATGCCATGGCACCTGCCGCAAGATGAATGGCAGGCCTTGGCGCTGAATTACACATCCGGCACCTCGGGCCGGCCCAAAGGCGTGATCTATCACCACCGTGGGGCCTATCTGATGGCCTTGGGCACCACCGCCGGCTGGGCGCTGCCCCAGAACCCGGTCTATATGTCGGTCGTGCCCATGTTTCATTGCAACGGCTGGAACCACCCTTGGGCCATGGCGATCGTCGGCGCGCATCTGATCTTCCCGACCGACCCGTCGCCCAAAGGGCTGATGGCCACCATCCGCGCCCATGGCGTCACCCATTTCGGCGCGGCCCCGGTGATCTTGCAAATGCTGTGTGACAGCCCCGATGCCAGGCCCTTTGATCCACAGGTCAAGGCGCTGACCGCAGGGGCACCGCCCCCGCCCGCCGTGCTGGAAAAGGCGGCCCGTCTGGGGCTGCAAGTCATGCAGGTTTACGGGCTGACCGAAACCTATGGCCATATCTCGCAATGCCTGTGGCAAGACGACTGGTCGGCCCTGACCCAGGCCGAACAGGCCGAAAAACAGGCGATGCAGGGCGTGACCTTTCCCATGGTGCAGGGCATCCGCGTCGTCAACCGCGACACCGGGGCCGATGTGCCCGCCGATGGGGTCACCCAGGGCGAAATCGCCATTCGCGGCAATACGGTGATGAAGGGCTATTACAAAGACCGCCCCGCCACGGATGAGGCGTTTCAGGGCGGCTGGTTCTGGTCGGGCGATGCCGCGGTGATGCACCCCGACGGCTATCTGCAGATCCGCGACCGTCTGAAAGATGTCATCATCTCGGGGGGCGAAAACGTCTCGTCGGTCGAGGTCGAGGCCGTGCTTTACCGCCACCCCGCCGTGCAGGCCGCCGCCGTTGTCGCCCGGCCCCATCCGCTGTGGGGCGAGGCGCCTTGCGCCTTTGTCGAATTGCGCGACGGCCATCACGCCACCGAAGCCGAGATCATCGCCCATTGCCGCAGCCATCTGGCCGGGTTCAAGACGCCCAAATGGGTGCGGATGCAAGACCTGCCCAAAACCGCCACCGGCAAGATCCAGAAATTCATTCTGCGCAATGCCGCCAAGGCGCTTGCGCCCGACGCCTGACCAGACCAAACCGAACCGAACCCGAACTGTTGCCCGACCGATCCACGACCACCAAGGAACCCCGCATGAAAGCCCTTCCCACCCTGTCCAACCTGACGCTGGATCTTCATGACGACGGCGTTCTGATCGCCACCCTGAACCGCCCGGCCAAGCGCAATGCGCTGAATGCGGAAACCATCGAAGAACTGATCACCCTGTTCACGACGCTGCCGCAAACCGGCGTCAAGGCTGTGGTTCTGGCCGCCCAAGGCGACCATTTCTGCGCGGGCCTTGATCTGGTCGAACATCACAAGGAAGACCGCACCCCTGCCGAATTCTGGCAATTGTGCCTGCGCTGGCACGAGGCCTTCAACAAGATGGAATATGGTGGCGTGCCGATCATCGCGGCGCTGAAAGGCGCGGTTGTGGGCGGCGGGCTGGAACTGGCCTCGTCGGCCCATATCCGCGTGGCCGATGCCAGCACCTATTTCGCCCTGCCCGAAGGCACACGCGGCCTGTTCACCGGTGGCGGCGCCACCATCCGCGTGGCCGATCTGGTCGGCAAGGCCCGGATGATCGACATGATGCTGACAGGCCGGGTTTACAAGGCGCAAGAGGCCGTGGATGTGGGCCTTGCGCAATACCTTGTCGAAGGCTCCAGCTTTGACGCGGCCTTGGCCCTTGCACAGCGCGCGGCCCAGAACCTGCCGCTGACCAATTTCGCCATCTGCTCGGCGATCAGCCACATGAACAACATGTCAGCCCTTGATGCCGCCTATGCCGAGGCCTGTGTGGCCGGCGTCGTCAACACCCAGGCTGCCGCCCGCGAACGGCTGGATGCCTTTGCCAAAGGCACCGGCCCCCGCATCCGGCCAAATTCCTAAGCCCGGCCATGGGGGCCCGCTGCGGCCCCCAGCGGTTAAAATCGGATAAGGTTTGGTGCGCAAGTCATTGATTTTGCTTGCGCGCCTTGGTATCGTTGCCAGAGACACCCTAACCCCAATCCAGCACCACCTTGCCCGACTGCCCCGAGCGCATGGCCGCAAAGCCTGCCTCGAACTGATCGACGGCCAAGCGATGCGTGATCACGCCCCGCACATCCAGCCCGTTCTCGATCATCGCGATCATCTTGTACCAGGTCTCAAAGATCTCGCGGCCATAGACGCCCTTGATCGTCAGCGCCTTGAACACGATCCGGCTCCAGTCCACCGGGCTTTTGCCGGGCGGAATGCCCAGCATCGCAATGCGCCCCCCCATCGTCATCGCCTCGACCATCTGATCGAAGGCCGCCTGACTGCCGCTCATCTCCATCCCGACATCAAAGCCTTGGGTCATCTTCAGGCCGGGAAACAGGCTGCGCAACTCGGTGGTCGCCACATTCACCGGCACCACATCGGCCACCCGCCCCGCCAGATCCAGCCGGGCCGGGTTCACATCGGTGATCACCACATGCCGTGCCCCCACATGCCGGGCCACGGCGGCGGCCATGATGCCAATCGGTCCCGCCCCGGTGATCAGCACATCCTCGCCCACCAGATCGAAACTCAGCGCCGTATGCACCGCATTGCCCAACGGATCGAGGATCGCCCCGATTTCGTCATCAACCGCATCCGGCAAGGGCACCACGTTGAAGGCCGGCAGGCGCAGATATTCGGCAAAGGCCCCCGGTTCGTTGACCCCGATCCCCCGCGTGGCCGGATCAAGGTGAAACTTGCCCGCCCGCGCCTGACGGCTGGTCTTGCCGATCAGATGCCCCTCGCCCGACACCCGCTGCCCCAAGCTCAGGTCGCGCACATCGCGGCCCAGTTCGACAATCTCGCCCGCGAATTCATGGCCCGTGATCAGCCCCACCGGCACCGTCTTGCGCGCCCAGTCATCCCAGTTCCAGATATGCACATCGGTGCCGCAAATCCCGGTCTTGCGGATGCGGATCAGAACATCCTCGGGCCCGATCTCGGGCACGGGGCGATCCTCCATCCACAGCCCTTCGGCATCGCGCGATTTCACAAGGCATTTCATGCGATCACCCCCAGCTTGCGCCCCGCCTTGGCAAAGGCATCCAAGGCGACATCAAGATCGGCCCGGGTCAGCCTTGCATTCATCTGGGTGCGGATGCGCGCCCGCCCCTTGGGCACCACGGGAAAGAAGAACCCGGCCACATGCACCCCCAACCGGCCCAGTTCTGCCGCCATGTCTTGCGCCAGCCGCGCCTCGCCCAGCATCACCGGCACGATCGGATGCGCGCCGGGCAACAGATCAAAGCCAAGATCGGCAAGGCCCGCCCGCCAATAGGCGGCGTTGTCAAAAAGCTGCGTCCGCAGATCGTCGGCGGCCTCGACGATTTCCAGCGCGGCAAGCCCGGCCCCCACCACCGCAGGCGGCAGGGCGTTGGAAAACAGATAGGGCCGCGCGCGTTGGCGCAACAGATCAATCACCGCCTGCGGCCCGGCCACATAGCCGCCCAAAGCGCCGCCAAGGGCCTTGCCCAAGGTGCCGGTCAGAATATCGACCGACAGCCCGAAATGCGCGGGCGTTCCGCGCCCCTGCGGCCCCATGAAACCGGTGGCATGGCAATCATCCACCATGACCATCGCGCCATAGCGATCAGCCAAAGCCTTGATTTCCGGCAGTTTCGCCAGATACCCGTCCATCGAGAACACGCCATCCGTTGCGATCAGGATGAACCGCGCGCCCCCATCGCGGGCGGCCTGCAACTGCGCCTCCAGATCCGCCATATCGGCATTGGCATAGCGATAGCGCCGCGCCTTGCACAGGCGGATGCCGTCGATGATGCTGGCATGGTTCAGGCTGTCGGAAATCACCGCATCCTCGGGCCCCAGCAGCGGCTCGAACAGCCCGCCATTGGCGTCGAAACAGGCGGCGAACAGAATGGCATCCTTGGCCCCCAGAAACGCCGCCAGCCGCGATTCCAGCGCGCGATGCGCATCGGCCGTGCCGCAGATAAAGCGCACCGACGCCATGCCATAGCCGCCCGCATCCATCGCCGCCTTGGCCGCCGCCACCAGACGCGGATCATCGGCCAACCCCAGATAATTGTTGGCGCAGAGGTTCAGCATCTGCTGCCCTTGCATCGTGACATGGGCCCCCTGCGCGCCGTGGATCAGCCGTTCACGCTTGAACAGGCCTTCGGCCTCGATCCCGGCCAGCACTGTGCCCAGATGGTCCAGAAATGCCGCTTTATCCGCCATACCAGAAATCCTCCGCTTTACCGGATCAAGCCACAGCCATGCCAATCTGTCAAGATAGCGGATTTTATCCGTAATGACGGAATATCAGCTACCTTGCACGATCAGAATGGCGCGTGCAGGCCCGCCATCGGCCACGATCTGATGCCTTCGGTCGGCGGGATAGCGCGCCACATCGCCCGGCCCCAACCGTTCCTCTGCCTCGCCTGCCGTCACCCGCAAGCGCCCCGACAACACGGTCAGATGCTCTCGGCAGCCCTGACGATGCGGGTCGCTGATCAGCGCGGCCCCGGCCTGAAAGCTCAGCTCATAGACTTCATGCTCGCCCACCGACTCAGGCGGCGACAGGATGCGGATTTTCACCCCCTCGGCGCGCTGCATCACGGGGGCAGCGGCAGAGCGAACCACCTCGATCACCGGGGCGGGCTTTGGCTCGATCAGCCCGGCGAAATCCACCTGCAAGGCCTGCGTCAGGTTCCACAGCGTGGCAACCGTGGGGCTGCTTTCGCCCCGTTCGATCTGGCTGACCATGCTGCGGCTGACGCCCGACAATTTGGCCACGGCATCAAGGCTAAGGCCACGGGCGCGGCGCGCCTCTCGCAACGCGGTGGCCAGCCGGTCGTGGATGTCTGATCTGGGATTCATGCGCCAAACTTTGCCCTGCGCATATGCGGGCGTCAATCAGGTGCCGCAAAAGGTGACATAATCGCCAAAGCCCGCAGGGGCCGGCAGGGCATAGGCTTCGCGCCCCGGACCATCGCGGAAAGGGTCTGTCACCTGTGCCAGCAGGGCGTGGAACGGGGCCAGATCGCCGGTATCGGCGGCTTGCAGGGCCTCTTCCACCTTGTGATTGCGCGGGATGATCAGCGGATTGACCGCCCGCATCGCCGCCGCCGCATCGGGGGCCAGACGGGCCCGCCAGCGGGGCAGCCACGCCTCCATCCGCGCGAAATCGTCGAACAGCGGGCGCAGGCTGGCCTCGGTGCCCCGCGCCGCATCGGCCAGACGGCGCAGCGTCAGAGTCCAGTCGGCGCCGACCATCGCGGCCAGCAGATCGTCGATCAGCGCGGCATCATCGGGCTGGGCCCCGGCCAGCCCCAGCTTGGCCCGCATCACCGATACCCACGCCGCCTGATACTGGCCGGCAATGGCGCCAAGACGGTCGTTCAGCCGTTCCACAGTCGCCTCGGCCTCGCCCGGGATCAGCGGCACCAAAGCCTCGGCCAGTCGCGCCATGTTCCAGCCCAGGATCAGCGGCTGATTGCCCAAGGCATAGCGCCCCTGCCGATCAATCGACGAAAACACCGCGCCCGGCGCATACGCCTCGACAAAGGCGCAGGGGCCATAGTCGATCGTTTCCCCCGAGATGGTGACATTGTCGGTGTTCATCACGCCATGGACAAAGCCAAGGCCCATCCATTGCGCAACCAAGGCGCATTGCCGCGACACCACCCGGTCGAAAAACGCCAGAACGCGATCATCGCGGCCCAGAAGATCGGGGTCGTGGCGCGCAATGGCGTAATCGGCAAGGGCACCAAGCTGGGCCAGATCGCCCCGCGCCGACCAGAACTGAAAGCTGCCCACCCGCAGATGGCTGGATGCCACGCGGCACACCACGGCACCGGGCAAACGGCCAGATTCGCGCCGCACCTCTTCGCCCGTCAGGGCCACGGCCAGCGAACGGGTGGTCGGCACACCAAGTGCGGCCATCGCCTCGGAGATCAGATATTCACGCAGCATCGGCCCCAAGGCGGCCTTGCCATCGCCCCCGCGCGAAAACGGCGTGCGGCCCGAACCTTTCAGCTGAATATCCCAGCGGCGCCCATCGGGGGCGATATGTTCGCCCAGCAAATGCGCGCGGCCATCCCCCAGTTGCGGCGAAAAGCCCCCGAACTGATGGCCCGCATAGGCCAAGGCCACCGGAGCCGCCCCCGGCGGCTGCGCGCCCCCGGCAAACCAGCCCGGATTGGCGGACAAAAGCTGCGGGTCCACCCCCAGATCGCGGGCCAGATCGGTGTTCAGGCACACCAGTTGCGGATCAGGCGCGGCATCAGGGGCCTGGGCCACATAGCTGCCGGGCAGATCGCGCACCCATGAATTGTCAAAACAGAACGATCCGCCGACCGCTGCGCCTGCTGCATTGCGTTGTTCTGTCATCACGCCCCCATCTTTTTGTCACCCCAACATGGGCCCTTGTCGCGGCAAAGCAAGGCTGAACCAAGCGGGCACCTCTCCTGCACAAGGGTTCCGTCCCCTCTCGGGATATTGGCAGACTGGATGGCAGCATCGCTGTAAAATTGCTGGCGACCTTGCTTGCCGGTCGGCTTCACTGCTCAATCCATATCAGGATCGAACCAGATCGATAGCGGTCCGCGCCGCGTGGCAAGGTCAGGGCTGGTCGATCAGCGCGGTCAGCCCATTGATCAACGTCCGCCATCCTGCTGATTTCATCAGAAAACCCAGCACACCGCTTTTGCAACCGGGCCAGGCATCCCCGAAAAGACCGCCACAGCCCCGTCCCGTCAGAGGGGGCCGTCGCCATCGTCAGGATTTTACAGATTGACAAAAGACGGCAATTTGTAAATCACGGCGCGACCAGATGCATGGGCGATTCCGATGGGCAATTTGCAAACAGAGATCCTTGATGCGGCCATGCGGATTTTTGCCCGCTATGGCGTGAAACGCACCAGCATGAGCGATCTGTGCGAAGAGGTCGGCGTGTCGCGCCAAAGCCTTTACAATCGCTTTCGCAACAAGGACGACATCCTGCGCGGCCTGATCGAGCGATACACCGATCAGGCGATCCTTGAGATCACGCAGGAATTGCAGGGGCTGAACCGGCTGGACCAGCAGCTTGACGTGATCTTTCAGCACATGGTGGTCACCGGCTTTGACATCGTCCGCGCCATGCCCAATGCGCAGGAATTCTTTGATGGCGTCAATGCCGTCAGCCAAGAGGCGCTGGAACAATCGGCAGAGCGGTTCCGCGCCGTCATCGCCAAAGTCCTGGCCCCGCACGAAGCAGCCCTGACCCGCGCGGGCCTGAGCGTTGCCGGGCTTGCCGATTTCATCCAAAGGGCTGCCAAAGCTGCGGGCACACGGATTCAGGACCGCGACCAGTTCATCAGCCAGCTGCGCACGTTGCGGCAGCTTTGCCTTGCTGCGGCAGCGGCAGACCTGCCCGCCCCCCCACAAACCAAGGAGACAAGCCATGGCCAAGGCGCATAAGCCCACCACAGAAAACCGCGCCGCGCCGCGCCATCGGGGGCTTGTCCCTGCCCTCGCCGCCGCGCTGGCGCTTGGCTTGGCCGCGCCGATGGCCCAGGCCGACGAACCGCTTGTCAAGCTGACGCAGGTCAACTCGGGCGCGGCACAGGTGCAGCGGGTGTTTTTCGGCAAGGCCGTTGCCCGCGAAACCGTTGATCTTGCCTTTCAGGTCAGCGGCCAGATCGTTGACCTTGACCTGACCGAAGGCGCACAGCTTGCCAACGGATCGGTCGTGGCCCAGATGGATCTGGAACCCTTTGAGCTGGCGCTGGAACAGGCGCAGGTCAATGCGGCGCAGGCGCTGCGCCTTGTCCAGCGTTACGAACAACTGGCCGGGTCTTCGGTGGCCGAAACCAATCTGGAAGATGCCCGCACCGCCCTGCAACTGGCGGATGTCGCCGTGCGCAGCGCCACGCGTGATCTCGAGCATGCCACATTGCATGCGCCCTTTGATGCCATCGTCGCCACCCGTCTGGTGCCCAATTTCTCGACCGTCATGGCGGGCACACCCGTTGTTCGCCTGCATGACATGTCTGAATTGCGGATCGAAATCGACGTGCCGGAAACGGTGTTTCAGCGCGCCGGGCGCGACCCTGACGTGACGCTAGAGGCCAAGTTCCCGGCAAGCGATCAGCTTTATCCGCTGGTGATCCGGGAGTTCAACGCCGAAACAGCGGATATCGGGCAGACCTACAGCATCACGCTTGGCATGCCTTTGCCCAAGGAATTCGTCGTTCTGCCCGGATCATCGGCGCAGGTGACCGCAACGCTGAAAACCGATGGCCACAGCATCGAAGTGCCGAAATCCGCCATTGTCATCGGCAATGACAACCAGCCGCATGTGATGGTTTTTGATCCGCCCGGCGCTGCGCAAGGCACCGTCACGCGCCGGCCAGTGGAGATCACCCCGACAGATCGCGGCACGGTTCAGATCGTCAGCGGCCTGAGCGATGGCGAAGAAATCGTGGTCAGTGGCGCGGGCCAGCTTGACGATGGCGCAGCCGTGCGCCGCTTTGCAGGCTTTGGAAACTGATCCCATGGATATCGCACGCTTTTCCATCGACCGACCGATCTATACCTGGATCATCATGCTGATCTGCCTTTTGGGCGGCATCTGGGGCTTTGGCACGCTGGGGCGGCTGGAAGATCCAGCTTTTACCATCAAGACGGCTGTCATCGTCACGCAATATCCCGGCGCTTCGGCGCAAGAGGTGGCGGTAGAGGTGACAGAACCGCTGGAATCCCAGATCCAGAAGATGGGCGAGGTCAAGGATATCGAATCCATGAACCAACCCGGTCTGTCATGGATCACCGTGAACATGCAGGATACCTTTGACGGGTCGGAACTGCCGCAGATCTGGACAAAGCTGCGCGCCAAGGTGGCCGAGGCCGCCTTGCCCAATGGGGCAAGCCAGCCCTTTGTCAACGACGGTTTCGGCGATGTTTACGGGCTGTATTACGCGGTCACCGCCGAAGGCTTTTCCGATGCCGAAATCAATGAGCTTTCCACCTATCTGCGGCGCGAGCTTTTGCTGGTTTCGGGTGTGTCGGATGTGGCGCTGTCTGCCGTTCCGAACGAGGTCATCTATGTCGAGCCTGACCCGGCCCTGACCACCACGCTGGGCATTCCACCGGCCGCAATCATCGGGGCGGTGGCCAGTTCGAACGAGGTCGTCGATGGCGGTGCCTTGCAAAGCGACAGCGGGCGCACCCTGCTGCAACGACCCAAGGGGTCAGACAGCGTGTCGGAAGTCGCGGCCCTGTCGATCGGCGTCGGCGGCCAGGTCATCAACCTTGCCGACTTTACCAATATCTACCGCGGGCGCGAGGCCGACCCCGGCCTGATCGTGCGTCATAACGGGGTCGAGGCCTTTACGCTGGGCGTCGCCGGGATTGCCACGGAAAACATCGTCGAGGTCGGCAAGCGCGTTGACACCCGGCTGGACGAGTTGCGCAAGACCCTGCCGCTGGGGATCGAAATCCAGTCGATCTATCGCCAGCACACGGTCGTCGAAGAGGCATCGAACGCCTTTCTGGTCAATCTGGCCATGTCGGTCATCATCGTTGTTGTGGTGCTGGCGGTGTTCATGGGCTGGCGCGCGGCGGTGGTCGTTGGCGCGACGCTTTTGCTGACCGTGGTCGGCACGCTGTTCTTCATGGCCCTTGGCGCGATCGAAATGGAGCGGATCTCGCTTGGCGCCCTGATCATCGCCATGGGGATGCTGGTCGATAATGCCATCGTCGTCGCCGAGGGGATGCAGATCTCGATGCGCCACGGCAAATCTTCCCGCGAGGCCGCAACCGATGCGGCAAGCCGCACGCAGATACCGCTTTTGGGGGCGACCGTGATCGGGATCATGGCCTTTGCCGGTATCGGCCTAAGCCCCGATGCAACGGGGGAATTCCTGTTCTCGCTGTTCGCCGTGATCGCCATTTCGCTTTTGCTGTCTTGGGTGCTGGCCATCACGGCCACCCCGTTGCTGGGCCATTACTTCTTTCAACGCGGCAAAGACGGTGCGTCAGACGGCTATGACGGCGCCCTGTTCCGCGCCTATGCCAATGTCTTGCACGGCTCGCTGCGGATGCGGTGGCTGGTGATTGGCGCTTTGATCGCGGGCACGGCGGTGTGCTATGCGATGTTTGGCCAGATCAAGCAGCAGTTCTTTCCCGACAGCAACACCCCGCTTTACTTTGTCCATTACAAGCTGCCGCAGGGGTCTTCGATCCACCAAACCTCGGCCGATATTGCGGTGCTGGAAGACTGGCTTGTGGCGCGCGACAATGTCGAGGCCGTCACCGCCTTTGCCGGACAGGGTGCCGCGCGTTTCATGTTGACCTATCAGGCCGAAGACCCGAACCCCAGCTATGGCCATCTGATCGTCCGCGTCACCTCGCTTGAGGTGATCGAAGATGAAATGAACCAGTTGGAGGCCTTTGCCACCACGGCCCTGCCACAGGGGGAATTCCGGGTCAAACGGCTGGCCTTTGGTCCGGGGGGCGGCGCGCCCATCGAAGTGCGCTTTTCGGGCCGCGACCCGAATGTTCTGCGCGATCTGGCGGATGAGGCGATAGACAGGATGCAGGCGGCCTCGGCCAACATCATCACCCCGCGTCAAGACTGGCGCGAGCGTGAACTGGTGCTGCGCCCGCTGTATGCCGAAGAACGGGCACAGGATGCCGGGATCTCGCGCACCGATATCACCATGGTCTTGCAATATGCCTCAGACGGGGCAACCGGCGGCACCTTCCGCGAGCGTGATCGCCAGATCCCCATTGTCGTGCGGGTGCCAAGGGACAGCGACCTGGCCCTGACCGACCATCTGGTCTATTCGGAAAGCGGCAACACGCTGATCTCGCTGGGTCAGGTGATCGACGGCTTTACCTTTGAACCGCAAGACACGCTGGTTTATCGCCGCAACCGTTCAGAGGTGATCACCGTCGGCGCCGACATCCCCCGAGACGCCACAGCTGCGCAGGTTCAGGTCGAAATTCAGGCCACCATCGAAGAGATGGCCCTGCCCGATGGCTACAAGATGGAATGGGGGGGCGAGCTTGAAAGCTCGACCGAGGCGCAGGCCGCGCTTGGGGCACAATTGCCGGTCAGCCTGATCATCATGGTTCTGATCTCGGTGCTTTTGTTCAACGCCCTGCGTCAGCCCGTCATCATCTGGCTTCTGGTGCCGATGGCGGTCAACGGCGTCAGCCTGGCCCTTTTGGGCGCCGGGATGCCCTTTACCTTTACCGCGCTTCTGGGGCTTTTGTCGCTGTCGGGGATGCTGATCAAGAACGGCATCGTTCTGGTCGAGGAGATCGACCTGACACGAGAGGCCGATCCGTCCATGCCCTTGGAACAGGCCATCGTCTCGGCCTCTGTGTCACGCTTGCGCCCGGTCTTTCTGGCCGCCGCGACGACGATCCTTGGCATGTTGCCGCTGTTGACAGATGCCTTCTTCAAGTCGATGGCCGCAACGATCATGGGCGGCCTGGCCTTTGCCTCGGTCCTGACGCTGATTGCAGCACCTGTGCTGTATTACATCATGTTCAAGGGCAAGGCCGCAGCCCCAAGCGCCAGCTAACCCGCCCCCCCCCCGGCCCATCGTCGGGGGGGCGACCCGCCATGACAAAGTTACGCGCGATCCGGCCAAGGACGGCCGGACGCCATTCACAGGCCGCGCCCGGATGGAATTCGGCAGAAGGCCTGCGCTTTCAACGCCCTGCCCTTGCGTCGGCGGACGGGTAAGCCGCGAGATGATCCTTTCGTCAAACACCAAAGACTGACTGAGAAGCGTAGACTAATTTTTTCTTTATTTTCAGTTCATTAAAGAACATGCGATTTTGCCGCAGAACCGTCTCAGCGCCGCAAATCTGACTTTCGTCATCAGAAAACTGACCTGAATTGGTCTTGGCAGACGATCGGACACTCAACAATGCGGGCCTTCAGAGATATCTAAAGCCAACGAAGGCTCGCATTGTTACACCATCCGACAAACGCACCCGGCCCAAAGCTGCTGTTCCTAACGTGTTTGCGCTGCGGGTTGTAGAAAAACTCGATGTAGTCGAACACGTCTTGGCGCGCTTCTTCGCGGGTTTTGTATTTCCTGCGACGGATGCGTTCGCGTTTGAGCAGGTTGAAGAAGCTCTCTACGACAGCA
>NZ_JAZHDA010000036.1:0-84424 GCF_036553525.1 Pseudotabrizicola sp. L79 | reverse complement strand
TGCCGTCCATATCGGTCACAAGAATGGTGGTGCCGCCGTCGGCGCTTCTCAGTTTGAACATATGCGCCTCGGTGATTCTGCGGCTCGTAACAGCCAGCATAGGGCAAAACGCCACCGGCGGCATGCTGTCCACATAATCGACCAGAGCAAGGAGATCACGGCCGACTTCCGGCACCGGGCCTTGCGCCACCATGCCGAGGGCATCTTCATGGCCGAGACGATCTTCGGGCCGACCCTCACCCTCTCGACCGGGCGCATCATCCCGACCCGATGGGTCGGCGAGCAGCATGTGAAGGAAGACCTCGGCTTCATCCCAAGCTTCGCCGATTGGATAAAGGCCATCCGGCCAGAGCCGTGGATGGGCCGGACCGCTCGGATCGAGGCCCTGGTCGATCCTCATCTCGCCTCGTCCGTGGTCGAGGTCACCTGAGATGACCGATCCAGCCTATCAGCGCCTCGGCGTGCCAGCGACGGCTTCGCCCTTCGCCGTCCTTCGGGCAGCGGTCCGGGCGCTGCACCCCGACACGCGCGCCGTTCGCGGCTTCCGGGCCGCGCGCAAGCGCTTCTATCGGCAGATGCTCTGCGCCCATGCCGCGCGACAGGCGGCGGGCGACAGTTCCACAGGCTAATCGCCCCCGACCACCCCTTCATCCCAATCGAGTGCCCGGCCTCTCGGCCGGGTCTTTCCCATTCAGGAGGTCCCCATGGCGGATTACTTCACCCATTTCTCGTGCCTGCTCGATGTCGGCACCCCCGACAAGGCTGCCCGCGCGCTCGCGCTGTTCCAGGAACTTCGCGCCGCAGATCAGGACGCAGACGACCCGGAGGTCGCAGGCTTTGATCTCGTGCTCCAGGACGCGCCCGAGGGCAGCGCCATCTGGATCCATGACGACGACCACGGCGATGTCGAAGCCGTCATCCGCTTCGTGTTGCGCCTTGCGGAAGAGATCGACCTCGCCGGCCTCTGGGGGTTCCAGTACGCCCTGACCTGCTCCCGGCCGCGCCTCGACGCCTTCGGCGGCGGCGCGCATGTCATCGATCTCGGTGCGCGGAAATCCTTCGGCTGGACCAGCAGTCACGAATGGCTGGCCGCGGCTCTCAACGGGGAGGACATCGATGCCTGAGCTCATCTGCACCACCGTCTACCAGTTCCCAGAACTTTCAGATGCCGCCAAGGAAAAGGCCCGCAGCTGGTATCGCGAGCTTGGCCCCCACGACGATTGGTGGGACGCGGTCTACGAGGATTTCGAGCGGGTCTGCGAAATCCTCGGCATCCGGCTGAAGACCACCCCCGTCCGCCTGATGGGCGGCGGGACGCGGGCCAAGCCCAGCATCTGGTTCTCCGGCTTCTGGAGCCAGGGCGACGGAGCCTGCTTCGAGGGCTATTGGTCCCACGCCAAGGGCGCGGCCGCGCACATCCGGGATTACGCGCCACAGGACGCAACCTTGCACAGCATCGCCGACCGGCTGCAGGCCCTCCAGCGGCGCAATTTTTACCAGCTGGCCGCCGAGGCCAGCCACCGTGGCCGCTACTACCACGAATACACCATGTCCGTGGACGTCACCCGCGACAGCCCGACCTGGCAGTCGCCGACCGACGATGCGGAGGAGATCGTGACCGAGGCGCTGCGCGATCTGGCCCGCTGGCTCTACCGGCAGCTTGAAGCCGAATACGACCACCTCACCTCGGACGAGGCCATCGAGGAGGGGATCATCGTGAACGAGTACACCTTCACCGAAGCCGGGCGGCGGTTCGGGTGAGAGCGCGGGCAGTTCATTTGATCTTTACAAAGAGGTCATATGATCTATATTCAGGCCAGTGGAGGACGCCATGTACGTTGCTGAGAAAATCCGGGAACCCGCACAGATCAACGCCGTCGCGTTGAAGGCCTATGCGCGCGTGGCCGATGCTTGGGGTCTCAGCCTCAAGGAAGCGGCTGGCCTTGCGGATATGTCAGAGAGCACCTGGAAGCGCGCCAAGAAGCCGGATTTCGCGGGGGAACTGACCAAGGATCAGCTTCTGCGGCTCAGTGCGGTGATCGGTATTTACAAGTCGCTCGAACTCTACTTCTCCGAGCCGCTCGCGCGAAGCTGGTTCACCCGTCCGAACACCGGCCCGCTGTTCGGGGGCAGCCGTCCGGTTGACACCGCCATCGACGGGGGCTTGCCGCAGATCCTCGCGGTGCGGACCTATCTTGATGCGTTGCGTGGTGGGGCATGAAGCAGACCGAGGTTTCTGATCGCGGTCTCGTTCGTCTTCTGCCCGCCACCTACCACAAGCCAGCGTCCTTGCGGGGTCTCGTCGATACCGATGACGAGATGGAGATCCTGGCCGAAATCGAGGGTCTGACCAGCGGCCGTCTTCTGGCGGAACGTGGCCGCAACCCGCATCTGGACCCGCGCGAGCTTGCCTGGCAGCGCCGCAGCCGCGATCTGCGCATCTACGGCGACAGTCATGTCAACGCCGCCTTCACCTACACCCGCGTCGGCGGAAACCGCTTCAACACCGAGGAGCGCGGCGCGTGGTATTGCGCATGGGACGTGATGGTGTCCGTCAGCGAAGTGGCCTGGCACCGCACGCGCGAACTAGGCTTTACCGGCAGCTTCCATGACAGCGCTCGCTATGTGGAACTGCTGGCTGACTTCATCGGCGTCTTCGACGACATGACCGACGAGCCGGGCCATCCCGCACTGCATACGGATCCGGCTGTCGGCTATCCCGAGGGCCAAAGCCTGGCCCAACATCTCCGTCGGGCTGGATCGCGGGGCCTGATCTATCCCTCGGTCCGGGCTCCTGCGCCGGGTGGGAATTGCTTGGTCTGCTTCGAGCCCCACGCCATCCAGAACGTCCGGCCGGGCGCATCCTGGGATCTTGTTTGGGATGGGACGCCGCACTACTCGGTTACGGCTGTCGGCTGACGCGTTACAGCGAAAGCGCCCTTGGAGGTCCGAAGAAATGAAGCCTGCAAACGACAACAGCGCGGACGTCACAAGCTTGAAGCCATGCGACCATCAGGCATTCTTTGAGGTTTTGGACTCTCCGCCCTCACCGACGGAAGCGTTACGGGCAGCATTTCGTAGGCGGAGGGAGTTCCTTGCTGATATAGGCGCTACGGCCCTGAAGGTTGGCTGACGGGCGTCTTCCTTCGCACTGAATCGCTACGCCAGTAGCGCCTCTTCAGGCAGTCCCCAATCCGAAAAACTGCGCAGTTCGTTCAGTTCGGGAGCCGACCGCAACACTAAGCAGAAATCGGCGCCCCTAAGGGCGCACTTATGCAAACTCTCCACCGCCTGCGGCGCTTCCGAGATTTGCGTGCGGTCTCTCCGGGGGCAAGGCCCCCCGCCGACGGCGTCCCCAGTCCGGCGCTTGTTGCGCCGGATCAGGAAGCGCGTCCCGCCTTCCCGAACCCTTCCTGGCCAACCTTCGCGGTTGGATTGCGCCCCGCTGTCCCTGTCGCCCTCTTTGGAACTGGCCCCGAGAGCGGGGCAGTTCCACGAGGTCGCCCGCACCAGCGGGCGATCCGGTTCCGGGCTCCCCACTTTGGGGGTGCCCTGCCGGATCGGGTTTGCCGCGCTGCGCTTGTCCGGCAAACCGTGGCCCATCCTGGCGATGGCACCGCGCGTCACCGGCAGCATGGCCGCCCGCCTGTCGGCGTGGCTGCATGTCTGCCTGTTTGCGCTTTGACCTGTCTGCCCGGATGGCAGGCTGACCGCTTGGCCGTTTGCCTGTCTGGCAGTTTGCCTGATTGGCAGTCCGCCTGCCTTTGCCCGTCGCCGGATCGGTAGGGCGCGGCCATGGCCAGCTACCACCTCTCGGTCAAGACGATCAAACGCAGCGCCGGGCGGTCGGCCACGGCGGCGGCGGCCTATCGGTCGGCTTCCGTCATCGCGTGCGACCGGGAGGGCCGCATGCACGACTACACCGCCAAGCGTGGGGTCGAGGCCTGTTTCATTCTCGCCCCCGAGGGTGCCCCCGATTGGGTGCAGGACCGGGCGGCGCTGTGGAACGCCGCCGAGGCGCGGGAGACCAGGTCCAATTCGGTGACCGCCCGCGAATGGGAGCTGGCCCTTCCGTCCGAGATATCGGACGCCGCGCGGATCGACATCGCGCGGGCGTTCGCGCAGCAGCTGGTCGAGCGCTACGGGGTGGCGGCAGACGTGGCGATCCATGCCCCGCACCGCGAAGGTGATCAGCGCAATCATCACGCCCATATTCTGACCACCACCCGCGTCTTGTCCACCGAGGGGCTGACCGACAAGACCCGCATTCTTGACGCGGCCAGCACCGGCGGGCCGGAGATCGAGGCCATGCGCGGCTATTGGGCCGAGTTGCAGAACCGCGCCCTTGAGCTGGCGGGGCAGGAGGAGCGCGTCGATCATCGGTCATTGGAGGTGCAGCGTGAAGAGGCGCTGTCATTGGGCGATGTGCTGAAGGCCGAGGAGCTGGACCGTGAGCCGGAGCTGAAGCTTGGCCCCGCCGCCAATGCCATCGAGCGCCGGGAGAAATTCGCCGCCGAGGCTGAGGGCCGCGACTATGAACCGCTGACCCAGCGGGGGGCGCGGGTGCATGCGACCCGTCAGGCCAGGGCCTTGTTCGCCGAAATGCGTGAGCGGCTGGAGCTGGCGCGTGATGCCTGGACCGAGGCGCGCGAAGAGGGCCATGGCCATGTCAGCGCCGGGTTGGCGGCATTGCGCGCCGTCGCAGGGCGGCAGGCGAAGGAGCTGGACCAGGACGAGATCAAGCAGCGCCTCGCGCGAATTGCCGGGCGTGATCTGGGGGCGGATGGCACCGACCATAAAGCCGGAGCGGACACGATCCGCGACCGACTCAACCAAGTGCTTGGGCGTGGCACGCCAGAACCGCGCCAAAAGGACCAGCACGAGCTGGAGGAAGAGCGTGTGCGTGCGAGACAGCTTGAGTTGGAACGGCAGCGCGAACGAGACAGGGATTTGGGTTGGGAGCTGTAGGAAAAACGAGGTGCGATGCCCCTTCAGCGCATTTTGAGGGGCTGGAAGGGTAATCCCCCCATTCTTAGCGGGGTGCATACGATGCGTGACGCGCTCAGCACGAGGTTGATGTTTCGGGGGTGCCGGAACTGACTGACGGCCGAATCGCCCAATTTCCGCCAAAGTCCTTAGCCAAGAACATCTTTCCTAGTTCCATAAATATAAAGGGTGAATCGTGATTACGAAATGGGCAGTTCTTGTTGCTGGTGTTGGAGTATTGTTGCTCGGTGCTGCAGTGTCTTCCGAGGTGCTTTCGTTCTCTGCTGCAGAGTTCTCCTATCCCACGATCGACAGTAGGAGCGTCATGTCATACCGGTGCGAACAGATGGAAACTCGGGAAGCTTCCGAGGCTAACGCTCGTTCCGCTCACGCATTTTTCGAGGAGAACCTTCTGGAAATCTCGCAACAGCAGGCTGTGGCCATGTCGGCGAGTATGTTCCCGAACAGAACCCCTTCCGAGGTCATACCCGAGTTGGAAAAGACCAATGCAACAGCAGACGCTCTCCGCCGTGAAGCAGCTCGAGAACTTGAACGGCGTTTCGGGTGCAAATACCTAGGGGGTATCTGAATTTGCACATGCCTTGGCTTTCAGTGAATGCCTCCTCGAAAATCGGAGAGTGACGGAACGACATTCTTGCGTCTGCTTGTCCACAAGAAGCATGAGTTTGCATGACCAAGTATACTCCTTTTGTCTTAGTGTTGGCCTGCGTGGTGATTGCACTTCTGGCCAGTTTGAACGGCGATGATCGCGCGCCGACCACAACAGAGTTGACGGCTTTACCCCCCGCACCATTCGTACACCGCGACTTACGCGGCATGCAGCCAAACACACCCCGGGATCCTGCCTATTCACCGTCCAGCGCGATTATCGCTGCGGCTACTCAGCATGAAACCGGTCTTTGGCCGTTCGGGCGCAGTTGGTACGAGCTCGCTCCCACAGACACGCCGCCCAGGGCAATCGTCGTCCTTCTGCACGGTGCAGGCCGCAATGGCCTTTCTCTCCTGGAGATGTGGGGGGCCACGGCGCGCCAACATGGTTTGCTTCTGGTTGCGCCGAATGCGAGAGGCAACACTTGGTCGCGTGATGCCGCGGACCGCGATTTCATCAGTGTGGCCGCGCGCGCTGCGGCGGTCACGCACGGGCTGGCTGCAGAAGGCATATTCCTTTTCGGCCATTCGGATGGTGCCGGCATGGCTCAAGAGGTACTGAACCGGGCGGAGCCGGGCCTTTGGCAAGCAGCTGCCGTACATGGTGGCTATGTCGAAGCGTCACGCTTGAGGCCTGCCCGGACAGACGCTCCATTCAGGATGTATCTCGGCAGCCAGGATCACATCTTCCCGGTCGAGGCGGCGCGCATGAGCGGAGAAACGATGGCCTACCACGGACACCCGACCGAGCTCTTGGTCATACCCGAGCACACCCACTGGTTTTACGAGATCGGCCCACGTATTGCCGAAAACGCATGGCGCTGGTTTGCGGATGTCTCGTCTAGGCGAAAAGACTGAGGCAATTGGCTATGTGCTTGCCGGTCAGCAATACAGCTGTGTCAGTTTTTTGCGAACACCTTTCGAAAATGGGGCTCGGCGGTCCAAGCCCCTTGTCGTTTCCTCTCAGCCAAAGATGAGAGAGTCCGCGGCGATCGCGGCAGACATAAGATCAGCGCGTGACAACGATACTCCGTCCGCAAAGAGAATGGTCTCAACCCCATAGTATTTGTTGGAGCGCACCTCATCATCCAGCAGGATGTGGTCACCATTCGCGAACGAAATGACGACATCGTTCGGATCACTCGCGCGCCGCTGGATAACGGCTTCTGCTGACAGTGCATCAGCAAAAATCAGCTGGTCAACGATACCACTCCTGACACTGTAATCGCGGATCGTGTAGGAGCCGTCTCCCATGGCATGTACATAGGTCTCGGCGAATTCTGATCCGAGTACGGTGGCCCCTGGTGCCTTCATGTCGGCGACAGTCTTGTCGCGGATACCTTGGGCGTTCAGCACTGTGCCGTCTGAGAACTCGATCAGCTCCATGTCGTAGTTGGATCCGTCGAAGTGATCGGTGATGGTCACCGTCTCGCCATTGGCAAGGGTAATCACCAGGTCTTTGCCCGCGTTCTGAGCGAAGCTCACATCCCCTGCCGCAAGCCCTTGCAGCACCAGCCGGTCATTCGTGCTGCTGCTGTAGGAATGGTCGCGGATCGTGTCATTGCCATCGCCCGCGGAATAGAAATATGTATCAGCCTTTGTGCCACCGACAAGGCTGTCATGCCCGGTGCCGCCCACGAAAATCGACCCTTCGGAATGTCCGGTTATGGTATCCGAGCCAGCGCCGCCGAACAGAACCTGCCTTGCCGCCGAAGCGAGGATGGTATCGTCGGCTGCGCCGCTTATCAGCGCTGTGAAGTTGATATTTTCCATCAACTGCGCGCCGAAGGCCGATGAAAGGTCGATGCCGGCAGAGACAAGACCCTCGACCACACGGGTCTCGTAGCTTGTACCGGACATCGCCAGATCATGGCGCAGCATGTGGAGGACATTGACAGCAGTGCCGGAATCGAGCTTTCCCGCTGAAATGTCACGATCCAGCCCTTTGAGGACAGAGGCCAGATTGCTGTCCATCGCCCGGTCTTGTGGCGAATAGCCTTCCATCAGTGTGACCAGCGCGCCGAGCGGGTGGCCAGTAATCGACAGTGTCAGTTCGTCCAGCGTCTCGACACCAAGCCTGCCCGCAGCCGCAACCGCCTGCACCATGAAGCGCGCGGCCAGTTGTTCGACAAAGATCGAATAGGTTTCCTCAAGGGCTGCAGAGGCAGAGGGTCCCGGGTTGTTCGTGCCAGCATTTGTCCCTGAAAGCTGCACGTAAGTGGTGCCATAGACTTTGTCGAGGAATGCCATATGCCGACCGTCGATATAGGTGCCCCGGCTGGCCGGGTCGACAGCACTCACGCCGGCCCACTGAAGCATGAAGCCTTCAAAGTCCTGCATGAACTGTGTGATGTTCCCCGATGACACAAGCGATACAAGGTTCTTTGCGCTGGTTCTGAGCGCCTCACTTTCGGAATATGCGACCCAAGTCGAAGAGATTTGCCCATAGCCCCAAAGGGTCGGAAGCACTTTGGCTTCTGGGTGGCTCTGTTGCACAAATCGGCTGAGGGCCGGAGTTCCCCTTTCCCCGGACAGACTTATCCTGTGACTTCCGTGATGGGGGTGCCGAGCGCGGTGAAGCCGTTCAAGACGGCGACACGCACCTGGAACTCCGCGACCTGACGGTCGAAGTCGCGTGCGGAGAGGCGCTGACCGAGCATCTTGACACAGTGCATCTTGGTTTCGACCCGGCTTCGGCGGTGGTATCCGCTCCATCGTCGCCAGATCGTTCGACCGACGCGCTTTGATGTCCGAAGGATCTCGTTGCGCGCGACAGCACCCGGGGTGTCCGGCTTCCAGGGCTTGGCGCTCTTGCGGGGCGGAATGATGGCGGCGGCGCCACGGGCCGCAATGGCGTCGTGGCATTTGCGGGTGTCGAAGGCGCCGTCGGCGGTGACAGTGGCGATCTCCTGCTCGGGCGGGATCTGGTCCAGCAGCTCGGGCAGCATGGGGGCGTCGCCCACGTCACTGGTGGTGAACTCGGCGGCCCGGATTTCCAAGGATTTCTCGTCGATCCCGATGTGGATCTTGCGCCAGACGCGCCGCTTCGTGCCGCCATGCTTGCGGGCGTTCCATTCCCCTTCGCCCTCGACCTTGATCCCGGTGCTGTCGACCAGCAGGTGCAGCGGGCCGTCCGAGCCGCGGTAGGGGATGTTCACCTTCAGCGTCTTCTGGCGACGCGACAGCGTGCTGAAGTCGGGCACCGCCCAGTCCAGACCCATCAGCCGAAGCAGGCTCTCGACGAACCCCGTGGTTTGTCTGAGCGCCATGCCGAAAAGAACCTTTATTGTGAGGCAGGTCTGGATCGCCGCATCGCCGTAGGCGGGCTGCCGCCCTCGCTTGCCAGTCGGCTTTGCTTCCCAGGTCATGGCGGGATCGAACCAGATCGTCAGCGAGCCGCGGCGCTTGAGCGCTTCGTTATACGCTGGCCAGTTCCGGGTCTTGTAGGTCGGGGGTGTCGGTCTGCTCATGCCTCGCAGCTACCACGCTGGATTCACGAGATGAATCCCTCACAGGATTTGTGCAACAGAGCCGTCCTACTGGATCGTGGGCGATCTGCAGAACAACCCCGGCCGGTCGCTCTTTGTGCGGCTGACTGGACCCGCCTCAGGGCCGGGCGCGGCCGGCAAGTTCACCGATGGCGCCACGGGCGAACATGGCGATCTCCTCGACATCATTCGCGAGCGAACCGGGATCTCGCGCTTTCCCGATCTTCTGGCTGAAGCCCGGGCGCATCTGGGCCGTCCGCAGCCGGTCCTCCCGGATGCACCTGCGCCGAAGAAGGCCAAAGCCTCAGGTGGCACGCCAGCGGCGGCGGCGCGTTTGTTTGCAGCCTCGGTGCCGGTCGCTGGCACGCTTGCCGACACCTACCTCCGCTCCCGGGGCCTGACCCGAGGCGGCATGATGAGCGCCCTGCGCTTCCACCCGAAGTGCTGGCATCGGGATGAGGGCCAGACCCGGAGCCTGCCCAGACCGGCGTTGATCGCGGCGGTCACCGATGGCGCAGGGGCCTTGCAGGGCGTGCATCGCACCTGGCTGGCACCTGACGGACAGGGGAAGGCGGCTGTCGAGACGCAGCGGCGTGCCATGGGTCACCTCCTCGGCAATGCTGTCAGGCTGACTCCGCATGACGACATCCTCGTGGTCGGCGAAGGCATCGAAACCATGCTGTCCTTGGTCGAGGCAGTGCCCGGCCTTCCCGTCTGGGCGGCGCTCTCGTCCGGTCACCTTGGGGCGGTCCTGCTACCGGAGGGGGTGCAGCGCCTCTACATCGCCATCGACCGCGATCCGGCTGGGCAGCGCGCGGCTGAGAGGTTGAGCGCCAGAGCCCTTGATGCCGGGATTGCCGTACGGGTGCTGGAACCCCGGCTCGGGGATTTCAACGATGATCTCCGGGCGAACGGCAAGGAGGCGCTTCGCCAGCATCTGGCGGATCAGATCGGGCCAGAGGATCGGCATCGCCTGTCCGGCTGATTTGCATCGCGTATGGGGCGGCCCGGGAGTGCGGGGCAGGGGTCAGGGATCCCTGTCATGGCTGTGGATCGTCGCCTTCGCCTCTTCCCGGGTAAATCTCATCCACCCGTCACCCGCGCGGCCTTCAAGAGATGGGCAGGCGGCCGTCAAAGGGGCCGCCCCTTCAAGGACGGCGAGCGACTGATTTCCGCCGGCGGGGACGAGCCCCGCCTTTGCATCGCGAAGCAAATCAGCCGCCCCCCGTCCTCCTCCACATGCGTTCCGGCCCCGAAAGGGGGTGAAGGGGCGTCCCCCGTGACGGCTTTCGCAGCCCATGAAGGCCGCGCGGGTTGTCGCGCGGACGAGACAGGCCCGGAGGCAAGAAACCGATGACGATCCACACCCACGATGACGCCTATGAACCCGCCCACACCGCATCCCAGACCGCCCATGCGCTCGACGAGCTGCAGCTCTATGGCTACCGCCCCTTTGACGAACCCGATCCGCGCCCGATGCCCGATGGGCAGCGCCTCGCGGTCGCCGTCGCCGACATCTTCGATGCCCTCGTCGCGACCCTGGAAGACACCCGCATGGAACCCGACCTCGAAGAAGTGCTCTGGGGCCAGGTCAACCTCTTCCACCGCGCCACGGCCCGGATCGAGCGGTCGCTTGATGAGAACGAGCAGGCGCAGCGCCGCCTCCAGCGCGAGCAGGACGGCTCCGAGGTGAAATCCACCGAGCTCGAGCGCCTGACGGCCGAAGGCCTGACGCTGATCGAACGTCGGAACTGCATGGATATGATGCGCGATCACGCCGCCACGGAGTTCGTCCATCACACAGGCTCCGCCTGGCGGCCTCGCACCGGCTCGATGGTGAACCGCCAGCACATAACCGCAGCGCTGATCGACAGCCGCGACTTCCTGGCCGCCAAGCGCCGCGCGGAGACGGAGGTGATGCTGCCCGCAGGCCCCAAGGTCGCCCTCACCGGCGGGACCGACTTCAACGACCACCGCCTGATCTGGGGCAAGCTCGACCAGGTCCTTACCAAGTATCCCGATATGGTGCTCTTGCACGGTGGAAGCCCGAAGGGCGCGGAACTCATCGCCGCCAAATGGGCCGAAGCCCGGGGCGTGACGCAGGTGGCCTTCAAGCCTGATTGGACCAAGCATGCCAAAGCCGCTCCCTTCAAGCGCAACGACGCGATGCTGGACGTGCTGCCCGTGGGTGTCCTCGTCTTCCCGGGCACTGGTATCCAGGAGAACCTCGCCGACAAGGCCAAGAAGCTCGGCATCCCGGTCATGAAGTTCGAGAAGGGGGCATAAGCCCCCTTACTCTTTCCTCGGGGAAGGCAGTCCCGTCACGGCAGTCGCCCGCTGCTTCAGGAGCGCGTCCCGTCAGCAACGCTGGCTTGACTCTCTGGGGACGTACTCTTACGTTTGCGGCATCGTTCAAGGAAAGGTACGACAATGTCCGAGACAGCCACACTGTCGTCGAAGTTCCAGATCTCGATCCCCAAGGCGATCCGCACGGCCCAGCACTGGGAGGCGGGTCTCACCTTTGCCTTCATCCCGAAGGGCACGGGTGTCCTCCTGGTTCCCGTCCCCAAGCGCGACGCCTTGAAGGGCCTGGCTCGCGGTGCTGCCGCGACGGACTATCGTGATCGGACCGATCGTTTCTGATGGTCCTGGTCGACACCTCCGCCTGGATCGAATGGCTGATCGGGTCGCCGACCGCGGAGCGCCTCTCAGCGCGCTTGCCGCAGCAGGCCGACTGGCTGGTGCCAACCATGGTCCAGCTGGAACTTGCGAAGTGGCTGACCCGGGAAGTCGGCGAGGACAAGGCGGATCAGGTGATCGCCTTCACCCAGGTCTGTCAGGTTGTCCCGCTGGACACCGAGATCGCGCTCGCGGGGGCTGACGCCTGCCGCACGCACAAACTTGCGACCGCCGATGCGATCATCTTTGCCACTGCGCGGGCCCGGGGCGCGACGCTCCTGACCTGCGACGCGCATTTTGAGGGGCTGCCAGGCGTGGACTTCATGCCGAAGACGAACGGCTGAGATCAGCCGCTCCATCACGCTGGCTCCACATCAGCGACCCGCACCTTCCCGTAGTCATCTGGCCGACAGCCGTAGCCCGTACCCCGGATGCTGCCGCGCACCAGTTCTGCTCAGCGCTGCCATCTCGACGAGATCCCGCAGATCCCGGGCTGTCGATGCGCAGGCGGTCGCCCGCGTCGCCAGTGCCATCGCGGACGGTGCCGAGGATCTCGCCGGGCGTCGGGAGGAACCGCCGCTCGAGAGGGTCGCCGGCTGCGCGGTCATTGCTGGACTCCGGCCAGGCGGCTTGCGTCCGGTTTCAGCACATGAGCGATAGAACCCGTTTCTATAGCTCACACGAGCCATGACCGCGTTCGTCCCTCAAGGGCCAAGGGGCGGCGGACCGAAGAGCGGGCCGTTCTTGTGAGAGTGGGGAGACCCCCGCGCCCTTGCAGGCCGCGGGGGAAACGGACACCAAGGCTGCCCCCACCTTACGCAAGTATATTGTTGACCCGTCAATTATACAAACGTAAGGTGGGGGCAGCCTTGGTGGAAGGTGGCAGGAAATAGGGGGTCTTTCTTCCGCATGTCCCGAGCAAAGCGCCTGACAGAGATGGAGAAGATGCAGATCGTCCGCGAGGCCGCGGAGGGTGTGTCGACGACCGATCTGGCGGCACAGTTCGGGGTGACGGCGCGGGCCGTGCGCTACGTTCTGAAAGCCGATGCCGAGCGCCAGGCAGATGCCGCGATCCCGGTCTCCGCTGTCAGTGTGAAGGTGACCACTGCAGAGCTCGCAGCCCTCGACGCGGTGCTGGCCTCCGCCGGGATCGAGAGCCGAGCCGAGGGCCTGCGGCGGCTGATCCAGGCGGCAGGTGGGGTGTTCGTTCCGGACGCGCAGTTGGCGGCCGAGATGGCGCGCACCCGCGCCTCGCTGCACGAGGTCGGCAACGGGGTTGCGCAGATCGCCAAGCAGATGACGCTGGCCAACAGGCAAGGGCAGGGGGCTGGCCCGGAGTTTTCGGAACTGCGGCTTGCGCAGATGCGCGGGCTGGCGCGGTTCATCCTCGATGCCGCCGACGAGATCGATTTGGCGATCAGACGTCGTCGCACTGCGATGCAGCTCGAGGCCACGGCCGCGCTGCGGGAGTTCGCGCATGCGGCTGAATGATGCCGTCCATGCCGTCACGGGCGAGGTCTTCCGGGATGGCTGGAGCCGCGTCCGTGGCTCGATGCAAGGGCTGCACGTGTCCAAGCAGACCCAGCTCATGCGCGCGGCGGCGGGGCACCGGCCGGCGGTCTTCAAGGCGATCCGGAGCGGCGGCACGCATACCAGGTCGCAGCTGATGAGCCAGCTCGACTACCTCACCACCAAGTCCACCCATATCGTGGACTCAAGCGGCTTCCTGGATGGCAAGGCGAAGCTCGAGGCGGGTGACATCAAGGACCTGACCGAGCGCTTTGCCAAGCGGTGGGATGCGGGCTTCAAGCCCAAGCTCGGACAGACCACCCATATGCTCATGTCCTTCCCCATCGGCACGCGCGGCGAGGATGTGCGCGACATCGCGACGGCTGTGGCCGAGCGGTTCTTCCAAACCGACGCGGGGCATTTCGACTACATCATCGCGGTACATGAGGACCGCGATCACCCGCATGCGCATCTGGTGTTGAACCGTCGGTCTCAGGAAGGCGAGTTCTTCTTCCTCGGGCGCAACCATCGCTTCAACTATGACGATTTCCGCCTCGCCATGGTCGAGGAGGCAGAGAAGTACGGCGTGCGGCTGGAAGCCACGCGCCGGGTGGATCGCGGGGTCGTGCATTACCCGGCCCGCACAAGCGAGGTCTACGCCGCCAAAGAGGAAGGCCGCGCGCCGCGCGAGCGCCACCGCGTGGGCGAGGACCTGACGCGGACGCTGGCCGAGATCGCCAATACCAGAACCATCTACCATGCGCTTGCGGTGGAGGCCTCCCGGGAAGCCCGCGAGGACATCGCCGATGCGCTCTTCCGGGCGGGCGAGGTCCTGGCCCGGGGCGGGCAGGTGGAGCGAGCGGGAGATATCTACATGGCTGAAGAGCAGTCGTTCGAGGACCTGAGAAGCCTCTATGCCGAGAAGCTCGGGCGGGTTCAGCGCATGATCGCCGAGAAACCCGATGCGGACCGGCCCGCCTTCGAGAAGAGCCTCAACGCGATCCAGAGGCAGGTCCAGCACATGCAACCGCTCGGGCTGCGCTCGAATTCGCTGATCGAGCCGCCCTCGGACGGCGGGGTCTATTCGGAGGTCAACATCCGGAAGGGAGAGCTGGATCGGCTGGCCGAGCCGCGCGTGCGATCGCAGATCGACACTGCCCTGCGCGGGACCGGGATCAGCACCTCCGAGGTCGTGGCGCGTATCCAGGCGGGCGCCCCGAACGCGGCGCTGGAGCATCAATGGATCGCCGCGGATCTCTCCAAGGTGGCCGAGGCGCGGGATCTCAACCTCGAGCGCCGCGCCGATCTCGAGACCGCACGGGACATCCTGAACGATGCGCATGTGAAGCTCGGGACCCTGTTGGAACGCGAAGGCGTGCTCGTGAAGGACGGTATCATGGAAGACGAAACCACCATGGAAAGGTTTCACTATCATGCCGAGGCGGTCCGCAGCATGGAGGCGACGATCCTGGCCGACATGCGGTCCGAGGGTCTGAGTTACGAACAGGTCGAGGCGCGGGACTGGGAGGTCACCAATCGGGCGGAACGTCGGATCGAGCTTGAGCAGCGGGAGTATCTCGCGCGGCGTCCGGAATTGCTGGCAAAGCCCGGGGATGTGATCGACCGGACGCAGCCTTACCGGGAGGAGATCACGGATGACCTGCGCGCCGCGGCCATCACGAAGGACGTGGACGCGATCATGGCGACGCGCGGCTCCCGAACCCAGATCGCGGATGCCGTGGCGGAGGAATTCCGCAGCCGCTATCCGGATATGCCTGATCACCTTGCCCGAGGGCTTGGGGCCACCTACGCCTCTGTCGTCGAGGCGCATGACACGCGGGCGATCAACACCGTCCGGTTGGCCAATGACGCGCGAGACAGCCTCGCCACCGCTGCATCCTCAACCCGCGACATCGGCCCAAATAACGCCGATGCGAACACTGCCCCGAAAGTCGACATTCCGCAGAATATCCGAAGCGTGCTGGAGCATGAGCGGGCCGGGGAATTGTCCGCCCCCTTCGAGACCGAAGCGGATCGGCAGGCTTTCCGGACGGAGATCGCGCGGGTTCTGAATGACCGCGAACTGAGCCGTCTCACATCCGGCGATGCGGATGCGCTCGACAAGGTTCTCGAGGACCGGCTGGACCGGCTCTATGTCGCCAAGGTCTATCTGCAGTCCGATGCCGCGACGGCCAATACTGAGGCCCTGCGCCAGGTGGTCGATGATCTGGCCGACACCGAATACGAACGGCACCGCGCAACGGACGTGGACGGCGAGACCGAGCGGGGCCAGGTCCATTGAGCGCCGCGATGGGCAAGGCACGGATCGCCACGGGTGCGTTTCTGGTGACGCTGGTGACGGCGGCCATGGGCTATGCCATCGCCTCGGCCGTGCTGACCTATCAGAACTTCGGCTTCGGGGCCGAGATCGACTTTGCCTATATCGCGCAGAACTATGCCTCATTGCTGGATCAGCGCCCCGAGGATGCCCAGCTCATTCACCTCATCATCGGCGGCTTTGCGGCCGCAGGCCTGATGCTGAGTCTTGCCCTTTCGGGATCGGCGCTCACGCGCTTTGGCCAGACCCATTGGCAGTCTGCCCGCGAGATGAAGGCGAACGGATTTTTCGGGGCACCGGGCACCGGGTTCATCCTCGGCAAGCTTGGACCGCCGGGCTCACGCGCCAATTACATCTGCTCGAAGGTCTTCCCCCATGCGCTGATCGTTGCACCCACGGGCCGCGGCAAGACCTCGGGGTTCGTCATCCCGAACCTGCTGACCTGGCAGGGCTCCGTCGTGACGCTCGATGTGAAGGGGGAGTGTTTCGAGGCCACGGCGCGGCACCGCGCTGCTCAGGGCGACAAGGTCTATCGTTTTGCTCCCACCGATTGGGAGGGCATGCGGACGCATCGCTACAACCCGCTCCTGCGCATCTATCAACTGAAGGACGCCGCGCGCCAGCAGATGGAATTGCAGCTCCTCGCGACGCTCTTCCTGCAAAGCGACAACGACCGGGTGCAGGGCCTCCTCAAAGGCGGGATCGATCTCTTCGTGGCGGCGGGGCTTCTGGCCTTCCAGCGCAAGCGCCCGACCCTAGGCGAGATCTATCGCATCGCCGCCTCGGGCGGGAACAAGCAGAAGGAATATTTCGCGCGGGGTCACGAGGTCGACAACAGGGCCGCCAAGCTGATCTTCACCCGGCTAGCCTCAACCAACAACGACACGCTGACGTCTTACGTCTCGCTTCTGATGACCTCGGGGCTCGATCAATGGCAGAACCCGGCCATCGATGAGGCGACGGCGGTGTCGGACTTTGATTTCCGGACGAGCCGCAAGAAGCCCTTTTCCGTCTATCTCGTGGTCCAGCCGCTGATGGTGAAACCTCTTGCGCCGCTGATCCGGCTCTTCTTCTCCGATCTGCTGTCGGCCATGCAGGAGAAGGATCCCGGGCCCGACGAGCCCTGGCCCGTGATGATCATGCTCGACGAGTTCAACCGCCTCGGAAAAATGCCTATCGTGGTTGAGAGCATCGAAACCTTGCGCACCTACCGCGGCCACCTCGCCATCGTCACCCAGACCATCCCTGCCCTCGATGAAATCTACGGCGAGAACACCCGCCGCGCCCTGCAGGGCAACGCGGGCGTGAAGCTCTACCTGACGCCATCGGATGAGAAGACGGTCGAGGAGTTGAGCAAGGCGGTCGGCAAGACCACGAAGACCGTGGTCACTCGCTCTCAGTCCATCGGCAAGAACCCCTTCGAGGGCCGCAGCCAGTCCACCCGGACCGAAGAAAGCTCGCTACTGCCCGAAGATGAAGCGCGCCGTCTGCCGCTGGACGAGATCGTCATGGTGATCGATGCGCAGATGCCTGTCCGGGCGAAGCGGATCCAGTATTTCGACGACCGGCTCTTCAAGGCGATCCACGCGGCGCAGACGGGGGAGTTGCCGTTTCCGAAGCCCGGGGGCGGGGGGCAGCAGGGGAACTTGCCGCTGAGCGTTCGAGCCATGCCGATGACACCGCCGTCGAATGGGTCCCGCGGCGAAGAAGCGGATGTGGAGAGGGCACGTCAACCTGCTGGTGAGCGACCGTCAGGGCAAACCCACCTCGCCAAGAAGAAGACCGCGCCCGTCGTTCAAGCCGTCATCGCCCAGGAACAGCGCCAGATGGAGATGGATTTTGGGGGCGCGGTCGCGGATGCTGAGGCTGTGACCGACGCTGATGAAGCGCAGATGCGCTCCGCTGTCGATGGCTTGGACGAGATGGAAGCGATGTTGCGGGAGGGGGATGGCGATAAGCTGGGTGCTCGATAGGGTGGCAGGCATGGTTAGAGAGTCGCAATGGGCGGTTTGCAGACATACCGCGGCGCGGCATGGCCGTCATAGTCAAACCAAGAAAGTGGTCGGTCGGCGGGGTGGCGGCCTGCCAGGCTTGAGGGCGGAAAGCCGATGTCCGCGGCAACGAAAACCAACGGCGGAGACTTTGACGAGACGGTTCACACGCCCTTCGCGTTTATGTAACACTGGCATTTGATCCACCATGATCTTGAACACTTTGGAGCGAGCGACCTAGCTTTGAGCGACCTGGCAACTTTGAAGAAGGCCAAAGGAAGCGCTGCAGGACAGTATCTCGGATACGCCCTGCAGCCGGTGCGGCTTTTCTTCCATTTGCTGACTTGTCCCAGTGACTCCTATGTCGGCCTTGAATACGCCGACGACATTTCGGTACACGCTGGCGACAAAGTTTTGCTCGCGGAGCAGTGTAAGAGCGCCCTGACCGGTAACCCTACCTCCAACTGGTCGGTAGACTTCTGGAAAACGATAGCAAACTGGATAGATAATTCGAAATCTGGATTCATCAGTCCTGAGAGCACGAGCCTCCAGCTGTATGTCGTTCCTCAGAAGAACCATGGATTTTCCGGGAGGCTAAGTGACCTCAAAACCGACAATGAAATAGATGCGGCGATTGCGGACATCGTAAAGAAGAGAGGCAAGCTCTCATCGGCACCGGAGTGCGAACCGTACCTTCTTAAGGTACTTGGTGCAGACCCAGTTTTGCGGCGGCTTCTCATACGTAACTTCGTTCTCGTCAATAGTGATAGTGATCCCATTTCACCAATACTCGCGCATCTAGACGCTCTAGTGCGCAAGGAAATGCAGGAGGCGGCAGTTCGCTACGGTATTGGAGATGCTCTGAAGTTAATCGACGAGGCAATGAGAAGCGGCGCGCCTCCTGTGATCAGTGCTTCAGCGTTCAGGAAACGGTTTCGCGCGTTTATTTCTGCGCATGACTCTGAGCGTTTTCTGCATTCGCTGGCTGACGCACCCACAGATGAGGTTATCGAGTCAACGATCTCGGAATCGCCCTGCTTTATCAGACAGCTTGATCTCGTAGATGCGAACATCGATGAGAAAACACGGGCCGCCAGTGATTTTCTTCGTACCACAGGGGATCGCACTCGTTGGGCTGAGGAGGGGCTAGTTTTCGAGGGTAGCATGAATGAGTACGACAGTGCTCTTCTCAGGCGCCACCAGAACCTGAAGACCGAAGTCGGGCTGGTAAACAAGAGCCTCAGCGAGAAGGAGCAGGGACGCCTGTTGTACTCAAGATGCTGCCAGTCTTCGTCGATAGCGCTGGAAGCAAGAGTCGTACCGGAGCACTTCATGTCGGGAAGTCTCAACGCTCTTTCTGATCGGCGCGAAATCGGCTGGCACCCAGACTTCGACAAATTGCTGGATAGCGAAGCCACATGACGCTGGAACGTGGCAATTATTACCTTAGCGAAATTGAGCGGGTACAAAATCCGTCCCTCGGGGCGATGCTCATCTGGAAGTACGGACGATCATTCCAGGCGCACATCACAGCTGAGCCTCCCGACTTGCTCCTTGCATTCCTAGTACTCCCGCTCTGCCTTCATCGACCAACTCTCGACATAATCGTTGGAACACAAGCGCGTTCAGGCCTCGGAAAGTTTTGCGAAAAGCTATCAGAGAGGCGCGAGGAATTATTTGCGGTCCATGAGCGGTGTGTTGCACTCAAGAGACTTAGCCTCAACTCACTGGCGTTTGGAGAACGCGCCGGGATATTGGCAATTGAATACGAGACTGCAAGAATGCGGGCAATCCCAGTTGCCGATCCCCCGCTAAGTGAGCGAGTCAAGGCACAAGCGAAAGGAGCAGAAAGGCTTGGCATTTGGTTTTCGGCTTTGAAGACTTCTGAAGTTTTCCATGCTTTGAAGGTGGTCGCGTAATGCAGTTTCAAATTCTCAAACTTGTTCTCTGGCCGCGGGGTAACTTTGATCCCCGGGTGATTGAGTTTGCACCTGGAAAGGTCAATGTAATCAGCGGTGCCTCAAAGACAGGCAAATCAGCAGTCATTCCAATCATAGACTACTGCCTGTGCTCAAATAAATGTGCTATCCCGGTAGGTACAATACGCGAGAGCTGTGAGTGGTTCGGTGTCGTTATTAGCACAGTTGAAGGTGAGAAGCTGCTTGCTCGCCGAGAGCCGGGCGACCAGAAGCAGACCGGCGATATGTACTTCGCAGAAGGCGAGAGCATCGTTATTCCGCACCGTATCGAGGCCAAGAACTCAAATACGGATCAGATTCGCGCGCTTTTGAACCGGCTATCCGGTCTGTCAAATTTAGGCATGGAACCGAACTCCGAGGGCTATGCAGGTGATCGGACAAGTTTCCGCGATCTTATGGCGTTCACCTTCCAGCCGCAGAACATCATCGCGAACCCCGACGTCCTGTTCTTTAAGGCTGACACTACAGAGCACAGGGAAAAGCTAAAGGCAATTTTTCCTTATATTCTCAATGCTGTAACTCAGGAGACGCTGGCGGCAAGATGGGAATTGGAGCGGCTGGAGCGCCTTCTCCGGCAGAGAGAGGCTGCGCTCAGCGATGTGAACTCCGCGGTTCGAGTTTGGATGAGCGAGGCTCAAGTCTGGCTTCAACAAGGCCGGGAATTTGGGCTTATCCAAATCGACACACCTTCACCCTCGGAGTGGATGGAGATGTTGGGCGCGCTTCGAACGCTTTCGCAAAGCAACTACCGGGCTGCGCGCCCAACCATGACGACGATCGAGGCGACGATAACAGAACTTGAAGAGCTGCGGTCACTCGAGGGCGCCGAGTCAGCGACGCTGTCTCGGCTCCGACAGCGGCTGATGGAAATCAATCGACTGCTCGAAAGCAGCAAGAGCTATGGGTCCGCCCTGCATATCCAACGCGACAGGTTAGCGATCTCGGACTGGCTGAGGCAGCTGGGTCAGGAAGGTCGCGCTCCATTGGAAGCGATCGCGCCGGAAGGCAAGGATCACTTGGACAAGCTCTGCGAGGCACTCGACGGGCTTGAACTCGAGATCCGCTCCCGAACGACGGTCAGCGACAAGATGGATAAAGAGCAGCACAGACTGCGCGCCCAAGCAGAAGAAAGCTTGGCGCGGCTTGGTGCCTTACGAGCCCAGATTGCTGATTTGGAGCGCCGTTCCGAGGCGGCCAGAGCGGAAATCTACCGCGCCGACCAAGTTGAGCGCTATCTCGGTCGGCTCGAGCAGGCACTAAAGTTGTACGAGAAGTCAGGCGAAGACTCGGAGCTCAGAGGGGAAATAGACGCCCTGAAGGGCCGGATTACACCGTTAAGGGCAATAGTCTCAGAGCAGCTAATTCGCCAAGTAATGCAGTCGTCACTCGCGACGATCGAAAACATTGCCGGTCAGATCATCCCGAAGCTAGACGCCGAGTGGCCCGACGCGCCTATCAAGATTGTGGTGCCCGATCTTACCATTAAGATTGTTCACGGAACACGCGATGATTACCTTTGGGAAATCGGTAGTGGCGCCAACTGGCTCGCCTACCACGTTTCCGTTTCCCTTGCTCTTCAGAGGTTCTTTCTGAGAACGCCAGCACACCCGGTGCCTGGGTTCTTGATCTACGACCAGCCAAGCCAAGTTTACTTCCCGAAGGGAGTTCATTCGGAGGATGTTGACGCGGGCGAGTGGCGCGATGAAGACATCGAAGCAGTTAGAAAGGTCTTCGCGGCGGTCAGCGCGGAGACGGTTCTTGCAAAGGGTCGACTCCAAGTGGTTTTGCTTGACCATGCCGCCCAGGACGTCTGGAATGGGATTGATAACATTCACTTGGTCGACGAATGGCGCGGTGGTGAAAAGCTCGTACCGTTGGCTTGGATAGCAAGCGCTGTCTCCTAAATTCCGCCCCGGGCGCATTGGTCATCCGGCGATATCTCGCCATCTTGAGCGAAGGAACCGACCCGAACCCTACTGCAGCCTGATGGAAGGAAGCCTGTGCGTATCGAATCCGTAACCCTGTCCGGCTTCCGCTGTTTCGGTCCCGACCCCATAACCGTGCCGATCGCATCCGAGATCACGGCTGTCGTTGGTCCGAACGCAGCAGGCAAGACGGCGCTGCTTCATGCCTTGGCGAAGCTGTTCGGCGTGTCCCGTGCGCAGCGCACCGTTCAGCGATCTGATTTCCATCTTGGGGCAGATGACGATCCCGAAGGCCGTGAACCGAAGGATCTGTTCATTGACGTGCTGATCGGTTTGCCCGAGCTGGCTGACGGAACAGCAACGCCAGAAACGATAGCACCGTCGTTTCGACACATGCAGATTGCGAGAGCAGGTGATGCTCCGGTCTGCCGCCTGCGTCTCGAAGCGCGATGGGAAGATGACGGCACGGTCGAAGGCGAGGTTTCCCAAGACTTATTCTGGGTCGATACGCTCGACGACGATCCGGACGAGGACAAATGCCACCCAGTCTCGGCAGCGGATCGTGGTTTGGTTCAACTCTATTATACGCCCGCCAGCCGGGATGCGGCTGCCCAGATCAAGGCGACCACAGGCGCACTCGCTGCCCGTTTGCTTCGGGCTATCGAATGGTCATCCGAAACCACAGAGACGGTCGAGGAGGCTTCCGAGAATCTGGCGGGAGCCTTCGAGGACGAGCCAGCAATCGCTGCTATCGGCAGAGCCCTGCAAAAGCGCTGGTCCGGCCTCCATGATGATGTTGTCGATACGAAACCGCGGCTCAGCCTGGTCAGCCGCCGCTTCGAAGACGTGGTCAGCAAGATTGCCGTGATCTTCGAGCAGGGACCGGATGGCCAGGAACGCGGCCTAGATGCCCTCAGCGACGGGCAGCAATCGCTCTTCTATTTTGCGCTGGCCGCAGCAGTGTTCGATCTGGAGCGCGAGGTGGTCTCCGGAACGGTCGAGGGCTTCCGCGACGACACGCTACGTATTCCTGCGCTTACGCTCTTTGCGCTGGAAGAGCCGGAAAACCACCTGTCGCCCTATTTCCTCGCCCGGATCATTCGCCAAGTTCGCTCATTGACCGACGCAGGTGGCGCACAGGCCATCGTCACAAGTCATTCGCCGGCGGTTCTAAGCCGCGTCGATCCGCGTGAGGTTCGCTACTGCCGCTGTGACTCGAAGACGCGTGTTTCGACGGTCAAGAAGATCAAGATGCCGGCAGGTATCGATGAGACTGCCAAATTCGTCCGTGGCGCGATGCTGGCCTATCCCGAACTCTACTTCGCGCGGTTCGTCCTCCTGGTCGAAGGTGATTCAGAGCGGATCGTTTTGCCTCGCCTTGCCGAAGCGCTCGATCTCCTGATCGACCCCGCCTTCGTCGCGATCGTCCCCTTGGGCGGTCGGCATGTTCAACATTTCTGGCGTCTTTTGAAACAGCTTGGTATTCCGCACGCAACGCTCTTGGATCTCGATTTGGGTCGCGA
This sequence comes from Pseudotabrizicola sp. L79, assembly GCF_036553525.1. Classification (NCBI taxonomy): domain Bacteria; kingdom Pseudomonadati; phylum Pseudomonadota; class Alphaproteobacteria; order Rhodobacterales; family Paracoccaceae; genus Pseudotabrizicola; species Pseudotabrizicola sp. L79. The sequence goes on along the minus strand of NZ_JAZHDA010000036.1, from coordinate 61,337 downwards.
AGGCGGCGGCTTTGGGCGGGTCAAGACGGCAATCGAAAAGCTCATCGAGTTTGGCGCGCCAAAGGCCGAACTCCTGAAAATCGACAAAGGCGTTCTCCCTGATGCCGACTTCGCCCAGATGCATACTTGGCAAGACGCGGAGGACCGCAAGAACCTCGTGGCGTGGGTCAATAGTCTCAAGCAGCATGGCGTTTATTTCTCGGCACCGCTTGATCTCGATCTCGCCATGCTCGGAGCATTCCCCGACGCATACAAGTCGACCATTCCCAAGGGCGGAGGGCCTAAAGTGGCTGCCGATAAGGCGGCAGAGGTCGTGCTCGGGACGGCGGGGCCAGGAACTACGCTCTACACGGGGCCGTTTAAGGACTATCCGGCACTGCTGCCAGCCTATCGCTATCACTTCCTCACCAACAGCAAGCCGGCGACGCACCTCGCGGCCCTGACGCACATCACGAAAAAGGACCTGGTGGAGAAAATGCCGACCGTATTGGCCGAGGTCCTCAGGCACGTCGCAAAATCATTGCGGCGGGACTAGCCATGGCGGTGCTCTCGCTACGGGTTCGGCCAGATGATTGGAAGCCCGTGGGGGTGGACGCACTCGAAGCGAATGCGCTCAAGGTCGTCCGCTCGACGGACAACCGGTCTGTCATAGCCGGCCCGGGCGCAGGCAAGACGGAATTGTTGGCGCAGCGAGCTGCCTATCTCCTTCAGACGGGAATCGCACCCGCGCCTAGGCGCATACTCGCGATCAGTTTCAAGCGAGACGCTGCCACTAACCTAGCGGCGCGTGTCCGGCAACGCTGTCACCGCAATCATGCCGGACGCTTCGACTCAATAACTTTCGACGCGTTTGCCAAAGGATTGATCGACCGTTTTGGACAGGCGCTTCCTGATCGCTGGCGTCCACACCCCGACTACGAAATCATCTTTCCCAACGATCGGGATTACCGAGATTTCCTGTATCAGCAGGTCGGCACACCCCCAGCATCAGTGGGCACCTATGCTGACCTCCAAGGTATTGCAGTGAAAACATTTGAGCGGCGTCATCTGGTCGGATCACCGCTACCGTTGGACGGTTGGCCAAACCCGACGGTCGGCAAGTGGGCGGCGGATCGATTTTGGCAAACGTCACTCCATGAAAGGAAGAAAAGCGTCCTGTCATTCCCCATGATCGGCCGGCTCGCTGAACTGCTGTTGCGCGTCAATCCGATGGCGCGCGACGCGCTTCGTCTGACCTACTCGCATCTGTTTATGGATGAGTTTCAGGATACGACACAGATTCAATATGATCTGGTTCGCACGATCTTCTTCGGCACGGATACGACCATTACTGCCGTCGGCGACAACAAGCAGCAGATCATGCGCTGGGCGATGGCGATGGACGATCCGTTCGCCGCCTTCGATGCCGATTTCGCTGGCAAGCGGACACCGCTCTATAACAACTATCGCTCTTCGCCAGAGCTGGTGCGCATTCAGCATATCCTTGCACAAGCCCTGGACGCTCGCGCAGTAGAGCCAATCTCAAAGACCGCGATTACGATTGCCGGAGATAGTTGCGCGATCTGGGATTTCTCTACACCGGAGGTCGAGGCGGCTCGCTTGGCTGCGTTCGTTGCCTCCGAGATGAAGACACACGACCTCGGCCCGCGTGATTTCGTTTTGCTGGTTAGACAAAAGGCTGCCGACTATGCGGCCGTTCTTGAGCCGGCCTTCAATGCCGCTGGTATTCCGCTGCGAAACGAGGCCGGAGCCGTTGGGGCGGTCATGCTGCAAGAGTTGCTGGCGGAAGAAGTGTCTGAACTGGCGGTCGTTATCTTGCGCCTCGCCATGACTAAGCGCGCTGGTAGGTATTGGACGGAATGCCAAGAGGCGCTTGCGACTCTGCACGGCATTACGCCCGATGACGAGGCCGCGCGGTCCAGACTCGCCCATGAGCTTGACACCTACACGCTCAAGCTTTGCAAAACACATCCTACTCCGCCGAAGTCGAAGGCGGCGGCGCGAATGATTATTGACGACATTATAGCATTCGTGGGTAAAGACCGGCTGATTGCAGTTCACCCCGCTTATGGTCAGGGAGGCTGGCTGGAGAAAGTGTTGGATGCCGCTGCCGTGCATTTATCCGCGTGGTCAGTCAGCGGAGGCGACTGGTCAACGGCGCTAGACGCCTATGAGGGCGTTCACGCAGTACCACTCATGACGATCCATAAGAGCAAAGGGCTGGAATACCACAGCGTCATTTTCGTTGGTCTTGACGATGGCGCATGGTGGAGTTTTGCCAACGACCAGATCGAGGCCACGGCTGGTTTCTTCGTCGCTTTCACTCGCTCGAAGCAACGGGTTGTCTTTACCTACTGCGCTCGCAGAGGCGCACGAAGCAAGATTGCGACGCTGTACGGTTTGCTGGAAAAGGCCGGCGTTAGAACATTCTCGATGACTTGACTTGAGGCGCAAATGTCTGGCGAATGAGGTGCGGACCCAGCCAAAAACTAGAGCGGGCAACGGACCTAAGGTCACCGGTTTTAGCAAGCTGCGCTGCAGCAACGCCGGGCCTGGTGACTGACGGCTAAGTGCCTTCACCGCCGCCCAAGTCGCGCCAGTCTCTCCAGCTGCGCCAACATCTTCGACCCCGTGTCTCCAGACCTTGCGCCGTCAGCGGAACCCGACTGCCCCATACCTTGCCGTGTGGGCATCTGCTGGACCCCTAAGAACTGCCGTGCCCTGAGGGCTGCGTACTCCGCACCGCTCGCGCCGCCGACCTGGTAGCGGTTGTAGGCCTGCTGGCTGCCTAGGGCGGCGCGGGCGAAGCTGTAGGTGCCGCCGAGACCCCCGGAAAGAGCGGGCATCATGATGTTCCCGGAGATCGCCCGGACGATGAAGGGCGTCGCGATGATGAAGCCTTTCGCCATCAGCACCATCATGAAGAAGGGCAGGAGGGCCCCGATGTTGGAGGCCCCTTCCGGGTCGCCCAATTCGGTGATGAGCGCCGAGGACACACCGGTGATGGTCGCGAATACCCCCGCGATCACGATCGGATAGATCGCGAAGGAGATGAGCGCGGAGAGCCAGCGCGCGAAGTAATCCTTGGTCACCTCGAACAGCGTCAGGAAGATCATTACCGGGGCGATCCCGATCAGGAGCGCGATCATCAGGCGGGATGCCACCAGGATGAAGGCGGCCAGCCCCCCGAGGATGGAGAGCAGAAGCACCCCGACAATGTCGAGCATGGCACCCGCCATCCAGTTCAGCTCGGACCCGGCGGCATTCAGATAGGCGCCCAGCTCCGCAATCAGCCGGTCGAATTCTTCGGCGAAGGTGCCTGAGGGGCCCGGACTGCCGCCACCGACGGAGGCCACAAGCGCGCCCGCGATGCTGTCGATCCCGGAGAGAATGGCAGAGGAGAAGGCGTTGAACTGCACCCAGTTGGTCGCGAATATCCCAATGAGCCCGATCTTGACCGCAAGCCAGAAGGCCGTGCGGCCATCCATGGCCCGGTACTGGAAAATCATGTTGATGAAGACGAGGAGGACCACGAGCGTTGTCGCGACCACGAGGAGCGTGCCAACCGTTGCCGCCACGGATCCGAACTGCGTCTCGGCCGCGCTGTCGAGGTAGGTTTGGGAGGTCTCGACGAAGTAAGTGACGATGCTCATCGGGGGGCCGCCTTACCAGTTACCCGCGGCTTCGCAGATGGCCTCGGCTGCCGGGCGGGCCGCATTGGCGCGGCGGTTGTAGCCCTCTGAGGCCTGCAGCATCTCCCATCGCTCGTCAGTGGCATATCGCTCCCGAAACACGCCCTCGGCCGCGTCCCAGGAGGGGAACCGGGTGTCGCAGTCGCAGCTGCCGGTCTCGACGACCCGCTCGAGGTTCTGGGCGCGGTAGATGTCCTGGACCAGAACGCGATGGTAGACTTGGCGGAGCGGGATCTCCTGCATCCAGACGGGCTCGGCAGGCCTCTCTGGACAGACGTCAAAGCTGCGCTCGAGGGTCGGCACAAGGTTGCGCTCGGCGAGGGCGGAGGTGGTCGTCAGGCCCAGGGCCACGGCCAGCGCACTCAGCGGAAAGCGGCGTCGCGTCCGCATCATGCTGCGGCTCCGAGGGGCGCGGTTTCGCGCTTCAGGAAGACCGTATGCCCGACATTGGCGAATTCCGAGGTGCTGACCGACACCACCTCCCAGCCCTCCGCGCCCTTCTGGTTCAGGCAGGTTCGCATCTCAGCGAGGCTCGTCTTTCGGGTCATGGGAAAGCACAGGATGTCGTATTCAAAGGTCTTCATCTGGCCGTCCTCTCTGATCCGCGCCGGGCAGGTAGAATTCGGTGATGCCGCGTCTGCCGTCGTGACGCCCGGCCTGGATGATCACGTCGATGGAGTTCTCGATGTACTGGATCATGTCGGCATAGGTCATCGGGATCTCCGTCTTCAGCGCGGCGATCGCGAGCCGCTGCACGGCAAGCTGCGGGGTTTCAGCGTGCAGCGTGGTCATCGAGCCGCCATGGCCGGTGTTGATCGCCTCGAGGAAGGTCATGGCCTCCTTGCCGCGCACCTCGCCGAGGATGATCCGGTCAGGCCGCATGCGCAGCGTCGCGGTGAGGAGCACATCGGCGGATTGGAATTCAGCGTCACGGTTGGCGATGAGGGTCACGGCATTGGGCTGGGTCGGCAGCAGCTCGGCGGCTTCCTCGATGGTGACGATCCGTTCTTCGGCTGGCACATGGGCGAGGATCTTGCGCGCAGCCACGGTCTTGCCGGTGGAGGTGCCGCCCGAGACGATCATGTTGAGCTTGTTCTCGACGCAGAAGGCCAGCGCATCATCGATCACGCCCGCGGCCACGACGGCGCGCAAGGCGCGCTTCTTTTCCAGGCGCAGGTCCTCAAGCTTGCGCTCCTTGCCGTAGAGAAAATCGAGCGCAATGCCCTCGAGCGGCAGGCTCGAGAAGAACCGCAAGCTGATCGACATGGCCGAAAGCACGGCGGGCGGGGTGATGACCTGTGCGCGGATCGGGCGGCCCTTGTAGGTGATCGAGACCGAGACAATGGGGCGATCCTTGCTCATCGTCGTGTTGGCGGAGGAGGCGATCTGGTTGCCGAGATCCCGGACCTGAACGGCCGTGAGCCTCTGGTCGAGCGCGCGCATGAAATGGTCGCCCTGGAATTCGCCCCAGCAATTTCCGTCGGGGTTGATGCAGATCTCGATGACGTCGTCGCGGGCGGCGGCGTCGATCCGGTCGAGCGATGTCTCGAGATAGCTGAGCGACATGGGGTCAGAAGATCTCCAGATCGCGGTCGACCATGACGGTGACGCGGGCGCCCTGGTCGACATAGATGACGGGGCCGATTGAGAGGTAATCGCCAAGTACGCTGTCCGTGGCATCGGCCAGATCATCGCCCACATCCTCGAGCGCGTTGGCGGCCGTCTCGTTCGGGACCTCGGAGGCGGCGGCACTTGGTGCCGCGGAAATCAGCGAGATCAGGGCGGCCGACCCGAAACGCTCGGCAAAGCGCGTGTCAACGAAGCCGGTGACACCCGAACGGCCGAGTTCATCGCCCCCGAAGGAGCTGATCTGGACGGTCTGGTTGTCGGGCAGGATGATCCGGTCCCAGGCGATGGTGACGCGGCGCTGCGCGATATCGACGCCCGAGCGATAGCGCCCGATCAGACGCGCGCCGCGCGGGATCAGGAGGCGCGTGCCATCGACGCTGTAGACATCCTCGGAAACGACCGCCCGGGTCTGGCCGGGCAGCGAGCTGTCGAGGGCGGTCTCCATGACGGCCTGGATCATGGTGCCCTGGATGATGGTGCTGGAGGGATTGGCGATCACCTCAGCCTGCGTCACGGTCGAGGGCAGCGCGCCGTTCAGCACGAAATCCGTCACCTCGCCGAAGCTGCGCTCTGCAAGTTCTGTCTCGGCGGCGCCGGATGGGCCGCCGAAGGCGATGGTGGGCGAGGCGATCCGCCGCTCTTGAAAGGCGCGTTCTTCTGCGGCGCGCCGTTCGAGCTCGGCCAGCCGCCGGGCTTCTTCCTCGCGGCGCAACCGCTCCTCTTCGCGTGCGCGCAGCTCGTCTTCCGTGGGGCCTGATGGCGCAGGTTGGGGGCGGTTGGCCTCAAGCTGGGCCAGTTCCAGATCCATGCGGAGCTGTTCGAGGGTGCGATCCCGGGCGGTCAACTCGGCCTGGAACCGCTCCTGTGCGGCTTCCGAGGCGGCTTGCAGCGCCGCGATCTGAGCGGTCAGCGCGTCAATGGCTTCGGCCGCGGCGGTGTTGTCCTCGACAATCGCTTCGGGGGCGTTGCGCAACTCCTCGATCTGGGCCTGCAATGCGCTGATCTGCGCCAGAAGCTCGGCATTGGGCTCGACAGGGTCCGGTGCGACGAAGACGACCTCGGGCTCGGGCGGGGGCAAGGTCTCGATGGCACCAAAGCCATCCCCCTCGCTCTGGAAGACATCCGGCGTGGCCGTCGGCAGGGCCACCTCTTCCTCGGGCTGCGAGAGCACATAGAGGAGCGCGCCGCCCGCGCCGATGATGCCGACCACGACCAGTGCAAGAAGGGGCGACCGGCGCGGCGCTGCCCTGGGCCCGCGGGCACTGCCTTTCTCGAGGGCCGCGAGGCGTCGTTCCAGCTCGGGGTTCTCAGAATCGCTCATGAGGCCTCCGCGGGCGGGATCGCCTCGATGCAGACCAGCTCTTCGCCGAGACGCAGGACCCATTGGCGGCTGACGCCGGAGACACGGATCACCCCGTCCTCCGGGGCCTGCGTGTTGACCGTGCGTTCACGGCCATTGGCATAGCGGAAGATCGCGGGCAAAGGCGCGTTCGGCGGGAAGGCGAAGTAGGTGAAGGTGCCGTCATCCCAGACTCGGGTCGGGGTGAACTCGGTCTGGGCGCTGGCCCCGTAATTGTCATTGGGGGCTTGCGCCGCGATGACGCGGGCCGGCCGCGCCTCATCCTCGGGATAGCGGAACTGGACCACATAGAAGGTGGGGTTCGAGGCTTCCTCGACGTTGAAGTAGTAGCTGCGCCGGTTCGTGTAGACCGTCACGTTGGTGTGGACGCCGCGCGCGACGGGCTTGATCGCGAAGGCCTGCCCGCCCGGCACGCCATCGATCTCGAAGCCCTCGGTGTCGCCCGCGATGATCGAGCGGATGCTCTCGCCCTCGCCGAACTCGACGGTGGTGACATGGGTGAGCGAGACGCTGATGCGATAGACCTGACCCTCCTGATAGGTGGCCAGCCGCACGCGGCTGTCATGCGGGCCGCCGCGTGGGATGGCTTCGGCGAAAGCGAGGCCCGGGAGAAGGGTGAGACAGAGGAGGGGCAGGTACAAACGAAACACGGGTTAATTCTCCAATCTGTCGGAGCGGATGGAATATTCGAGCACGGTGAACCCGAACGGGTTGGTCCAGACCTCGTCGATGGAGCGGCGGGTCTCGGGGCGGAACTCGAAGAGGAGGGTCGCGGTGAAAAGCCCGGTCTGGGTGCCGTTGATCGAGGTCAGGCGCTTGCGCAGGCGCACGGTGGCGCGGTTCAAGCCGATCTGGGTGATGCTGAGGATCTCAACGTCGAGCCGGGCGTTCGGCCCGTAGACGGTTGGGGGATAGTCCGCATTTGCGCTGTTCCAAAGCTGGCGCAGCCCGCTTTCGGCGGCCCCGTCCGAGCGGCGCAGGACGCTGCGGATGCGCAGATCGTTGTCGAGCTGGTTATAGACCTCACGGTCGGTCACGTAGCGAAAGACCTCCGCCTCGATGATGGCCTGGTTGGCGGTCACTGAGGTCACGCCCACCGAGGCCTCGGGAAGCGCAAAGCCGGTGGCCGGATCATAGGGAACAACGACGGGCGGCGGATCGACATCGAGGATCGCGACAGCCGCGGCGCTTAGGCAGCCGATGATGCCGAAGACAAGGCCGGTCAGGCCAAGGCGTTGCCACAGCCGTTCGCGGCGCAGCGCGCCATAGACCAGTTCTTCCTCGATGATTTCTTGTTCACTCGCCACGCCTCACACCCCGCACTCACTCGGCCCGCAGCTCGGGCAGGGTGAAATCCATGAAGCGCTGCTCTTCGGCGATGGTGGCGGCGTCGATCACGCCGCCGGTGCCGTCGCCCACGGTCTGGATGGCTTCGAGCTGCCACATGGCGACCAGCGCAATGGCTAGCTCCGCCGTTACGCGGGTGTTGAGATCGATGCTTTCCTTGAGCTCGTCCATGTCGTCGATGAGCCCGACGAGACGGTCGACCCGCTCGAGCGACTGGCCTGCATCATCATAGCTGTTCTGGGCGGCGGCCGAGACGAGCGCGCCGGTCGTGGCTTGCGTCGCCACGCGGTTGGCACTCGCATTGTCGCTGCGGGCCATTTCCGCGAGCGTGTCTTCGTCGAAACCGAGATCGGCCAGCACCCGGTCCATCTGGGTTTCGATCTCGGTGGCGCCAGAGCCCGAGAGGCCGGAGAAATCCCCGGTCTTGATGGCCTCGATGGTGGCGAGAATGTCGCCGAACTCCTGGTCGAGGAGGCCGTTCAGCTCCTCTTCCATTTCGGTGCGGATGATTTCGGGAAGCTCGGCGAGACGGGTCAGCGCCTCGTAGGTGCGCTGCAATTCGGCGAGTTGTTGCGTGAGGGTGGCCAGTTGTTCGCGAAGCTGGACCAGCTGCTCGTTCTGCAAGATCTCGTCTTCGATCATCTGCCGGAGCTGCTGGATGCTTTGCGCGATGTTCTGGGTGTCGACGACGGGCACGCCCTGCGCTGCGGCCGGGGTCATGGGTGCGATCTGCAGCGCAATCCCGAGCGCCGCGGCCAGGCCCGTGTTCCAGAGGACAGGTCTCATCACTCAATCTCCCTGATCGTAAAATCCATGAAGGTGCTTTCCGCGATCCGGGCGCTGGCTTGGGCCAGTTCTTCGGCGGAGAGCACGCGGGTGCGGGCGGCCTGAAGCCGGATGCGGGCGGCAACGAGCCGCACAAGCTCGGCGCGGGCATAGGTGTTGAGCGCTATGCTCTCCTGCACATCCTCGGTTTCAGAAATCTGCTCGACGATGTCGGCGATGCGCAGGGCGGCCTGGCGGATCGCGTCAGAGGAACTGCTGCCGTAGAAAGCGGCCCCATGACCCGTGAGCGAGAGATTGGCATTGGCGAGATCGGCTGGATCGATCGTGCCGAGCGCATCGATCCCGCCGATACGGCTCAGATAGAGATTGTAGCGCTCCGGGATGACCTGGACGTAATGCTGGGTCTCCCGGAACGGAGGCACGCCCCCATATTCGAAGACCCGGCCGGGCCCGGCGTTATAGGCGGCGAGCGCGAAGATGATGTTGCCGTCGAAGGTGTCGAGCTGGGCCGCGAGGTAGCGCGCGCCGCCATGCACCTGCAGATAGGGGCTCGAGAAGTATTCCGGGTTGATGCCGAGATCGCTGGCTGTGCCCGGCATGATCTGTGTGAGACCATAGGCGCCAACGGGGGAGCGGGCATCGATGGTGAAGCGGCTTTCCTGCCAGATCAGGGCTTGCAGGAGCGCGCGCCATTGGACGGGGGAGAGGCCTGCGCGGGTCACACCGGCAATGCCACTGGTCTCCTGGGCCACGCGGATGATGAGTTCTTCGACGTTCTCCGCGGCGTCGCCGAACATCTGCGCGCCGCCCGGGTTGGGGTCGATCTCGCCCGTGCCATAGACCGCCTCGACGGAGCGGTCGGGATCACCGCTGCCGCCTTCCAGCCCCGAGACCATGGCGGGCAAGCCCTGACCTCCGAAGCTTGTCTGGGCGTCGAGGATGCGTTGCAGGGTGGCGAGCTGCTCCCGTTCGATCTCGGCGATGAGTTCGCGCACGGCAAGCTTGTCCGCCTGCAAGGCCAGATCGGCCTCGCGGTCGCCCGTCTGGACGATGTCGCGCGCGGTCAGCCCGCTGTCATCGGTCGGCACGCCTTGGGCGGCAACGAGACCCGGCAACAGACAAAACGCGAGGAGGTGGGGGAGCCTAGACGTCAATAGCGCCCTCCGGCGCCCCAAGCGGCACGAAGGTGCAATCCGGGGCTGTCGCGCCCGCAGCACTTGTCTGGGCGAGAAAGGAAAAGCAGTTGGCCTGCGGCGCGCGATACTGCGCACAGGAGGCGAGCAGGCCGAGGGCGGCAAGGGACAAGAGAATACGGATCATGAAAGCCTCCAGAAGTCCGGGCGGTCGCGGTAATCGGCGCCGACGAGTGCCTCGCCTTTCTCCATGCCGCCGAGGATGGTGAGCGTGGGACCAAGCGCACTCAGATCGGCATCGACGACGATCGAGCCCTGATCGTCGCGGATCAGCGCCAGGCGGCTGTTGCTGCCCGTGTTGAGAAGGACGTCGAGTTCCTTCTCCGTGAGGTTCAGCATGGCGTAATCCGAGGCACTGGCGCGGATGTTGGGCAGCAGGATCTGCGTCGGCACGGCCTCGACGATGGTCTTGCCGGTCCGGGTGCGCTCGAGCTGGCTGGCGTATTGTGTCATCATCACCGCGACGGTGTTCTGCTTGCGCGCGGTCACCAGCCAGTTCGAGAGCCGCTCGGCGAAGTATGCGTTGTCGAGCGCCTTCCAGGCCTCGTCGATCACGATGATGGTGGGGCGGCGATCCTCGATCTCGCGCTCGACCCGGCGGAAAAGATAGGAAAGAACCGCCATCCGCTCCTTATCGGCCTCGCTGTCGAGAATGCCGGTCAGATCGAAGCCCACCACATCGCCTTTAAGCGAGAAGGTGTCTTCGAGGCTCTGCCCGAAGATCCAGCCATAGCGGCCGTCCTCGGTCCATTCGAGCAGGCGCTGGTGCAGATCGCCGCCATCATCGGTGGAGACGAACAGCGATGCGAAATCCCGCCAGTTCCGCAAGGCGGGGTTGGTGGCCTGCGCGTTTTGGCGCACGACCTCCTGGATGCGGTTGGTCTGCGCCGGGGTCAGGGGTTTGTCGGCGCGGTAGAGCAGCGTTGTGAGCCAATCCGAGAGCCAGGCCGTGCCGCGCGCATCGGTCTCAGTCCAGAGCGGGTTGAGGCCCGTGGGTTGGCCGGCTTTCAGGGAGGCGTAGCGACCGCCATTGGCGCGGACGGCCATCTCCATGCCGAGGCGGTAGTCGAAGACGAAGATCCGGGCGCCCGCGCGACGCGCCTGGGTCATCAGGAAGGCCGACAGCACCGACTTGCCCGACCCGGGGCGCCCCATGATCAGGGTGTGGCCGCTGGTCGGTTCTTTGTCGGGCGAGCCCTGCTCGTGATAGGAGAACCGGTAGGCGCTCTGCTCGGGCGTGGGCAGATAGGTGATGACCCGGCCCCAGGGGGTAAGCGCTGCTGGTTTGCCAAGCTGCGTCCGGTGAAAGGCCGCAAAATCCGCAAAGTTGCGATTGGTCACAGCGCTGGCGCGGACGCGCTTGGGCTGGTTCCCGGGATGCTGGCTCAGGTAATGCGCCTTGGCCGCGACCCGCTCGCCGATCATCTTCACGCCTTCGGTCGCGGCGGCGTTCACGATCTCGGCGCTGAGGGTCTGCAGCTCTTCGAGCGTGTCGCAGAAGAGCGTCACGACCATATGGTGCTCGCCGAAGCTCTGGCGCTTGGCTTCGAGATCGTCGGCGGCGATGTCGAGGGCTTCCATGAGCGAGAGGGCCGCGTCCTGGCTCGCCTGCATCTGCCTCTTTTGCCGCTTGATGCGGCCCGCCATGAGGTTCGAATTGATCGGCGTGAAGGACTGCGTGACGATCATGTCGATCGGCAGGTTCAGCATGTCGAACATGGTGCAGGAGGTGCCCTCGGAATATTCTCCGATGGTGAAACTCTTGCCGTAGCGGTGGCCCACGACGCCCTCGGAAAGCTCGAAATGGTCGCCGTGAAACGTCACGCGGGTATTGGCGACGTTGAAGGACAGAAAGCCAAAGGTGTTTGCCGGGTAGAGCGGCAGCTCGGTTCCGGTGTTGAGCGCCCCCAGAAACCCCACCAACTCCCCCGATGCGGCAGAGAGAAGCCGCGGCTTGAGGTCGGTGAGGCCCGAGAGGAAGACATTCACCGCCTCGCCGAGGCGCTGCAGGCGCTTTCGGGTTTCTTCCTTCAAGCGGTCCGGTGCGCTGCGGCTGAGGAAGGGCAGGAGGCTTTTCGGGGGAGGACGGTGAATGACGGTGAGCGTCAGCGTCTTGTCGCGCAGCCCGCTGGTCGCGAGTTTCGCACGCCAGCGCCGGTCAACTTCTCCCGCGAAGCTGTCCTCACGGATCGGGTCGAGATCCGGTGTGATGGCCTTGGAGACCTTGTGGACGTAATAGCTGAACTCCGGCCCAAGCTGCGCGACGATGCGGGCAAAGAGCGCCGTCACCTTGTCGAGATAGGCATCGTCCGTCGTGTAGCTGTTGATCCCCTCGAGCCGGATGCAGCGGAAGAGCTCGTTGACCCGGGTGCGCACGGTCTGGTCGTCGACGAGGCTCACATAGGGCAGCATATGCGCGAGGCGGGTCTCGCGCGCGTACCAGTCCGGCGTCATCGTGCGGGGATCGAGCGCTGCATCATGGGCGTCATCACGGGGCATAGCTGTCCCCGCCATGAATGGACCTGTTGCGCGTGGGCGGTGTCTCCTGCAGCGACGTCATCATCACGTCGATGAAGCGCGGGTCCCAATCGGCGGCCTTCCAAAGCACCGGATAGAGCAGGCCGGCCACACCCAGCACCGCAATATGCTGGACCCAGACGAAGAGAAGCACCGAGCCGAAGAGCCAGACCATCGCATACATGATTGGCAGGCCCAGAAGCTTCGGCGGCCGCACGAGGCCTAGAAAGAGGGGCGAGCGTTCAGCCACCGGCAAAGACCGCCGCGACAATCGTGGGAGCGGCTGCGACGCCGGCGATGCCGACCAGCACCCAGAGCGCCTGGCGCAGGTCGATGATGTTGAAGAACCAGCTGAGGAAGACCCCGAGCACGGCCAGCGTCGCGATGACAACGCCAAGCGGGCCGGTCAGCGCGTCGACGATGCCCTGCAACAGGCTCTGGATCGGGGAGAGGTCGATGCTCTGGGCGAGAGCAGGCCCTGCCGCAACCAAGATGAGGGCAAGGGTAACGGTCAGGAGCGTCGAATTCCGTCTCATGAATCTGATCCTTCCAATCGGGCCACGACGGCCAGGACACGGGCCACGTGGTTCTGGGTTTCCGGGTAGGGGGGGATGCCGCCATAGCGGTGCACCGCGGCGGGTCCGGCGTTGTAGGCGGCCAGCGCCAGCTGCGGGTTGCCGAATTCCCGCAGCATCAAGGCGAGGTAACGGGCCGAGCCGTCGAGGTTCTCGAAGGGGTCGGTCGGGTCGACGCCGAGCTCTTCGGCCGTCTCGGGCATGAGCTGCCCCAGACCGATCGCACCGGCGGTCGAGATCGCCTCCTGCCGGTAGGCGCTTTCGACCTCGATATTGGCCCGGTAGAGCAGGAGCCAGTCGGTCACGGAGAGCGCGGCGCGGCGCAGCCCCGGATGGCTGGCATAGCGCAGCCCCGTCGCTTCGATCGCCGCCAGCACCTCGGGGCTTGGCAAAGCGCGGGGCCGTTCAACACCTGCAGAAGGATCGGTGTCGGGATCTACCGAAGCATCTGCCGTCCCAAGGATCGTCAAGCCCCGGTTCCCCGGGCCAACGGCAATTCCATCCTGGTAATGGCGCGCGAAGCTGTCTTGTGAGCGGGAGGGAGTGAGAGAGCCGTCGCTCTCCATCACCAGGACCATCTGCGCCGTGGCCGGTGTGGCCAGCAGCCAGAGGCAGAGGAGGTTAGCTGTCAGCGCCCTTGTCGGCAGGGGCTTTGTCGGACGTGGTCTTGTCTGGTGGGGCGAGCTTGTGGCTCCGGCTTGTGCCTGCCACGAGCGGCAGGTCGACATGCGCAAAGCCGAGGCCCAGGAAGAAGGACACCACGCCGGAGACCGTCTTGAACTCGCGGATCTTGATGTCGTTGTAGGTCGTTCGGGTGCGGGCCGTGACGAGAAGCTTTTCCACACCCTCGTCGGAGACAACGCGCATGATCCAGACCCCGTAATAGCTGGGGCCTTTCTGATGTGCCGTCTCCTGGCACAGGATTTCTGCGCTGTAGCCGCGCTCCACGAGCTCGCGGAAGCGCGCTTCCGTAACCACATTTGGTGCTTCGATGTCCCAGCTCATGGCCCGGCTCACGCTTTCTTCGATGGCGCAACCCAAGGCATTCCCACTTGAAGCCCAGAGTTACGATACTATATTATCAGCGGCAAGATATAATATCATGCCCTTGCTGTAGCTTGGCACGCAAACAGTAGCCACGGTCCACCTCCGCGTTCAAGGAGATAACAGGTTTGAGAAACCCAAGGTTGACAGGCCCAATCGGCTTGCAAGCTATGGTCATCCTTGCCTGCCTCCCGGGAGCTGGTGTGGCGGCGTCCTGCCTCGCGCCGCCCCGTCCCTTCGTGCCCAGCGATTCGGAAGCGGCCCGTGACTATGCGGATTTGATCCGCACCGATTTCGAAACCTACATTCAGGACATCCAGAGCTACTTCCGATGTCTCGATGGCGAGCGCGCCCGCGCTTTCGAGGAAGCGCGGGAGGTCAGCGAGGAGTACGGTCGGTTTCTGGAACTGGTAGGGGATTGATGGGCTGCGAGGGGAGCATCAGACTCGCACCCCATGGAAACCCGACGCCGATAACACCCTCACTTATCTACTTTTTAGATAACAGATTTCCTCCGCTAGCGACGTCACAAAAGGTATGTGGCGCGTGGCGAGAACAATCAGAAGCACGGGACAGGTTGCCCTCTGCAAGGCTCTTGTCGAGGCCCGCATCAAGGCAGGTCTCGGTCAGGAAGAGCTGGCGGCAAAGCTCAAGTGCCATCAATCCCTCGTGGCGCGTATCGAAAGCGGCCAGCGCCGGATCGACGTCGTCGAACTGGTCGTCCTCGCCCGCGCCATTGGCTTTGACCCATTCGAGGTTTTGGCGATCGTTGAAGGCGCCACGGAGTCCGACCATCGGATTTGAGCCGGTCCGTGCATCGCGCGCAAAGCATATGACGCCTCTCGGCGTGAGTGCCGGTGCCGCAAAGCCGAACACCCAACCCATTTCCAGGAAACCCAGCATGCCGCTGCAGCACGTGCCCAAGGAAGCCGGGGCTGCAATCCGCACAGCCCAATTCTAGAAGGTCGGTAGCCAGTGAAGGAAGATATGGTCGAAGCCGTTGCAATCGCCAATTTGATTGCAGCCGATCAGAAAAGCATTGTCGGTTGGGTTTATCGCTGGAACACAGGCGCGCTTGCAGTCCGTTGGGACGCGCACGGGCCACAGCGCGTTTCGAAGCTTTGCCCGGATCTTTGCGACGCCGACAAGGCCGAGATCGACTTCGCGTCTCTCACGCAACTGCCCTGCCGCGGCGACTGATATGGACGACAACGGGCTTCACGGGCTCAGACCATGTGCCACCGCAGGTGCCTGTGGTGCCGGGTCAATTCGTTCGTGAGCCCGCCCTGCCTCGCAGCGGCGCAGCGTCAGTAATTGACCTGCTCGAAGCCGTAAGTCCCGCTGTAATCGCGCCACTCCACGAAGACGGATCTGTGCCAGATCCCCGGGCAATGCTCGCCCCACCCCTCGAGACCGACATGGGCAGCAGGGAGCGCTGCGGGTGAAGATGCGCTCCACGAAAAGTCGCCCTGTGTGCCGTAGGAGCCGAGCACGACCGTCGCGCTCCGGTTGCAGTCTCCGTCCTGGCCGGATTCCCGTTGCCATGCGTGACGGACATCGAAAACACGAATGGAGCGCACGAAATTGAACTCGGGCCCGCTTATGTCGATGTCGGCGCGGTCTTGGGCGAGATGAAGGGCATAATCGGCCATCACCAAGTTGCCCGAGGTGGCGTTCAGGCCCTCGACATCAAGCCTGTCATCACCAAGAGCGGCATGGTCAAGGACTGGGGATGAATACTTCGGTGGCGTATCAGCGCCGTGGAACAGAGTATCGATGATCCTGTCCGTCGGGCGCGACTTGGCAGGTCCATCAAAAGAGGCGCCCATCGGACAGCGCCAGATCTGCAGCGGCGGTTCCACCGGCCAGGGCGTAATGCGTCGGATGAACTCGGCCCGCGCCCGGGCGCACGGCACGGACGCTGGCCACCCACCGGACAAGCACAGCAGGATGGCGCAGTCGATCGGGTAGGTCTGGGCGCTTGCTTGCGTCGGAGCTATCGGACAGGCCAAGGCAAGAGCCGGCAAAGTGACCTTCAGGAGGTTTTTGACTTGGACACGCATGGCAAAGACCCTCGTCGATCTTCAACTAACATACATACGATAATATACTATTGCAACGCTGATTACACCTTCGTCCCGCTCGGTGACTGGACATAGCGCTTGGTGACAGCGTCATCCGTGGCACTGGGGACGTAGGGTCTCAGGTGTCGTTTTGCATTCATTTATGTTGTACCGCTGTCTGGCTTGTGATCTTGTCCGCCCTAATCCCTACGTCAGGCAGAAGAAGGACTTACACCGCATGGCCACGATCGACGAAACACCGAATGTGGTCACAGAAGACGGGCTACGTGGCCTCTTGACCGAGGGCTACCTCATCGAAGTTGTCTGCAAGGAGGGCGCAGAGAAGCGCCACAACAGCTGGTGCGGCGCTTGGGTTATCAGGGCCGTGGCACCCGATGGGCGGCCCGACAAGATGCTTGTCACTAGCCGGAGCCTCCTCAAGCTGCGTGACTTCAAGACCATTGTCGGCCTTGTGAGCTTCCTTGCCGACATGGGCTGCGCGACGGCAAGCATACCGCTCGTCGAAGGCGCGCGAGAACGTCAAGGTTCATAGCGACTCTGACGATCCGTGGTCGTGCGGTTCTCGATGGGAAATATCACATTGACGATGGCCCCAACCGGAAACTGTACCTCAAGCTCGCTTGGCGCCTCCGTTCTGCCCAGACATCCTCAATTTCTTAAGGATGCGGATATGCTGCCCGACAGCGTAAGAACACGCTCGGTCTCTTCGCTTCCTGCCTTCTCCAGCCTGCGTCCGTTGATGAGCGCATAGACCGCGGGGATGACGACCAGCGTCAGGATCGTCGACGACACCATGCCGCCGATCATCGGTACGGCTATGCGGCTCATCACCTCGGATCCGGTGCCATGCGCCCAAAGGATCGGCATCAGGCCCGCCATGATGGCCACCACGGTCATCATCTTGGGCCGCACCCGTTCGACAGCGCCGACCATGATCGCGGCATCCAGATCGGCGCGGGTGAATGGGCGTCCAGCGCGGGCGACCTCGGCCCTGCGTTCCGCCAATGCATGGTCGAGGTAGATCAGCATGATCACCCCGGTTTCTGCGGCGACACCGGCCAACGCGATGAACCCGACCGCGACAGCCACCGACGTGTTAAAGCCCATCCACCACATCAGCCAGACGCCGCCAACCAGCGCGAAGGGCAGCGACAGCATGACGATCAGGGTTTCGGTCAGGCGGCGGAAGTTTAGAAACAGCAACAGGAAGATCACCGCCAGTGTGATCGGCACGACGATGGCAAGACGAGCCTTAGCCCGTTCCAGATATTCGAACTGCCCGCTCCACCCCAGCGAATAGCCGGGCGGCAGGGTCACTTCGCCCGCCACTGCCGCCTGCGCCTCGGCGACATAGCCGCCCAGATCGCGGCCTGCGATATCGACGAAGATGTAGACCGCGAGTTGGCCATTTTCCGTGCGGATGGACGTAGCGCCCCGTGTCCGTTCCACCTTTGCCACCTCGCCGAGGGGCACTGTGCCGCCACCCGGCAGCGCAACCTGCACCTCGCGTGCAATGGCATCGGGGTCTTGGCGCAGGGCAGCCGGATAGCGCAGTGCGACGTTGTAGCGTTCGCGCCCCTCGACGGTCTGGGTAATGGCCTGCGCGCCAAGCGCCATGGCGATCACCTCCTGCACATCCGCGATCGACAGGCCGTAACGCGCCAGCCGTTCGCGGTCAGGCACGATATCGAGGTAATAGCCGCCGATCACCCGTTCGGCATAGGCGCTGGTGGTGCCGGGGACGTTGCGCAAGACTGCTTCGACCTGCCGCGCGACGGCCTCCATTTCTGTCAGGTCGGTGCCGAACACCTTTACCCCCACCGGCGTACGGATGCCGGTCGCCAGCATGTCAATGCGTGCCCGGATCGGCTGGGTCCAGGCGTTCGAGACGCCGGGGAATTGCAATGCGGCGTCCATTTCCAGCCGCAAGCTCTCCATCGTGACGCCCTCGCGCCATTCATCCTTCGGCTTCAGTTGAATGATCGTCTCGAACATTTCGGTAGGGGCCGGGTCGGTTGCCGTCAGGGCCCGGCCCGCCTTGCCGAAGACGGTCTCGACTTCCGGGAAGCTGCGGATGATGCGGTCCTGCATCTGCATCAGTTCCGCCGCCTTGGTGACCGAGAGGCCCGGCAGGGTGGTGGGCATGTACATCATCGTGCCCTCGTCCAGCGCAGGCATGAACTCGGACCCTAACTGCCGCGCGGGCCAGATTGTGGCGACCAGTGCCACCAGCGCGAGCGTGATAGTAAATACCCGCGCCCGCAGCACCCATTGGATGACGGGGCGGTAAAGCGCGATCAGGACCCGGTTCACCGGGTTCTTGTGTTCGGGCACAATCCGCCCGCGCACGAAGATCACCATCAGCGCGGGCACCAGCGTCACCGACAACAGCGCCGCCGCCGCCATGGCGAAGGTCTTGGTTGCAGCCAAGGGACCGAAGAGCCGGCCCTCTTGCCCCTCCAGCGCGAAGATCGGCAGGAAAGACACGGTGATGATGAGGAGGCTGAAGAAGAGTGCCGGGCCGACCTCGGACGCAGCCTCGATCAGCACCTCGACCCGTGGCTTGCCCGGCTCGGCCCGTTCCAGGTGCTTATGGGCGTTTTCGATCATCACAATGGCGGCGTCGATCATCGCGCCAATGGCGATAGCGATACCACCAAGGCTCATGATGTTGGCCCCAATCCCAAGCGCGCGCATCGCGGTGAACGCCATGAGAAGGCCAACGGGCAGCATGATGATGGCCACCAGCGACGAGCGGACATGTAGCAGGAAGACAAATGTGACCAGTGCCACGACGATGCTTTCCTCCAGCAATGTGGTGCGCAGGGTCTCGATGGCCGACAGGATCAGGTCGGACCGGTCATAGACGGTGACAATCTCCACCCCCTCGGGCAGGCTTTGCGCGATGGTCTCGATCTCGGCCTTGGCGTTGTTGATCACGTCGAGAGCATTGGCACCCACGCGCTGAAGCACGATGCCGCTGGCGACCTCACCCTCGCCGTCCAGTTCAGCGATGCCCCTGCGTTCGTCGGGCACGATCTCGACCCGCGCGACGTCGCGCAACAGAACCGGCACGCCCCCCTCGGCACGGATCGGCACCATTTCCAGATCGGCGATGCCGTCCAGATAACCTCGACCGCGCACCATGAACTCGAATTCCGACAGCTCGACCGTGCGGCCGCCGGTATCCATGTTGCTTGCCGCAACCGCGCTGCCGATGTCTGACAGGGTGATGCCGAGCGCCCGCATTCGCACCGGATCGACGGTGATCGAATATTGCTTGACGAAGCCACCGACGCTGGCGACCTCGGAAACCCCATCGGCGCGGCTGATGCCAAAGCGCATCACCCAGTCTTGCAAGGACCGCAGCTCGGCAAGGCTCAGGTTCTCGCCCTTGAGCGCGTATTGATAGACCCAGCCGACGCCCGTGGCATCGGGGCCGAGCGCAGGCGTCACGCCTTCGGGCAGGCGCGCGGCGGCGGCGTTGAGGTATTCCAGAACGCGCGAGCGCGCCCAATAGGGGTCAACGCCGTCCTCGAAGATGATGTAGACAAACGAGATGCCGAAGAACGAAAACCCCCGCACCACGCGTGACTGTGGCACGGTCAGCATGGCCGAGGTCAGGGGATAGGTCACCTGATCCTCGACCACCTGCGGCGCCTGGCCGGGATATTCGGTCAGCACGATAACCTGCACATCCGACAGGTCGGGGATGGCGTCGATCGGCAATGTGCGCAGCGACCACAGGCCCGCCGCCACGGTGAAGACGGTAGCGAAGAGGACCAGAAGCACGTTGCGGGCCGACCATTCGATGATGCGGGTGATCATGGGTTGGCCTCCGGGGTAGCTTCGGGCGCTCCCAGGGCAGCCAAAGCCGCGTTGAGGTTGCTTTCAGCGTCAATCAGGAAGGTGGCAGAGCTGACCACGATGTCACCCGCATCCACGCCGGTGATGATTTCGATCATGCCACCGCCCCGGCGGCCCACGGTCACCGGTTCGGGCCGGAACCGCCCCTCGCCCAGATCAAGGATCACGACCTGCCGGTCGCCAGTGTCGATTACCGCGCCTTCGGGCACCTGCACCACAGGGGCTTGGCCCAGCATGATTTCGACCTCGGCGAACATGTTGGGGCGAAGCAGGCCGTCAGGGTTGGGAAGTTCGATCCGCAGCTTGGCCGTGCGGGTCATCATGTCGAGTTCTGGGTAGATCGTGTCGATCCGCCCTGTCATCGGCTCCCCGGCAAAGCCCTGAAAGCTGACGCGCACTTCCGCACCTGTTGCGATGTCCATCAACGCGGATTCCGGCACCTCGGCGATGACCCAGACGGTGGACATATCAGCGATGCGGAACAGCGTCTCGCCCGCCTCGGACATCATGCCCTCGACCGCCATACGTTCCAGAACCACACCGCTGCGCGGGGCCATGATCGGGATGCTGACAGTTGCCAGACCCTCGGTCGCGATCTTGTCGATCACGCCGCCCGGCACGCCAAGGTTTTCCAGCCTCTGCCGTGCCCCTTCGCGTTGACTCCCCTCCGACCGCACATCGGAAACAAACTGTGCAAGTGCCGCTGCGATTTCCGGCGAATAGAGCGTCACCAGCGGCGCGCCTTCGGCAACAGTGCTGCCGGTGGTTACATCTGACACGGTTTCGATGAAGGCGTCGGCGCGCAGCGAAAGGACGCTGATCTTGCGCTCATCCAGCATCACGATCCCGGGCGCACGCAGGGACGCGGCCAGCGGGGCCAGAACGGCCTCACTGGTCCGAACCCCGGTACGTTGCAGCTTGCCAGGCGAGACGGTAACCGACCCGTCGTCGCTGTCGCCACCCTCATAAACGGCGATGTAGTCCATCCCCATTGAATCCTGCTTCGGCACTGGCGAGGTGTCGGGCAGGCCCATCGGGTTGCGGTAGTAGAGGATGGTCCGCTCACCTGTTTCGGCCATCGCCATCGCCATTTCTGAACTGGGCTCGGGAGCAGGGCCCAGCGAGAGATCCTCGCTGGCGAGGACAGGCAGGAAGGCGCGCCCATCCGCCGTTTGCTGCTCGGATACCGACCATTCGGGCAACCCATCTGGATGCCTCCAGTAGATCACTGGGCCGGTCGGCTCTGCTTCAGGGGCGTCAGCACCCGACATGGCGACTGCATCATTGCCCATCAACACGGCAATCTGCATCTCAGCCATGCCCATCAGGCTGGCCACGGTGATCCCCTTCTCGCCAGCGGTCAGCCCGATCCATCCGGCAGTGCCCGCGACAAGGACTGCGGCAGTCAGCTTGCCAACCGCGCTCATGGCTCGGCTCGCAATTCCAGTTCTGCCTTCACGGTTTCAGGTTCACCCTGCACCTTGGCCGCCACCGAAAACCGCCACCCTCCCGCCATGGTGAGATCCGTGCTGAACAGGTAAGTGCCCGGAGCATCGGCCGGCAATGCGGTGACGGGTGAGGTCATCATCTCCATCCCGTCGGGGGCCATGTCCATGCGAGTGGCATAGATAACCGCGCCCTCGACCGGCTGGCCGGTGCGAAGATCGATCAGACGAAGTTCAATCGTCACCCCAGATCCGACAAGATGGTCGGTCGAGACGATCTCGAAACGGTAGTCGTCGGCACCTGCCCAGAGGGCAGACACGCCAATGAGAAGTACCAGAACGGAGCCGCAAACGCGGCGGAACATGTTTGTCATGAGGAAGACCCTTTGATTGCAGCGATCGCGCACCCGCAAAGCCAATTGGCGCAGGTGCAAACGGCATCATCCGCGCGCTGACGCACGCGGCAGGGTCAAATGCGGGGAGGTCGCCTCAAGCCATCCGGTGGGAGCCCGGAGGGTGGATGCAAGTCAGGGAGCATCAATACTGCAGCAGATACCTCGTCGGAAACAGAAGGCCCGGGGACTTGTACCAGCGCGAGCATTGTCATTCCGCCACGCGCCATCATTTCGCAGGCGACGCCGCATGCCTGATCATCAGAGCAATCGCCTTCGCAGCACGGATCGGCAGCTGCCGCGATCTCTGCCGCAAGTCCGGCCGATACCTCACTGACTGTGGCCCCGAAAAGGGACACAGCCAAAAGCACTGCAAAAAAGGGACGGACTATCCACGACATTCGAGATGCATGACATGAGGAGAAAAAATCGGCAACGCACATCCGGTTGAACGGAGTGCAGTTGAAGCTCATGCCGCCCGGGGCGCAAAGAGGATCACTGCCGCGCCAAGCAGACAAATCGTGGCACCGGTCATGTCCCAGGCATCCGGGCGTTGCTTCTCGACAATCCAGAGCCAGACTAGCGACGCCGCGACATAGACCCCACCGTAGGCCGCATAAGCGCGCCCCGCGAAATCGGATGGCGCAAAGGTAAGGAGCCAAGCGAAGACGGCGAGGCAGAGGAGGCCCGGGACCAACCAAAGCGGGCTCGCCCCTTGCCGCATCCAGGCCCAGACGGCAAAGCAGCCCGCAATCTCGGCCAAAGCGGCACCGATGTAGATGGCGAGTGTGCCCGGCGCTGTCATGACGGCACCTCGCTTTCCGGATGACGGTGATCGGTTGCGCAGAGGGAATGGTCGCTCAGCACTTCGATCACCCGGCAATCGGCAATGCTCCCACCTGCACATTGCACGACCATGCGTTCCAGTTCGGCCTTGAGGGCGGTCAGGCGCGCGAGGCGGCTTTCGACCTCGGCCAGTTGCGCCTTGGCGATGGCATCGGCGGCAGCGCAGGATTGGTCAGGTCTGTCGGACAGGCTGAGCAGGTCGCGGATCGCCTCCAGCGTGAAACCCAGGTCGCGGGCGTGGCGGATGAAAGCCAGCCGTTCCTGCGACTTGCGGCCATAGAGCCGCTGGTTGCCCGCGCTGCGCTCGGCTTCGGGCAAGAGGCCGATCTGCTCGTAGTAGCGGATGGTCGGAACCTTCACCCCCGCGGACTCGCCCAGTTTTCCGATGGTCAGCATCAGATTCCCCTTGAAGCTATAGTTGCTAGAGACATTAGGTTCCTGATTCGATGAAAGCAACTGCCCGCACTGCGGCAGGAGGAATGACGATGTCGGAAGCTGCACGCGAAACGTCCTGCGACTGGACTGTGACGGGCATGGACTGCGGATCCTGCGCGACCAAAATCAAGGATGCGGTGGCTCGCCTGCCGGGGGTGAGCGGCGTCGAGGTCGGGATCATGACGGAACGCCTGCGGGTGACGCTGGATGAGGCGCAGACCGGGCGGGACAAGATCGAAAAGACCGTCCGGGCACTTGGCTACCAGATTGCGCCGCGCGCTGCCGGTGCGAAGAAGGATTTTGTGCTGCCTGATGCCCACGATGGGCATGACGATGACCATGCGACACATGAGGGCCACGATCACGCCGGGCACGACCACGGCCCCAAGGTCACCAGCGCAAATCGCGATGACAGTGGCCACGGCAGCCCCGGCCATGTCCATGATGACCCCGCTGACCGGGGCAAGCGCTGGTATCAGACGGCCAAGGGCAAGCTGGTCATCTTCACCGCGTTGTTGCTCGGTGCCGCCTGGGTTATCGAGTATCTTGCGCCCGAGATCGGCAAATGGGCCTTTGTGGCCGCCTGTCTGGTCGGGGTTGCTCCAGTGGCAAAGCGCGCCTTTGCCGCGCTGCGAATGGGTCAGCCCTTTACCATCGAAAGCCTGATGACCATCGCCGCCATCGGCGCGCTGTTCATCAACGCGGCGGAAGAGGCGGCACTGGTCGTTTTTCTCTTCGCCGTGGGCGAGGTTTTGGAAGGCGTGGCCGCAGGCAAGGCGCGCGACGGCATCAGGGCTTTGGCGAACCTTGTCCCGAAGACCGCGCAACTCGTCACCGGCGACACCACGCGTGAGGTGCCGGCCGCCAGCCTGACCATCGGTCAGACCGTGCTGGTCCGCCCCGGCGACCGGATTCCGGCCGATGGCGAGATCCTGGATGGCACCTCGGGCGTGGACGAAAGCCCGGTCACCGGCGAAAGCGTCCCCAAAACGCGCGGGCCGGGGGATGCGGTCTTTGCAGGCGCAATCAACACTGAGGCCGCGCTGCGGGTGAAGGTCACCAAGGGCGCGGAAGACAACACCATCGCCCGCATCATCCGCTTGGTCGAAGAGGCCGAGGAGGCGCGCGCGCCGACCGAACGCTTCATAGACCGTTTCAGCCGCTGGTATATGCCCGCAATCGTCGCCGTTGCGGCGCTGGTCGTGGTGGTACCGCCGCTGGCATTCGGTCAACCCTGGGACACCTGGGTGTATCGCGGCCTTGCCTTGCTCCTGATCGGCTGCCCTTGCGCGCTGGTCATTTCGGTCCCCGCCTCCATTGCCTCCGCCATGTCCACCGGGGCGCGGCGTGGGCTGTTGATGAAGGGCGGCGCAGTGATCGAGGCGGCGGCGAAGGTGGAGGTCGTGACCTTCGACAAGACCGGAACGCTGACGCATGGCCGCCCGCAGGTGACGGATGTGGTGCCGTTCGGGGCAACGACCGAGGCCGAGCTTCTTGCCGTTGCTGCGGGCGTCGAAACAGGGTCGAGCCACCCGCTGGCGATTGCGATCCTGAACAAGGCCAAGGACGCGGGCGTTTCCGCGCTGCCGTCGCAGGATGCCAAGGCCCTGATGGGCAAAGGCGTTGTTGCAACCGTGGGCGGCGCGGTGGCCTATGTATCCTCGCCCCGTTATGCGATGGAGCATGGCGGGCTCGATGGCATCGGTCTTCGGCAGGCCACGATTTTTGAGGAGGACGGAAAGACCGCCGTCGCCGTGTTCCGCGAAAAGACCCCGCTGGGCCTTATCGCCATGCGAGACGAGCCGCGTGCGGATGCCAAAGACGCGGTGCGCCAGTTGACGGCCATGGGAGTGACATCGGTGATCCTGACCGGGGACAACCCGCGCACGGCCGCCGCGATTGCCGGAAGTCTTGGGCTGAAGTTCGAGGCCGACATGCTGCCCGAGGACAAGCTCGCCTATATCCGCGAGATCGGTACCCAAGGCAGCGTGATGATGATCGGCGACGGCATCAACGACGCCCCCGCGCTCAAACAGGCAAGCGTTGGCGTGGCGATGGGCTCGGGAACTGATGTGGCGCTGGAAACGGCCGATGCGGCCATTCTTCGTGACCGAGTGACCGACATTCCCGCCACGATCCGTCTGTCGCGCGCTGCGATGGCCAACATCCGCCAGAACGTGACCATCGCGCTCGGGCTGAAAGCCGTCTTCCTCGTGACCTCGGTATTCGGTCTGACCGGTCTCTGGATCGCGATCCTGGCTGACACCGGAGCGACTGTGCTGGTGACGCTGAACGCGCTGCGCCTGCTGCGGTTCAATCCGGAACGGGAGGCGTAGGACGATGATCTCCGGTTTCGGCTGGGCCGCACTGGCCCTTCTCTTCGGCTATCTGGCCCTGTTCTTTTGGGGCAGCGCGCTGGCCGCGAAAGCGGCGGGTCGGCCTGTATGGCTGTTCGCCCGCGCCACGGGGCGCGATCGGCTGGCGGCAATCGGGTTTCGCGTGGCCTTTGCCTTGGCGTTCTTCGGGCCGCTCCTCTGGCTCGCCGTGCCTATCCTGCACAAGATCGATCCGCTTTGGACCGAGGGGCGCGGCGTCCTCCTTGGTCTGATCGGGGTCTTTGTCGCGGGGCTTGGCGCGATGGTGGCCTTTGCCGCGCAGATGTCGATGGGATCATCCTGGCGCGTCGGCTTGGTGGGCGGCGAGACGGGCGATCTGGTTTCGGGCGGGCTTTACCGTTTCAGTCGCAACCCAACCTTTGTGGGTCAAGCGGCGCTGCTGGTGGGTGTTGCGATGGCGGTTCCGGCAATCCCTACGGTCCTGGCCCCGCTCCTGTTCCTCTGGTCGGCCAGCACGCAAGTCAGGTCGGAAGAGGCCGCCCTGCGCGCGGCGATCGGG
Organism: Pseudotabrizicola sp. L79; assembly: GCF_036553525.1. NCBI lineage: Bacteria > Pseudomonadati > Pseudomonadota > Alphaproteobacteria > Rhodobacterales > Paracoccaceae > Pseudotabrizicola > Pseudotabrizicola sp. L79. The sequence continues at coordinate 35,230 of NZ_JAZHDA010000036.1, read as the reverse complement.
CCGGACTATGATCGTTACGCCGCGTCGGTCCCACGCTGGATCGGCATCAAGAGCAAGGCCGTAGAATGACCAGGGTGATGCTGACTTCGCTGATTGCTGCCGCAGTGGTGGCAGACCAGTTGACCAAGACCGCAGCGCTGTCGCTGCTGTCGCAGGGGACTGCGGTCCCGGTCCTGCCGGGCCTCAATCTTTCCCTCGGGTTCAATACCGGCGCGAGCTTTGGCATGATGGGCGGGTTCATGGCGGGTAAGCCCCTTCTGATGGCTGCGCTGACGGGCGCACTGACCATCGCCTTCGCCGTCATGGCATTCCGGGCGCAACCTGCTTTGGAAAGGGCAGGCTTTGCACTGGTCGTGGGCGGGGCGCTTGGCAACATCATCGACCGGCTTCGGCAGGGTGCCGTGACTGATTTCCTTGATTTCTATTGGCGTGACTGGCACTGGCCCACGTTCAACGTCGCCGATATTGCGATCACTCTCGGCACGGTCCTGATCCTTGCCGCCTCGCTTCCCCTTCGTCGCCGCAAGGAGCCGGTTCTTGACCAAAGCTGACCCGCAGAGCCTGTCGCGTGACGACCTTTCCTTGACCGTCGCTTTCCTGATCGCACTGGCGGCCACGCTTGGTGCGCTCTTCATCGGAGAGGTGCTTGGTCAGATGCCCTGCACGCTCTGCTGGTATCAGCGTATCGCCATGTTCCCCTTGGTGCCGATCCTTGGCCTGTCGCTCTGGCGGGGAGACGGGATGGCGCGCACCTATGGCTTGCCGTTGGCTTTCGCCGGGCTCGCACTTGCGGCATGGCATTCGGGCCTGTACGCAGGGATCCTGCCCGCACCGATCGTGCCATGCACTGAAAATGGCCCCTCCTGCACCGGTGAGGCGCAGATGATCCTTGGCCTGCCGATCCCCTATCTCTCAGCGGTCGCCTTTGCGGCGATCCTTGCCTGTCTCATCCTGCCGAAAGGACACCGCACATGAACCGCCGCACCCTTATCCTTGGAGCCTCCGCACTTGGTGTTGCTGCCTTCGCGGGTGGCGCCTTCGTGCTGAAACAGCGCCGCGACGCCGAGGCAGAAGCGGCGGCCGCCGCCACGCCAACCGAGGATCAGGCCCTCTTGGTCCGTGACTACTCCCCTAGCTTCGGCCCCGCCGATGCCGCCGTCACACTGGTTGAATTCTTCGATCCCTCCTGCGAGGCCTGCCGTGCATACCACCCCGTGGTGCAGGAAATCCGGCGGCAGTTCCCGACGCAGGTCCGGGTGGTGCTGCGCTACACCGTTTTCCATGAAGGCTCGGACGAGGCAGTGCGCATCCTCGAGGCTGCGCGGATGCAAGACAAGTTCGAGCCGGTGCTGGATGCGCTGCTGGAACAGCAACCAGGCTGGGCTGTCCATGGCTCGCCCGAGATGGATGTCGCCTGGGAGATTGCCGGGGCTGCAGGCCTCGATCTTGAAAAGGCCGAGACGGACCAGTTCTTCCCGGGCATCACTGGTATCCTGAATCAGGATGCGGCCGACGTGGAAGCCTTGGCTATCCGCCAAACGCCAACCTTCTTCCTTAATGGCAAACGGCTGGAGAATTTCAGCGCCGACAGCCTCATCGCCGATGTGCGGTTTGCGGTCGAGAATAGCTGAAGGCCTTCAGGACCGGTTGGCGAAGGCTGAAAACAGGGCCAGCGTTCGCTCGCTGACATGGTGCTCGATGCCTTCGGCATCGCGTTCCGCTGTCTCGGGATCAAGGCCCAGACTGATGAGAAAGCGTAGCACGATCTCGTGCCGCCGCCGACATTCCTTCGCGAGCGCACGGCCTGTGTCCGTCAAAAACACCGAGCGATACTTCGCGCGGGTGATCAGTCCCTCCCGCGCCAGACGGTCGAGCGTCTTGCTCACTGTCGGCACCTTCACACCAAGCCGGGCGGCGATGTCTACGGGGCGCGCTTCGCCGTGTTGGTGGATCAGTTCGGCGATCAGTTCGACATAGTCCTCGGCTAGTTCATTGCGCCGGGCTTCGCGAACACCCTGAAACGCCCCGGCGCGCAGGTCCGCGGGCCGGTCATCCGTTGTGGCTTGGGGTGCAGGATCGAACTCTGTCATGTGAATAGTCTCGCACGGGATGGATTGACAAGTAAAGGCGCGGGGCAGAATGTTAGCATTGTCTAACTTTATGCGCCGCGTCTTGTCGGGCGCGATCAAGCCAGGAGTGCCAAGAGCCATGACGACCAATGCCTGGCGGCAGGAAAGCGAGACTCCCTCCCTTTCCGAAGTCTTCCGCACCATCGCGGTCGGGAACGGTGGCACCAGCCGGTTCCGCCGGTTCCTCGCCTTCATCGGTCCCGGTTATCTGGTGGCAGTGGGCTATATGGACCCCGGCAACTGGGCGACCTCGCTCGCCGGTGGCGCGGCGTTCGGTTACACGCTCTTGTTCGTCGCGCTTCTGTCGAACATCATGGCGATCCTCCTGCAGTCTCTCTGCGCGCGGCTGGCTGTCGCCTCGGGCCGCGATCTGGCGCAGGCCTGCCGCGATGCTTTCCCGAAATGGATGTCCGTCCCGCTCTGGATCTTTGCCGAACTGGCCATCATCGCCACAGACCTGGCCGAGGTGATCGGCACGGCCATCGGCCTCAACCTGCTCTTCGGCATCCCGCTCGAGATCGGCATCTTCATCACAGCCGCCGACGTGTTCCTGATCCTGTGGCTGCAGAACAAGGGGTTCCGCTGGATCGAGGCGCTGATCATCTCGCTGATGGCGCTGATCGCGGCCTGTTTTGTCGTGTTGATTGCTCAGGCCGACCCAGTCTGGGGCGAGGTCATCGCAGGCTTTGCCCCAAGCCGCGAGATTTTCAACAACCCGACGATGCTCTACCTCGCTCTTGGCATTATCGGGGCGACGGTAATGCCGCATAACCTATACCTGCATTCGGGGATCGTGCAGACTCGCGCCTTCGGGCTTGATCTGCCCTCGAAGCGCGAGGCGCTGAGGTTGGCGACTTGGGACAGCACCATCGCACTGATGTTCGCGCTGACGATCAATGCATCGATCCTGATCCTGGCCGCTGCTGCTTTCTACACCGTGGGGCAACACGACGTAGCCGAAATTGACAAGGCGCATCTGTTGCTGGAGCCCTTGCTCGGCTCGTCGCTCGCGCCGGTCCTGTTCGGTGTGGCACTCCTCTGCGCGGGGCTGAACTCTACTGTCACCGCCACCATGGCCGGACAGATCGTGATGGAAGGTTTCATCAACCTGCGCATCGCCCCTTGGGCGCGGCGGCTGATTACCCGGGGCCTTGCCATCATCCCAGCGATCTTCGTGATCCTGCTCTACGGCAGCGGTGGTGTGGGTGAGCTTTTGATCCTGAGTCAGGTGGTGCTGTCATTCCAGCTTCCCTTCGCCATAGTGCCCTTGGTGATGTTCACAGCCAGCCGCGCCAAGATGGGCGAACTGGTCGCACCCCGCTGGCTGACCGGCCTCTGTTGGTTGATTGCGGCCGTGATTATCGTGCTGAACGTGAACCTGCTGTCGACCGTGCTTTTGGGCTGACCCTCAGCCGATCGTTCCCAAAACAGGAAATGTCTCTAGCAACCAGAAAGCAATATCCGTGATCTGCCCGGTCATTACAGCGATACCCATAGCGATCATGACAACGCCCGCTACCCGATGAAGCCAGAGGCTTGCACGACCAAGTCGCCTGATGCGTGCGGCCAGTTCATTCGTAAATGCGGCGAGCAACAGGAACGGAACACCAAGGCCGACCGAGTACACTGTCAAAAGGGCCACGCCATCTGCCCCCGAAGCCGCACTCACCGTCAAGATCGACCCTAAAACTGGCCCAATGCAAGGCGTCCAGCCAAAAGCAAACGCGAGCCCAAGCAAATAGGCGCCAAGAGGGTTTCCGCCTTTTGCATCAAATGTGAATCGCGTGTCACGGAGCAGGATGCCCGGCCGTATAAGCCCGGTCATGACCAATCCAAACACGATGATAAGCGCACCGCCGACAATGCCGAGCTCGTATTTCCATTGCAAAAGCAAGCCACCGAGAAGGCTGGCACCAGCGCCCAAGGAAATAAATACTGTCGAGAAACCCATAACGAAATAAAGGCTCAAGAGCAGGCGATTCAGGCGAGTTTTCATCTGCACGACACCGTGCGCACTCTGGCCCGGTTGCCCTGCTATGTAGGACACATAACCGGGCGCCAGCGGCAGCACGCACGGGGACAGGAAAGACAGAGCCCCTCCCAAAAAGGCCGCGAGGACTCCAACGCCAGAAATTTCAAACACGGGTCCTGCTCTCTTTTCGACAAATGAAATTGACACCATCGCCCGACATTCGACGCGATAAGCCTGAGAGTTCGCTAACACCTCAAGCAACCTGAGCAGCAAGCAGGTTCTTGCCTCCCGCTTCCATGCAGGGCAGGAATCAAGACGATCATGGTACACATTTGAGTGAACCGCGCGCGCAGTTCGCCGACAAGACTTGAACCTCGATCCATAAGTGGGTGTATCCGTGCCGTCAGAGATTGTCGTCCGAACTGCTCTCTGGGGCAAGCATGGGACGACTTTAGCGCTCCATCGCTGGCTTGTTTACTTCCGCACGGTCTGAGGTGGCGTTCAGCCCGAGCAAGGGGAATTTTTATGTTAGGCAGATCGACGCTAATTCTTGTGCGACTTGGGTGCTGCTTAATTGTGGGTGCCTGCTCAGTTCCGGCCAGTCAGTCAATCGACAAGGAAACAGGGTTTCTCAAAGAATTGCCGGAAGGGGTTGGGGCGATTGCCGCACCTTACCAGAATCTTCAGGAAGTGCTTTTGAGGCCAGAGGACGGTTGCTACTGGTACCGCTACGTCGGGCCGGTCGAGACGACAATGCTGCCACTGCGAACCGTCGCGGGGCGCCCAATCTGCACACAGGCTGCTGTTCAATCCGAAGTAACGGGCTGAGCCAATAGTCGCGATACGAACAAACGTCCACTTTCGGTCGAGCGTGTCCATGTTGTAGTGTTGACCATGGAACGCGCGGCCAAGCGGAAGGGTCATGCGGTGGTGACCCTATCGCCTTCTTCAGCTGGATAAAGGTGGGCTGTCACACCAGTTTGGACCTGATCGTAAAGATCATTGATGTGTGGCATTACCATGCGGACGCAACCTGAGCTTGCCCGGCTGCCGATAGACCGCGGGAGTGGGGTTCCATGAATGCGCAAATACGTATCCCTTTCGCCCAGGTAGAGATAAAGTGCGCGTGATCCCAAGGCATTGCCTGGACCCGGTGCCATCCCGTCAGCGAACTTGGCGTAGATCTCTGGTTCCCGCGCAATCATCGACGCGGTTGGTGTCCAGTTGGGCCACTTCGCCTTGCGCCTGATCGTGTAGGTTCCAGGTTCGTAAAGTCCGTCGCGGCCGATGGCGACACCGTAGCGCATAGCTGATCCATCTGGTTGAATATGGTATAAGTACCGGGCGATCGCATCAACATGGATGTCACCGGGAACCAGACCAGTGCGCGCTTGGACGCGCGTCGGCAACAGGCGCGGATGAAGTCCCCAAGGGTTCGTTGTGGTAGGTTCATAGCCAAGTGGTGTCACCTCTGCGTCCCACGCGTCCCACTGGTCTTGAAGATGCGAGCCCGCCACCACTGGAGAGGAAACTAGCGCGGCGGCGCCTACCAAAAATCCGCGTCGATCGACCATCCGCTTCGCTTTCACAATATGAGTGCCTCCCGAATACACCAGAAGGGTTAGTCGTTAACGGCACCGCTTTCTGGTCTCAAGTCCAGTCAAGTCACTGTTACCTCCGCAATACAGCAAGACGAAGACTGTCGCGCTTACTGCCGGACACAAATTTTTCCCAGAACAGACCACCAGCTCTAATGCGCCTTTCGATGTAACACCGCCCTGTGCTTTTCTCGATACATTTGCATCTCATGCGGCCGAAACGCTCTCACTTTCTCACGCAGAACGGTGGGCTAAGGCGGTAAGCTCTGAGCCGGATGCAAAAGGTCTTTTGCCAAGCGGTCCGACAGCTTGCCCCTTGATCGTCAGATCAGCAGCACCTGAGTGCCGACTTGTGCAAGCTCGTAAAGTTCAATGACATGCTCGTTGTAGAGGCCGATGCACCCGTTCGATGATCTGCGACCGATCTTCCGGGTATCATGGGTGCCGTGGATCAAATAGGCAGGCCAGGACAGATACAATCCGCGGACACCAAGCGGGTTGTCCTTGGATCCGCCTTCGACCATCTTCGGCCAGTCCGGGTTGCGCTCGAGCATGGATGCCGTCGGACGCCACGGCGGGTTCACAGCCTTGCGGACAATCTCGGTCCGCCCGAGCCGCGTCAGTTCCTCGGACAGGGGGACGGACGAGGGATAGAGCCGGTAGATCGACTGATCCTCTGACCAGTAATGCAGTGCGCGTGATTTTGTGTCCGCCAGAATTGCACCACCCTTAGTATTCTCAAAATAGTCCCGCCACTGAGGCATCCGGAAGCTGGACACGTTGTTCCGTACGCTGCCGGATACAGGAGCCTGAAACTCGGTCGTGCCGTCCTGCGCCAAGGCTGGTAGGGCCGCAAGACCCGCCATCCCGACTGCTCCGCCCATCAAAGCCCGTCGCCCGATCCGTTCCTCGGCCATGGATCACTCCTTCACCTACGTTTCGGAATGGGCAGTATCGTCCTCTTGCCTCCGGGACAAATCAAAGAGCCGTCAACAGAGCACGGTTTGGGCCGAAAGCGCTACAATCACTGCGCCGTTCTTCTTGCGAGGTTTCTGATGGGCCCATGGAAGTCGACCAACAGGTCTCGACACTCTGACATTGCCGTGATCCGGCAACGCATGCCTTGCATCTCAAGTAGCTAGAGCAATTAGCCCTCGCCACTCAAGACGGGGGCTTTCGCAGGATTGATCACTTCAGACGCTCATCCCTTTTCCGGCGGAAAGCTGCTTCAAGGTCTGCCCGGTTTGGGCGTGGCCCTGGCCGCTGGTGCCGCACTTGTCCTCGCCTTGCCGCCATATTCGATCCTGCCCTTTGCGCTGATCGCCTTCGCTGTGCTGGCAATTATGTTGCATGGCACGCCGTGGCCTGTCGCGTTTCGAATCGGATATCTGTTTGGCTTAGGCCAGTTCGTGCCCGGGCTTTTCTGGATCACCGAAAGTTTTCAGGTCGAGGCAGATCGGTTCGGATGGTTGGCTTTGCCAGCCGTGTTCGGCCTTGCAGCTCTGCTGGCAGTGTTTCCGGCTTTTGCCTGTGCCCTTGCCGCCCGCATGGCGCGCGCCGGATTGCCGCTCTCGCTTTCGCTTGCGACAGGCTGGACCGGCCTTGAATGGCTGCGGGGGCATGTTCTGACGGGGTTTCCTTGGAACCTTGCTGCCTACACGCTGGCCGATTGGTTGCCTCTCGCGCAGATGGCCTCCCTGGTCGGCAGCTATGGGCTGGGGTTCCTCTTGGTGCTTTGTACAGCACTGGTCGGGCTGGCTTTCCGCGCGCCCGCTCGCAGGTTGCAAGTCATCCGTTTCGCCAGCGCCACCGCAATTGCGGTCACCGTCGCTGGTTTCGGTTTTGCGCGCCTGACCTTGTCCGATCCCCCGTCGGAGCGCGGCACTCAAATCCGCGTCGTGCAACCGAACATCGCGCAAAGCGCCAAGTGGGATGAAGGATCCCGGAAAGCCAACATCCTTCGGCTTCTGGCTCTTTCTGCGCGCCCGGGCGACTACGATATCCTGCTTTGGCCCGAAACCGCATGGCCGGGGTTTCTCGCCGAAGACACTGGGGCCCGTATCATGCTTGGGTGGCTCTTGCCGAAGACCGCCGTATTGTTGGCGGGCAGTCCTGAGCGGGAGGTTACCTCTAACGAAACAGTGTACCGAAACTCTGTGCTCGCCATCGCGCCGGATGGCTCCGTCCTGACGCGCTACGCCAAGCATCACCTTGTGCCCTTTGGTGAATACGTGCCGTGGCGGAGAGTCCTGCCGTTCCAGCGATTGGTCGAATCTTTAGGTGATTTCCTCCCCGGTCCGGGTCCCCGCACCCTTGCATTCGGCCCACATCCCTATGCGGGCATCGCTATCTGCTACGAGATCATCTTTCCCGGGCATGTGGTCGATGATGCCATCCGACCGGACTGGATATTCAATGCAACCAACGACGCCTGGTTCGGCAGCTCGATTGGTCCAAAGCAACATCTGGCTTCAGCCCGGATGCGGGCCATCGAAGAGGGGCTTCCACTCGTGCGGGCCGCAAATACGGGAATCTCGGCGGTGGTCGATGCCTAAGGCGAGACACTGGCGATGCTGGACATCGAGACTTCTGGCGTAATCGACATGCGCTTACCGAGATCCCTGCCACCGACCCTCTACGCCCGTCTTGGCGACTGGTCCGCGCTTCTCCTTATCCTTGGCTCTTGGGGAGTTTTCGTCTTCTGGGTTTGGCGGGAAAAACGGTCTTGAAAGGAAGCCAGAAATGATCGGACCAGTTTTCAGGATCGTCGGATTCCTGTGGGGCTACTATCTCGCCCGAAAACGCGGCGGCAAGACGCTGGACCGCCTGCAATATGGCGTAGGCTTCGCCATCGCTTTCGGGCTGTTTGACACCCTCCTTGGCATTGCCCTTGCCCGGTTTCTTGGGGCGGCCTGATCGGCGAAACCTCGCCGGTGCTGCACTCCTCACCTTTTTGTCGGTTGAACCTCTAGTTGCTCGAGGTTCTAGACCGCACGCTGTTCTCATCGCCTGGACTGTTCATGCGTCTTCGTTCTCTTCAGATCATCCTTTGGGTCGCCGCGACTGCGGCGGTCGTCGCTTTTGCGGCGGTGCGGTTGTGGCCTGCAACGGAGGACAGCGCAGCTGCAGCATCTGCTTTCACGCCCACCTTCGCACTTGCAGACGGCGAAGGTCGTATACGTACGACGGACGAATTCCGCGGAAAATTCCTGTTGGTGTTCTTCGGCTTCACAAGCTGCCCGGATGTCTGCCCCACAACACTCTCCGAAGTTGCACAGGTCATGGATGACCTCGGATCTGACGCGGGATCGGTGCAGCCGATCTTCATCTCGATCGATCCCGAACGGGATAGACGGCTTGGGCTGTCTGACTACACCAAGGCGTTCCACCCAGCGATCATCGGTCTGGCCGGCAGCGAGGCCGAAACACAAGTTGCGGCCGCAAGCTTCAAGATTTTCTACGAGCGTGAGGACGACACCTCTTCGCCGGACGGCTACACGATGGCGCACAGCCCCGGCCTCTATCTGATCGGCCCGGATGGCGCGTGGCTGCGTCAATTCACCTACGGCACACCTGCGGCCGAAATCCTCTCCGACCTTCAATCGAGACTTTGACCCATGAAACACTTCCTTCTTGCCGCAGCTCTGATCCTCTCTGCACCTGCCGCGATGGCCTGCGAAACCGCAACGATCGGCGATCTGACCGTTGAGCACGCCTGGTCCAAGGCGACCATCGGCGCGGGGCGTCCCGGCGTCTTCTATGTGGAGATCACGAACACCGGATCGACCGACGACGCGCTGGTTGGCATCGCAACGCCTGCAGCTGGTATGCCGATGCTGCACGAGACTGTCGTTCAAGACGGCATCGCATCAATGCCGCATGCGACGTCCATCCCTGTGCCGGCCGGCCAGAGCGTGCAGCTTTCGCCTGGCGGGTATCACGGCATGCTGATGGGGCTGACGACAGCCCTGAAGGAAGGCGACAGCTTTCCGGTCACCCTTACCTTTGAAAAGGCCGGAGAGGTCACGGTGAATGTCGATGTCCTTTCGTTACGCGCGGAGGGCCCGGATTGCGCCGACGCAGGGCAATAATCCTCGGCGCTGGAGGGGCCATCGGAGCCGTCGCCTTCATGCTGGGCGTCGGGGCCTATCGCACGCGCAACGGGCCAGCTCTCAGCGAGGTCCTGCCCTTGCCAATCGGCGAGATGTCCTGGGCATTGACCGACCACCAAGGCCGCTCAGTCCGACCGAAAGACTGGGCCGGTCGCCCGGTCATGGTGTTCTTCGGCTTCACCTGGTGCCCGGACGTCTGCCCGACAACGTTAAGCGCCATATCGCTCTGGCTCGAAGAACTGGGAGCCGACGCGGACCGCTTGATCGTGGCGCTGATTTCCGTCGATCAGAAACGAGACACGCCCGACGTCCTTGCGGATTACGTCAGCAATTTCGATCCGCGCATCATCGGGTTGACGGGTCCGGCCGACGAGGTCGCGCAGGCCGCCGCAGATTTCCGGGTAACCTATCGCCGTGTCGACAAGGATGGCGGCGACTATACGATGGACCACACCGCCGGTGTGTTCCTGTTCCACCCCGATGGGCGCTTTGCCAGCATCATCGACTTCCATGAAGACCGGCGCTTCGCCGTTCCCAAAATCCGCCGAACCCTCAGTTGAAAGGTCATTCTGCCAGATGATCCGCGCCGCGTTTTTGATCCTTGCTGTCGCATCTCTCGCTCCGCTCCAGGCAGTGGCAGATCCTCCGACGGCGCATTTGCCGATGGCATTCGAAGCCACAATCGAACCCGGTGACACATTGGACAGCGTCCTTGGTCACGCAGGAATCCCCGCGACGATCCGGGCAGAAGCTGCCCTCGCGCTGTCAGGTGTTTACGACTTGACCGATCTGCGACCCGGTCACCGGATCGAATGGACGGCAGCGTCCAGGGATTCAGCATCGCTGACACGCCTGTCACTCTTCGTGGAAGATGGTGTGGAGATTGCTCTTCGCTTCGATGGGCCAGTAGCCGCACAGCGCATCGACCCACCGGTTCGTGAGACGGACCGGCGGGAGACCTTGACCCTCGACGGAACCCTTTACGACGCCTTGACGGCCCGAAATGCGCCAGAACGCTTTGCGGTTGACCTAACCGCACTTCTTGCGGGCCAGGTCGATTTCAGGCGCGACCTGAAGGGCGGAGAGACCTTCGCGCTGGTCTGGCAGGAAGACCAGCTTCCCGATGGCAGCATCGCGGGCGAGCCGCGCCTGAGGTACGCGCGGCTGGAGCTTAAAGATCGCGTCCTCGAACTCGTTGCGACCGAAGCCGCCGGCCCGGTCATCGTCTTTGAAGATGGCGAAGCCGTTCAACGTTCCGCGGCACCCATCCTCGGTGCACGCTTATCGTCTGTCTTCGGCCGCCGGAACCATCCCGTGTTGGGTGGGGTGCGCATGCATACCGGAATTGATTACGCGGCACCCGTGGGCACCGAAGTCTCGGCGACCGGCGCCGGTAGGGTGATCTTTACGGGCTCGATCCGCGGCTATGGCACCACGATCGACATCGATCACGGCGGTGGGGTCGTGACGCGATATGCGCATCTTTCAGAGATCGCCGAAGACGTTCGCGTGGGGTCACGGGTCAAGGCGGGAGACGAGATTGGCGCGGTCGGCGCGACAGGACTCGTGAGCGGCCCGAACCTCCACTACGAAGTTCGTGTCGATGGCCGACCGGTCGACCCGAAAGACCAGGACGCCCTGCCGGAGCAAGAGATTGCTACCGCTGCTGACCTTGATGCACTCGCCACCTGGCGCAGCGAAACCGGCTTCATGCCAACCACTGACGGGGAACGTGGATGAAAAGGTATTCTATCGGTCGCCGTGAACTCATGCTTGCATCGGCAGCCTTCGCCCTAGCCCCTGCCGCCAAGGCAGAGGAAGAACCACCGATCCATGTCGTCAAAGGGCGCGGTTGCGAGTGCTGCGAGGCATGGGTGGATTACTTGCGCGAACAGGGGTTTACAGTAACGGATGAGGTGTCGATGGGAACGTTGCTGATCCGCTTCAAGATGGATCAGGGCATTCCGGCAAAGGCGTTTTCCTGCCACACGGGCACCGTTGACGGCTATGCGCTCGAAGGCCATGTCCCGGCTGCAGATATCCGCAGGCTGCTCGACGAGCGTCCCGACGCAGTCGGCCTCGCAGTACCCGGCATGCCCTACGGCTCTCCCGGCATGGGATCAGAGGACAGTCGAGACGCCTATGACGTCCTGCTGGTTCGCCGCGATGGAAGTCTCGAGATCTTCACCAGCTATCAGGCCGCCTGATCTGTCCATTTCCGAACCCAACGGGCTAGGCAGGGATTTAACCAAGGGAATGGCGACCGATCAAAGCAGACCCGATATCTGACGGACAGCCTCGGCGCTTCCCCAGTCGAAAGGGCCCTGAAGCCGCCCGATTTCACGCGTCTCGCGGTCGATCAGAAGCGTCGTCGGCAGTCCGATAAAGGCGAGTGCCAGTTGAACCCGCAGCGGTTCCGCCCAGTAAAGCGGCAGGTTTACAAGTCCAATCTCGTCATAGAAACGTCGGCCCCTTTCGATCCCCCCGTCGTCGATGCAAAGGGGTAGCACGACAAAATCCGGGCCTCCCAGCAGCCCTTCCAAACGGTCGAGTGCTGGCATCTCTTCCCGGCAGGGCGGGCACCAGGTCGCCCAGATGTTCAGAAGGATCACACGCCCGGCAAAGTCCCCTAGAACCCTGGTGGTTCCTTCTTCATCCAGGATAGGCGGGGAAAGCAGAGGCTGCGGGTCCTTACGCAGCCGGAAAGGCGGTCGCGCCTCGGCGGGCCCAGCAATGAAGCTCGCTGCAAGACCGGCAAGGAGAGGTCGACGACCCATCTGAACAGACATTGGCTTCTCCCTTCGCGGAAGCCCGGACCCGCAGGCAATCTGCGGGTCCGGATCGTCGTCAGACCGAAACCGCGAACTCGGTCATCATGCCTGTCGAGAGATGCGGCATGTGGTGGCAATGCAGCATCCAGCGCGCCGCTTCGCCCGCATCCACCGCGATCGTCACCATGCCCATCGGCGGCACATGCACGGTATCGCGCACCGCGCCCGCGATCCGGTTCTGGCCCACGCCGACCACCTGGAACGCGTGGCCATGCAAATGCATGGGATGGCCCATCATCGACATGTTGTGGAACATGATCTCGACACGCTCGCCGGATTTCGCGGTAACAGGCGAATGTCTGCCCCAGGTCTGCCCGTTGATGGTCCAGACATAGGGCATCATGGAACCGCCCAGCATCAGCATTGTCTGCGACGATGCCGCGCGTTCCGGCAGCGGGGTGACGGCGCGAAGCGCCGCTTCCTGCGTCAGATCAGCGCTGAAGGCAGGATGATCGGCGTCGGACATGTCGGCGACCTTCGTCACCGTGGCCCCCGGCGTGGCGAGAATCAGGCCCGTCCGCTCTTTCGCACCCTCGCGCAGGGCGAGGACCGGGAAGGCCCCGCCCTCGGCCGGCACATCCAGCTCGATGTCCAGCCGCTGGCCCATCGCCAGACCGAAGCGGCTGCCGGGCAGGGGCTGCACCAGCTCGCCGTCCACGGCGACCAGCCGCCCGGGTAGCGCGCCGGTGTCGATCCAGAACACCGTCGCGGCGGCCGCGTTGATCACCCGAACAAGGACCGTGCCACCCTTGTCCACCTGCACGACTTCGGGGTCGTCCAGCGTCCGGTCATTGGCAAGGTAGGCGTCAAAGTTGTAGTCGTTCAGGTCCATCTCCATGCCGTCCATGCCCGGCATCGCCATCATGTCCCCTTGGTTCGTTGCACCCATGTCCATCCCGGAATGGTCCATGCCGCCCATACCTGTGCTGCCCTGCTCCATCTGGCTGTGATCCATTCCGGCCATTGACGCGCCGCCGGTGATCTCGGCCAGAACCTCGGCAGGTGGCCTGAACGAAAAGTCATGCAGGAACAGCGTCACGTCCTGCCGATCAGCCGCTACGTCCTCAGGTCTCCGCACGACCAGAGGGGCTGCCAGCAGCAGCATCTCGTGCTCAGGGACATGGGCATGCATCCAATGGGTGCCCGCGCGGGCTGCAAAGTCATAGGCGCGTCTTTCGCCGGGTTGCAGCTTAAGCATAGGCAGGTCCGGGACGCCATCTTGCACGTTCGGCGGGATCTGGCCGTGCCAGTGAATTATGGTCGGCTCGGCCAGCGTGTTGGTCAGGTCAACCGCGAAAGCCTGACCAGGGTCGAGCACTAGGCCGGACCGGCCATTGCCGTCCATTAACCCCCAGACGGTTGCCGCCTTGCCCCGGACGTCGATCGTCCGGGTCGTCGCCGTCAGCGACATCCGGGCGGACTGGGCGCGGACGCGGGCGGGCAGGATCAGGGATGCGGTCGTGGCCGCAGTAGCGGCCAGAAAGCCGCGGCGGGAAAGCGAAGTCATGCGAATTCTCCTGTATCGCAACGTGAAAAGACTGAAGGCCCCGGCAAAGCGGAACCATGGGGTCAGATCAGCATGCGTTTCGGAGGTCGGCCGGGCGGCGGGAACGCCAGCGATGCGGCAACTAGGTCATTGTTCAGCTTGATTTCAACCGAACGCGCGATGGCGACGACGCCCGGGCTTAGTGCGGGAAGAGCCGCGGATGCAAAAAGACAATGTTGCTGGCAAAGCAGACGTTGTGCATCGTCAATCGGGCTGCCTGCGGATGACATATGCGCGACATGGCCAGCCATCGCCATCATTTGCTCATGGTCGGCCTGAGACTGTTGCCGGCCATCGGCGAAGGCAAGCATCGGCAGGATCGCAGCCAGAAGATAGGCGGCGAGGATCAATGCGCGCATAGGAAACGACGAACGGGTCATGCTCTCGCTTGTATCAGCGTGGTCTGGTCCCGTCATCTGACAGTTTGGTGTCTGGACCACATGGCCATAGCGTCGACTGCAGCAGAATTGCCGCGTTTTCCCTGGTCTTGACTTGATAGCGCAGAGTTTACTGGCAGCCGAACGAAGGTCGCGAAAACTTTAATGACCTGACGGGACACGCCATGAAACGATTGTTCTTCGCCCTTTTCGCAACCCTGTTGCTGTCCGCTTGCGGTGCCGAACCGATCTGGGCGCCAGATGAAGCCGTGGCTAAAGCGCGCTATGAGCATGTCGGCCCGACCTCGGTCACGCTCTATACTGTCCTTTCGACCCGCAGCGGTGCCGGTGCGCATGCCGGGCTCTTGATCAATGGCTCAGAGCGTGTTCTCTTTGACCCGGCGGGAACGTGGCGACATCCGAAGCTTCCAGAGCGCAACGACGTCCATTTCGGGATCTCGCCGAAGATGGTCGACTTCTACATCGACTACCATGCCCGCGAAACTTATGACGTTGTCGAGCAGACCATCATGGTTTCGCCAGAAGTTGCGGACCTGATCATGGCGCGTGCCAAAGCATACGGCGCGGTGCCCAAGGCTAACTGCACGATTGCAATATCGCGCGTATTGGACGGCGTTCCCGGCTTCGAAATCCTGCCAATGACCTGGTTTCCGAAACGGATGATGGAAGGTTTCGCCGATCTGCCGGGCGTTCAGACCCGTCGGGTTACGGACGATGACGCAGATGAGAATCACGGCGTCCTTCTGGTGCAGGCCGGGGACGCGCGTCTTCAGTAGTTTCTTGGTGATCAGGCCTATTGGGAGCCATACTGTGCTCGCCATGCCGGGCCTTTGGCAGTAGTTAGAACTGATACACAGAACGAGGTTTTTGATGATCCTTGCGCGCCGCACCCTTCTCTTTGCCGGACCGGCCATCCTTGCCATGAGCGCTATGCCTTTGCTGGCCGAAGGGGACGAGCGGATCCATGTTGTGAAGGATCCAGGCTGCCCCTGTTGCAACGCGTGGATCGGTCACCTGCGCGAAAACGGCTTCAACGTTAGCTTTGAAGAGCGCAGTGTCGAAGACCTCGCGACCTACAAGCGGGAGCGCGGCATCCCGGAGAACCTGTCGTCCTGCCACACGGCGACCATCGGCGACTACACCATCGAAGGGCACGTTCCAGCACCGGATATCCGCAGGCTGATGGCCGAACGCCCCTTGGCAGTGGGACTTTCCGTTCCGGGCATGCCATTCGGCTCACCGGGAATGGGACCAGAGATAGAGCGTCAGGCTTATGACGTGGTCCTGGTCGGTCAGGACGGAAGCAGTACGGTCTTCGCGAGCTATCCGGCGGCCTGAGATCCTCTCTCGGTGCGCGCCGCGCCAGACACCACAGGATCATCTTGGCAAGCCGAACTCTGATGCTTGCCAGGCTTTCAGAAGCTCATCCCGCGGCTCCGCCCCGTCAAGCGGTCTGATCGCGACATCCAACCTGCGCGCCGCGTGGTAGCCTGAGGCGGCCAAAGGACCAGGTTCTTTGCCGTGAGCGAGCCGGAAGCGCGCGATGAAACCATCCATGCGGTCATCACCATTCCAGCCCTCCGCAATGAGTGCTTGCACCAGAACGGTGCTCGAACGGCTGTACTTGCTCGCCTCGTCGTCGGCGGCAGGCTTCGGTCCAAGGACGATGACGACATCAGCCGGTTCGTCTGGTGAGCCAGTCAACTCCTGGACCAGTCTGGTGGCTTCGGCCGGAAGCGGAAGAACATGCACGTCAACGCCGCCCAGATGCCCGTCGGAGGTTTCGTTTGGGTGCCCGTCCCGCTCGTCGGCAGCCAGCACGAATCCTCGGACAGCCTCGGCAAGATCTTGCTCAACATTCTCTCCGACGACGAGAATTGCTGCGGTGAACGAATGCGGTGCCGCAATTCCAGACAGAGCGATCCACATTACCGCCGCTAGGGCCGGGACGCCCGGGATCGTCCTGTGAGCAGGGAAGACGGTGCAACGGGAGCATTCTGAAGCGAATCGTTTCGAACCACTCATTCTGATGCCCGAACAGAAGCCACGATTTCGGAAAGCTGCGCCTTTTCAACAAAGCCCGGGACCAGCTGATCGCCTACGACAAAGGATGGCGTCCCGTTGAAACCGAGCGCCTCGGCCAGACGCATCGAGGTTGCAATGTGCTCGTCGATCTCTGGCGCCTGCATGTCTGCCTTGAGTCTGTCCAAGTCCAGGCCGATTTCGCCGGCGACACGCAGCACCGTGTCGGCCTCTACCTTGCCACGCATGCCCATCAGGGCATTGTGCAGCTCGGAATACTTGCCCTGCTTCCGGGATGCGAGCGCAGCGCGGGCGGCGAAGGCTGATCCGTCGCTGAGGATTGGCCACTCGCGCATAACCAACCGGATGTTGCCGTCTTCGGCCAGAAGCGCGTCGACTTCCGGCATGGCGCGCTTGCAGTAGGGGCAGTTGTAGTCAAAGAACTCGACCACCGTGATGTCGCCCTCCGGATTGCCCAGGACCGGTGCGTTGGGGTCACGTTCCAATGTGTCGCGCTCATTGGCCAATGCTGCGGTTGCGGCGGCTGCCTGTGCTTCCGCCTGCCTTTCTTCGAGGGCTTGAATCGCCTCGAGGATCAGTTCGGGGTTTTCGCGCAGGGCCTGGGCCACGAGAGCCTTGATGCGTTCATCCGAAACCTCCTGCGCGAAGGACGGTAAAGCAACTTGGAAACTGAAGACACTGGCAAGCAGCAGGGATTTCATTCGCATCGGGCGGACCTTTCATTTCGTAAATTCTTTGAGGGTTGATGCTTACTCAAGTAACACGAGGGGCAAGTTCAAACTTGGACCGATAGCCTATCGTTCGGCCAGGCATCACGGGGCGAGGGCCTCGGTGGCGCTGCGCTCTGCTTGCGTGGCGCGGATGCCGTCGGGCCAAGTCGATTTGATGTAATCCAGAACAGCTTCGATATCCTTGTCTGTCAGACGGTCGCCGAAAGCCGGCATGCCGGAGGTGAAGGCAACGCCCATTTCGTCAAGGACCGCCTGCCCGCCGCGTTTGATGTAGTCGCGCAGCATGATGTCGCCGTGATGCCAAGTGTGGCCGCTCGCGTCATGCGGCGGGGCGGGATAGGTCCCGTCCTCATTCGCCGACCGCCAGTCGGGATGTCCTTCCAGATCGGCGCCGTGGCACGACGCGCATTCCGCCTCATAGATGGCGCGACCTTGTTCGAGATCGGGGCTATTGTGGAAGAACGCGTTTGCTTGCGGTGCAAACAGCAGAAAGATTGCCGCGCGCGCAACAATCGCAGCGCCTCGGAACTTGCCATTTCTTGGCTTGGTGGCCTTCATGTCCGGCTCACGGTGATGGGTGTCACCCCATCCGGCGGGAGAATTCGTTCGGACAGTTGAGCCAGGTCCTCCCGAATTCGGGCCCGCTGCGCAGTGGGATAGGCATCTTCGGGCGGCAGGCCGCCGTGTTGGGCAAAAAGCATGATGTCACGCGCGATCGGGGCCGCAGCCGTTGACCCTCCGCCGCCATGTTCCACAACCACTGTCACGGCATATCGAGGCGCATCAAAGGGGGCGAAGGCCACGAACAGCGCATGGTCCCGCCTGTTCCATGGGAGTTCGTCCTGCGACCGGACACCTGCAGCGCGCTCGGCCGCCGTGATCGAAAACACCTGGCTCGAGCCCGTCTTCCCAGCCATGGCTTTGTTCACATCCGCGATCCTCGACGCATAGGCCGTCCCACGCTCATGGTTCGAAACCTCGAACATCCCCTGGCGCACGATCCCAAGCGCCTCCGCCGACAGACCAAGTGAAGCAGGAACAGGCTCACCCGGACCGGCCCCACCGAGCGGGCGCACGAGACGCGGGAGGACTGCCGTTCCTGAGGCCAAGCGCGCGGTCATCGTGGCAAGCTGAATTGGCGAGGTCAACGTGAAGCCCTGGCCAATGGACGCGTTGATCGTGTCGCCAATCAACCAATCCTGACCGTACCGCTCTTGCTTCCAAGCGCGCGAGGGATTGTTGCCGTGAACCATTCCCGACAGCGGAAGGTCGTATTTCTGGCCCAGTCCGAGACGGTCATTCATCGCAAAGATGCCATCGATCCCGATCCGTTGCGCAACTTCGTAGAAGTAGACGTCGCAGGACTGCCGTAACGCACCGACCATGTCGACCCGCCCATGGCCGCCGCTTTTCCAGCAATGGAACCTGCGACCAGAGATTTCCACGTACCCGTTGCAGGTCACGGTTTCTGCTGGATCCATGACCCCGCTTTCCAGAGCCGCGAGCGCATTCGCCATCTTGATCGTGGACCCCGGCGGATAGGCCCCTTGAACGGTCTTGTCGGCAAGCGGGCGAAACTCGCTGTCGCGCAGTCCGCTGTAGTCCTTGCTCGAGATCCCCCGCACGAAGAGGTTCGGGTCAAATGCCGGGGCAGACGTGCAGCCAAGGAGATCACCGTTCGTGACATCCATTACGATAGCCGCCGCGCTTTGTCCTTCGAGGCGCACACGCATGAAGTTCTGCAAATGATGATCCAGTGTGATCTGCATGTCCGAGCCGGGGGTCGGCGGATCAAGTGCCAGCTCGCGCATGGTCCTGCCGCCGGCGTTGACCTCCACCCGCTGGGCTCCCGGCTCACCGCGCAGCGCGCGCTCGTGAATCCGCTCGATCGCGGTCTTGCCGATCTGGTAGTCCGGCGAGCGCAAAAGCGGATCTGGTTCCCCGTCCTTGGCTGTGAGATCGCTGTCGCTGACGGGTCCCACATAGCCGACCTGATGGGCAAAGTCCGGCCCGAAGGGGTAGACCCGAGACAGGACCATCTCTGGGTGGACACCCGGAAGAGCCGGGGTGTTCAAGGCGATGATTGACAACTCTTCCCAAGTGACCCTGTCCTTCACGGTCACCGGGACAAAGCCCCGAACGCGGTCAAGTTGCTCCCGAATCCGGTCGATGTCCTCACCCGTCAGACCAAGAAGCCGCTGCAGTTTCGCAAGGACGTCATCGACGTCCCTGGCCTCCTCCTTCACGAGCGTGATCCGGTAGGTGTGTTCGTTGTCCGCGACGATCTTGCCCGCGCGGTCGAAGATGCGGCCCCGGTCGGGGCGCACCAGCCGCAAATTGATTCGGTTTTCCTCGGCCAGGAGGTAATACTCCTCAGCATCGCGTACACCCAGTTGCCACATCCGGAAACCAAGCACGCCGACCACCGAGGTCATCACACCGCCAAGCAACAGCGACCGACGTGTCGTTACCCGTGCGGCCCGAGCGAGATCTCGTTCAGATCGGCGCATGCTTGGCCCCCTCGTCCTGAGACTCCGGCATGCGTCTGCCGCCGATGGTTTTCAGGTAAGCGGCAAGTCGCAGTCCCAGGACCAAGACCACCAGCCCGACGAACCAATACTGCAGGGGGTTCGGCTCGGGCGTCGCCCGGTGAAAGCTGAGGAAGTGCATGAACAGAAAGTAGGCGACATGCGCTACAGACAGCCACCAGAGCGGCAGGACACCCATCTGCAGGAACTTCCAGCCGGAAACGCCCAGGCGGCGCATCGCGACATCGCTTGAGGTTGTGGCCAAGAGGACCGCGAGGAGCAAGGCGGCGATCCCGATCGCATTGGCCAGACCAAAGCCATGCTGAAACATCACATAGCTGAGGAGTTCGGGATGCCATTCGAAGCCGAAGAGCCGCATCAGGTCCCATTCGACCCAGCCAACAAGGATGATTGCAGCATGCGCAAGCGCCAGAAGGCAGCCGTAGATGCCCGACTCGCGGCGGTAGGGCAGCACCAACACTGCGGGTCTGAGGAGCCGGGCCAGAGGACCCAGACCCATCGAAAGCGCAACCAGCACCAGCGAGGCGTCGGCAAGTGCCCGGTTCCAGCGGTGCATCGGACTCCACTCGCCATGGATAGCCGCAAAGATCAGAACGAAGGCAGCAGAGAGGAGGGCCATCAGCCCGTGCCGCAAAAGTACATTCCGGCTCAGCCGTCGGAACATGGGGTCATGGACCGTGCCTGCCTTCATTTCACGTCACCCCGATCAAGGCCCCGCAGTCCCTGCACCTCCCTGTTGCCAGAGCGGACAGCGCGAAACCGGCGCCACGTTGTCAACGCAGCGATGCCCATGATGACGAGCCCGGCAGTCGCAAGCCACGGCCGGAGCGGATCAAACCAGGCAAGAAGCGCGGGTCCACCGAAGACCAGCATGAGCACCTTGTTGCAGGTTGGGCAGGCGATTCCGAGAAAGCTGGCAAGTCCACCCGTCCCGGAAGCGCGCAAGTTACACTGAGGGACCCACATCGCCGCTGTCACACCTCCAAGGAAGGCCGTCAGAACGGTCGCGACGAACTCCCAAGGCCCGACTGGAGTCATCCGGACAAAAAGCGGGTTCGCCCATACGGCAGTGACAGTGCCGAGGACCACAAACAGGGTGATGCCAACAGCCAGGCCGCGCAGGTTGCGGCGAAGGCTGTCATCATTCAGAAAAGTTGCCGGACCTGGGTTATCGCGCATCAAACTCGACCTCTGCAAACTCTTCACCAAAGCCCACACTGACGACCCAACGACCGACCATCGGCAGCTTCACGTCGGCGCGCCAGACGCCTGCCTCGACCAGCTGAAGCGGCGGCGCTACGCCGTCCATGTGCATGTCGACCATCGCAAAGTTCACGTCTGGCCGCATGCCGGCAGCTGCGCCGGCGTCGGTATCGGGCATGAACTGGATTTCGACCCGAACGTCACGACCACCGAGCGCGTAGACCTGGACGTCCATCCGTCCGTCCGAAAGCGCTTCGGACACTTTGGCTGTCACCGATGGATCAGCGGAGGTCGTGTCGCGCGGATCGAGGGGCCAGACGGTCGTCCAGATGAAGACACCGACGAAGACGGCAACGCCCAAAGCCAGAATGACGGCAAGCGCTCTATTTCCCATTTCCCATATCCATCTGTGAATGATCCATTCCGGCCATCGGGGTCTCGACTGGCGTCGGTGCGGGCGCTGGAATGTCGCCTGTGCCCTCGGGGTCGAGGAGGTAGGTGGCAATGGCCTCGCGGTCGGCATCGCTCAGAAACGACGTACCCTCTGCCACGACCTCGGCCATGCTGCCGCCGAAAGCATCCCCGTTGGGCAGAATCCCGGACTGAAGCGCGTAAGCCAGGTTCGCAACGCCCCAACCTTTTGAGAGGAGAACGTCACTCAGAATTGGTGGTGCTTTGCTGCCCCCTGGAAGGCTGTCGTTCCCGGCAAAGCGGGCGCCGTCATCAAGGCCCCCTGCCAGGGTCCGGCCCGTGTGGCAGGCGGCGCAATGTGCAGCCCCCTCGACCAGTTGCCGTCCGCGGTTCCATGGGGAGGACGTGCCCATAAGTGCGTCCGTCTTGGGCGTATCAAGGTAGGCCGCGCGCCAGAGCTTCAGTCCCGATCTGAAATTGAAGGGCAGGCAGACGTCGTGGGGAGGGGCTGCATCGCCAACAGCCGGGACGGTGCGGAACGCCTC
Organism: Pseudotabrizicola sp. L79; assembly: GCF_036553525.1. NCBI lineage: Bacteria > Pseudomonadati > Pseudomonadota > Alphaproteobacteria > Rhodobacterales > Paracoccaceae > Pseudotabrizicola > Pseudotabrizicola sp. L79. The sequence continues at coordinate 13,162 of NZ_JAZHDA010000036.1, read as the reverse complement.
CCAGAGGTCGGCAATGTCCTGATCGGTAAAACCGGCGTAGAAAGAGTAGGTGAAGACGGGGTAGTAGGGGTCGCCGTCAGGCGACACCCCTTGACGCACCGCCTTGGCGAAATCCTGGACGGTCCAGCGCCCGATCCCGGCCTCCGGATGCGGTGTAATGTTCGGAGGCACGAAGGTGCCGAAGGGTGTGTCAAGAGGCGCACCTCCCGCAAGCGCCAATCCTTTGGCGGCCGAGTTGGTATGACAGGACACGCAGCCACTTGCGCGCGCGAGATAGGCCCCACGTTCGGCATCGCCGGAAGGGAAGCTCGCGGGCTCGACCTCCCCGATCGGCCACAGTGCCAACACTCCGGCACCTATACCTGCCACGATGGCTGGGAAGACAAAGGAAAGCCGGATCAAACCTCGCATGGTCAGTTCCGGCCCGCACGAAACTGCGCATGACAGGAAGAGCATGTCGCGCTGATCCGGTTGAAGAGGTCGTCCGCCGCCAGTGTCGTCAGATCAAGCTCCAAAATTGTCGGGTCCGATGTCCCTCGTGTCACCGCGATCTTTTCCGGAGTCGTTCCGTATCCCATCAATTCCGCGACCGTGAAGCCCTGCGCCGGTTGCGGTGTTCCGGTCATGTCCATGCCCGAGTGATCCATGCCAGCCATCTCGCCATTTGGCGAACTCGCGGGCTCGAGGCCGTTCGGGGCAGCTTCAGCCAAGGCATCAGCATAGGCCTTCAGCTCTTCGGAGAGGGCCGCGAACTCCTGCCAATCGGACCAGATTTCCGGCTTGGCATAGGTGACGCCTTCAAGGCTGTTTTCAGGGAAGAGCGACAGCATCGTCCCGCCCGCATGACTTGCAATGACGCTGGCGCCTTCAGACACAATGAAGGTGTCATAGGGCACGGTGCCCTGCATCATCGGTGCCAGTTCCGCGATGGTGTCGCGCATTGCCGTCATTCCGTTCATTCGGTCCAGGACGACGCCCGTCGCCCCCGTATGTGCCAGCGCCACTGCCGCGACGGCGGAAGCGGCAAGCGCGATCGCGCCCGTCCATTGAGATTTCATCTGCCTGACTGCCCTTGGTTTCTTGTTGTTGATCATTGGCTGCGCCCTGCCGGTCAGGCGGGTCGCACCTTGGGACGCATTCTCGAGTCAGGCTGAGAAAGGGTCGAACCTGAGCCAGTCTTTCAAACCGGCTCGTCTGGTCATCGAACAATCGTTCGGCCCGACTGTCAGGTCAGGATTCGCGGGGGAGGGAGTGTGATGGCCGGACCGCCAAAACGGCGTTGCGACTGCTCAGCGCCGGGCTGAAGCACAGCCGGAACGACCGTGGGCTGTATCGATGACAGAGCATCTGGCAAAACGAACGCCGTGCAAATCACGCCGGGGTGGCAGGCAGGCGTTGCGGAAGATTGCTGTTCGGGGGTATCGGCAGCCTCGACGGTGAGGTCGGAATGATGCTCGTTGCCAGACGCTGCTTCTGCAGATTGTGCCAACTCCAAGCCCAGGACTAGAGCAACAGTCAGAAGCCACATCGACACGAAGCGCGACAACCTGCGTACAAGCAGGTTTTGCGGGAGGGCCAAAGGGGTTGCTGTCGATTTCATCAGTTCAGATCAGCTTGACTTTCGTTCCGACCGGCGTGCGATCGAACACCTCTTCGATGTGCTCATTGTAAAGCCCGATGCAGCCGTTCGACGAGCGACGACCGATCTTGCGCGTGTCGTGGGTACCATGAATCCGGTAGTACTGCCACGATAGATACAGGGCGCGGGTGCCAAGCGGATTGGTTGGATCGCCTCCTGGCACAAAGGCTGGCCATTCCGGGTTGCGCTCCCGCATCGAGGGCGTCGGAGCCCAGCTCGGGTTTTCCCGCTTCTCGACGACCTCGGTATATCCCCGACGGGTCAATTCATCCGATAGCGGAACCGAAGTGGGGTAGAGAATCATCTGACCATCGTTCGTCCAGTGCTGGAGAACCTTGGCTGTGGTGTCAGAGATGATGACCCCGACCCCAAGCGAGTCGAAGTGGTCCTGCCACTCATGGGTACGGAACGCCGAGATGTTGTTTCGGACGGGCCCTTGGTTATCCTCGGTTGCGAAGGCTGCCCGGCCCGTCAAGAAAGGCGCGGCAAGGGCTCCGGCAACGAAAAGTCGTCGACTGAATCGCATGGTCTGCTCCTCTTTTTTGTAACCTTTGCCGGCTTCCAACGTGGGAAGGTCTAATCACTTTGCGTCGCACTGGGGTCACAAAGAGGTGAAGCCGTGGCGCTTTCGCCGATTTTGCTGGGAAATTCTCTGCTCACTTCGATGTGAACACCTCTCCCATACACCAAGAGCGCTATTCTGTGTCCATGCGTAAGCTCGCGAACATTCTGTGTGGTATGTGCTTGCTCGTCGCCCTTCTCTGGGCGGCGCTTCCTGATCACGCATCCCACGGTGCGCATGTCGATCATGCTCAAACCGCAGCTGTGGACCAGGAGGCCCTTTGCAGCGACGGCTCAGGCCATGCCTCCTGCCAGCTTGTTGCAACTGCCACCTTGTCATTTTTCGAGGTGGCACCGTCTGCCAAGTCAGCGCAGTTCGTGATCACGCCGGTCTCGGCTTCGAGCCGAGCCTTTGCCCCCCAACGTCCTCCTCCGCGAACCTTCTTCTGAGCAAACCCTCGTCCTTCACGTTCCCCTCAGGAGTTCGCATGATTTTCCGTCGATCCTTTCTCACTGGCGCAGCCGCCGCAGCCCTGTCGATGCCAACCGTCCTTCGTGCCCATACCGAAGAAACCTTTGTCCTGGCCGACGAATTTCAACCTCGCGAGGTCCGAGTCCGAGAGCAACATGCCCCCGGTCAGATCCTCGTCTTCCCGCGAAGTTTCTTTCTCTATTATGTTTTCGATTCCGAGCGGGCCGTCAGGTACGGTGTCGGCGTCGGGAAGGCCGGTCTGGCATTCAAGGGATCGGCAATCATCGAACGTAAGGCCGAATGGCCGTCATGGCGCCCGACAAACGACATGATCCGCCGGAATCCCGATCGGTATGCCCAATTTGCTGATGGGGTGCCGGGCGGACCTGGAAACCCTCTAGGCGCTCGAGCCCTCTACCTTTACCGCGACGGGCGCGACACCTACTACCGGATTCACGGCACGACAGAGCCCTGGTCGATTGGACAATCAGTGTCGAACGGCTGCATCAGGATGCTGAACGACCATGTGATCCAACTCTACGAGCACGTACCCGTCGGAACACCAGTGACAGTCCTGTGACGATCCGCCGTCGTGATCTCTTTGTAGTGGGGGGAATCATAGCCTTGATCTATGGAGTGCGGGCCTTGCCTTGGGATCGCCTTGGAGGACGCGGGCTGTCCTATGTCGACATAGAGGATGTGCCGCCATTTCGTCGACTGGAGCTGGCCGGTCATACCTCCACGGCAAACATCGCCCTTGCCGGTCTCGATGGGCCACTACCTGATGCGGGAGCACGCAGGGCGCGCATGGAGACCCTGCGCACTGACCCATGCCCAGCCCTGTTCGGAAATAACTCCCCGGATGCTGTGGTTCCGATCGCCTACTTCAGTGAGTTTCGTTGCCCCTTCTGCCGTGCACTCGAGCGGGATCTTGAGACCCTGCTGGCCGAAGATCCGGCTGCGTACCGGCTCGTGCAACACGAACTTCCAATCTTCGGGCCGCCGTCTGAACTGGCCGCCCGGGCATCTGTTGCCGCCGCACGTCAGGGCAAGCAACAGGAGCTTCGCCGCCGCTTCATGCGGACACCGATGGTTGCCGAAGAGGCCTCGGTGCGGCGTGTGGCGGAAACCCTTGATCTGGATGTCGAGCGGCTCTTGATTGACATGTCCTCCGCTGCGGTTCAGGTCGAGCTCGAACGAACACGCGCACTTGCCGATCTCTTCGGGTTCATCGGCACCCCAGGTCTGGTGATCGGCCGGACCGTGCTCACCGGTGCGGTTCCCCTCTCCCTCCTCCGAGAGATTGCGCAAGAGGAGAAGGCCGAACCAGTTCCGGTCTGTTGATACGATGAACACACCAACCCATATGCTGATCGGGGCTGCCGTCTTTGCGCGTCCCATCGTGCCGGCCACTCTGGTAGCGGCCATGCTGGGCGGCCTCGCCCCTGATGTCCCGATGTTTGCATTGGTCCTATTTTCGACACGCCTGGTCGGAATTCCGCAGCATGAAGTCTTCGGAGACCTCTTCTACTCGGACTCATGGCAGGCCATCTTTGCCGTTGATCACAGTTTTTTCGTCTGGGGCCTGCTTCTTGCTCTTGGACACTGGCGACGTCACCTCATTCTTACCGCCTTTGCAGGAGCCGGCCTTTTGCATGCGGCCACCGACTTCGTCACCCATCATGACGATGCCCGCCGCCAATTCTGGCCCGTGTCGGACTGGGTATTCCGCAGTCCGGTCAGCTACTGGGACCCGAACTATTACGGCGGTATCATCGGCGTGGTGGAACTTGGGCTGGTTCTGTTCGCCACTGTCTTTCTCTGCTGGCGGCACCAAAAACTCTGGCAGCGCGTCGTGATCGTCATTTTGGCTGCTGTGTTCGTCGTACCCGTGATTGTCACAGGTGGCTTCCACGGACTTCACGGCATGGGCTGAAAGAGCGCAACGCAACCTGCTCCAGGTTCCCGCTCGGCATGGCTTGAATGGCCATTCTGGATTGATCGCGCCGCCCCTCGCAGCTTACCGAAAAGCCCGCTTGGTCGTCCTAAGCGCTCAATGTTTCCTTAGCTCGATCTGTATCGCCGCAACAGTTGCGCGTTGATGGCAACAATGATCGTGGAGGCCGACATGAATACGGCACCGACTGCAGGCGTCATCAGGAAGCCGGTGCCGAAAGTGATGCCAGCCGCCATTGGAATGGCAACGGCGTTGTATCCTGTCGCCCAGATCAGGTTCTGAACCATCTTCGAATAGGTCGCTCGTGACAAACCAAGAATGGCCTCGACGTCCCTTGGGTCAGAACGCACCAAGACCACGTCAGCGGATTCCACGGCGACATCCGTTCCCGCACCAATTGCAATCCCAAGATCGGCTTCGACGAGCGCTGGCGCGTCGTTCACCCCGTCTCCGACCATGGCGACTTTCAAACCCCGGGCGCGAAGTTCTTTCACGCGGGCCGCTTTCTGATCCGGGAGCACCTGTGCGAAATATTCATCGAGGCCGAGTTCTGCGGCGACCGACTTCGCGACACCCTCTGCGTCTCCTGTCATCATGATTGACCTGACGCCCTTTGCCTTGAGACGCGCTACGACATCACGCGATTCCGTGCGCACGATGTCTGCCAAAGCAAGCAACGCATAGGGCTGGCCGCCGACCTCCAGCACCACGACGGTCTTGCCGGCCGCCTCCAGCAGGGCGAGTCGGGGGTCGGTTACAGGTCTGTCCTGCCGCAGGAGATGACTGGGGCTGACAATCGCGATTTCCTGCCCTTCAACGCGCGCCGTTACGCCAGCACCAGTGATGCTCTGCAATCCTTCCGGGGCCGGAAATCCGATGCCACGGGTTTTCGCGGCGGCGACGACTCCCATGGCGATCGGATGCTGCGACTGGCTTTCAACCGATGCCGCAAGGCGCAAGGCGGTTGTCTCGTCGCCATCTTGCAGCAAAACCAGATCGCTGACGCCGAACCTGCCCTCGGTCAGTGTGCCTGTCTTGTCAAAGACCACGGCATTCAGATCCCGCGCACGCTCGAAGGCCGCACGGTCGCGAATCAGCAGTCCGTTGCGCGCTGCCAGCGATGTCGAGACGGCCACGACGAGCGGCACGGCAAGGCCAAGCGCATGCGGGCAGGCGATGACCATGACCGTCACCATCCGCTCAAGCGCAAAAGTGGCCCCCGCCCCGACCGCATACCAGTAGCCGAACGATCCGAGGCCGACGGTGATGGCAATCCAAGTCAGGACAGTCGCTGCGCGCGAAGCCAGATCCTGTGTGCGCGAGCGGCTGTCCTGCGCCACTTTCACCATGGCGATGACCTGTGACAGGTAGGTCGCCTCGCCCGTCGCCTTCACCTCGATGGTAACAGCACCTTCGCCATTTACCGCACCGCCGATGACAACCTCGCCCGCAGACCGCGTGACAGGTTTCGATTCCCCGGTCAGCATGGCCTCGTTGAAGGATGATGTGCCTTCGATGATCGTTCCATCGACCGGCACTTTGGCGCCGGGGCGGATCACGACCCGGTCGCCGGCAATCAAGGCCGCGACGGGCACGTCCTCCGTTCCACCGTCCGCAGTAACGCGCAGTGCGGTATCGGGCAGCAGGCGGACCAGTTCCTCCAAAGCGCGAGAAGCGCCGAGGACGGACCGCATTTCAAGCCAATGGCCCAAAAGCATGATCGTGACGAGCGTGGCCAGTTCCCAATAGAACGGCTCTCCGCCGGGCAGTCCCAGCGTGACGGCAGCCGAGTAGAAATAGGCTGTAGAAATGGCAAGCGCGACCAGCGTCATCATGCCCGGACGACCACTGCGAATTTCCGGAAGTGCCCCTTTCAGGAAGGGCCAGCCGCCCCAGAAATAGATGATCGAAGACAGGGCCAGCGCGACCCACTCTTCGCCAGCAAACAGGGGTGCCATCCCTTGCCCCGTAAAGTCCCGCACCATCGGCGACAGCACCAAGACTGGGACGGTCAAGATGAGGCATACCCAGAACCGGCGGCGGAAATCGGCCACCATGTCGCCGTGTCCTGCGTGGTCACTACCCCCCTGTGGCGCATGCCCCATCGCGGTGTGATCAACGGCGGGCCTAGCACCATGGCCCATCCCGGAATGGTCCATTCCGGCCACCGGCGGGTGGGTGTCCGGTTTCTGCGCGTTGCTGGCCATCAAACCGAACTCCTTTGCGTCCCGGATTGCACGCGGCGCGGCCGATCCCGACCGCGCCGCCCAAGGTCATCCCGGGCTTACATGCCCTTGGTGGCGAGAAAGGCCTTGAGCGTGGCGATCTCGGATTCTTGCGCCGCAATGATCGCTTCGGCCAGCTTGCGCATTTCGGGGTCCTTGCCGAATTCAAGCTGAATCTTCGCCATGTCGATGGCGGCCTGGTGGTGCGGGATCATGCCCCGGGCGAAATCGATATCCGGGTCGCCGGTATAGGGGACCATCATGTCGGCCATCATCTTGTCCATCGCGGCAGCGCTGGCGACGGTAGCCGGGTCATTGGCGAGTTCCGGGGGTATCAGGGTCGCATGGCTCATCATGCCCATATCCCCCATGCCCATGCCGCCCATGTTGGAGTGGTCCATGCCCTCCATGGTTTGCTGGGCAAATGCGATCCCGCCGACAACAGCAACAGCCGCAATAGACAGCGCTAGAGTACGTTTGTTCATTCAGATTTTCCTTCGATGGTTATGTTTTGTCAGGCAGGCGCGTAGCCGACCTCAGTCAGCGCAGCGACCAATCGGTCGCGAGAAGCCGCTGATTTCACTTCGACCTTGTGCGAGGCCGGATCTGCGCTCACCTCAGCGGTGGGGTCCACCGCCTGGATCGCCTTGGTCACACTGCGTGCGCAGCCGCCGCAGGTCATGTTCTCGATATGGAACTGCATGAGTGTCTCCTTTTGGACAATCGCCTCATGCAACTCGATATGGGCCTTCCCACCGTTGTAAGGTCAAGGGAACAAATCCGTGAACAGACAAATTGAAATCAGGGCTTGACCTTACCATCATGGGAAGCCTTATCTCAGTCAGCGGAGTAACTCGCCACTGGAGTGCCGCGATGAACATACAAGTCCCTCAGAACGCCACGGCAGACCTCGGCCGGATCGTGATCGACGTCGAGGGCATGACCTGCGCATCATGTGTCGGGCGCGTTGAGCGCGCACTGCAGGCGGTCTCCGGGGTAAAAACCGCAGCCGTCAACCTCGCGACGGAACGGGCAGAAATCATCGGGCCAGACCTCGACCGGTCGGCGCTTGTCAAGGCAATCGAGGACGCGGGATATGATGTTCCAACGCGTCCGATTGATATCGTCATTGAGGGTATGACCTGCGCCTCCTGCGTCGCGCGGGTAGAGCGGGCCTTGAAAACGGTACCCGGTGTGACCGCAGCCAATGTCAATCTGGCCACGGAACGCGCAACGGTCACCGGAACGGCGGACCTTGCCTCCCTCATCGGCGCAATCGCGGATGCGGGTTACGAGGCACGGGCAGCAGCCGAAACCGCCATCATGTCAGAAGAGTCCGCCGCGAAGAAAACGGCCGAGGAAGCCGCATTGAGGCGCGATGTGCTTTTTGCTGCGGCTCTGACTCTGCCGGTTTTTGTCCTCGAGATGGGATCGCATCTGTTCATGTGGGTCCACATGGCGGTGATGAACAGCATTGGCATGCAGAACAGCTGGTACATTCAGTTCGCCTTGACGACCGTGGTCCTCCTTGGCCCTGGCCTCAGGTTTTACCGCAAGGGGTTTCCGGCCTTGGCGCGTCTGGCGCCTGATATGAACAGCCTAGTCGCGGTCGGAACGTTGGCTGCCTTCGGCTATTCCCTGGTGGCAACCTTTGCCCCCGGAATCCTTCCCCCAGGCACCCAGAATGTCTATTTCGAGGCGGCGGCAGTCATCGTCACATTGATCCTCCTTGGTCGTCTGCTTGAAGCTCGCGCAAAAGGCCGGACCTCAGAGGCGATCAAGCGGCTGGTCGGACTTCAGGCCAAGACTGCGCGTGTCCTTCGCAATGGCGGCTTGGTCGAAGTGCCGGTCGCCGAAGTCCGCCCGGGCGATGTCGTCGAGGTCCGCCCCGGCGAGCGGGTGCTGGTCGACGGAGAGGTCACGACGGGCGCAAGCTGGATCGACGAAAGCATGATCTCTGGCGAGCCCGTGCCGGTCGAGAAGGCACCGGGCAGCACCGTGACCGGCGGCACAGTAAACCAGACCGGCGCCTTCAGTTTCCGGGCGACGGCGGTGGGCGAGGCTACGATGTTGGCTCAGATCATCCGCATGGTCGAAGCCGCGCAAGGCGGCAAGCTGCCGATCCAGGCGTTGGTCGACCGCGTGACGATGTGGTTCGTTCCCGTCGTCATGGCGCTTGCCGTCCTGACTTTCGCCGTCTGGCTGATCTTCGGGCCTGATCCGGCCCTGACCTTTGGCCTGGTCAACGCCGTCGCCGTCCTCATTATTGCCTGCCCCTGCGCCATGGGTTTGGCCACACCAACGTCGATCATGGTCGGCACCGGGCGTGGTGCCGAAATGGGCGTGCTCTTCCGCAAGGGCGAGGCCCTCCAAGCCTTGCAGAGCGTCAAGGTGGTCGCGTTCGACAAGACCGGTACCCTGACCGAGGGCAAGCCGCGCCTGACCGACATGGCGCTGGCGCCGGGCTTCGACCGGGCCGCAGTGCTGGCAGTGGTGGCGGCTGTCGAAGCGAAGTCCGAGCATCCGATCGCCCGCGCCATCGTCGCCGCGGCCGAAGCCGAGGGCCTGATCCTTCCCGAGGTCACTGCCTTCGATTCCGTCACCGGTTTCGGTGTGACGGCGGCGGCGGGCGGACAACGAGTCGACGTCGGCGCCGACCGCTACATGGTCAAGCTCGGCCTCGATGTCTCGGGCTTCGGCGATACCGCGACCCGGCTCGGCGACGAGGGCAAGTCACCGCTCTATGCCGCCATCGACGGCAAGCTTGCTGCAATCATCGCCGTTGCGGATCCGATCAAGGAAACCACGCCGCAGGCGATCCAGGCATTGCACCTGCTGGGGCTGAAGGTTGCCATGATCACCGGCGACAATAGCCGCACGGCGAACGCCATCGCCCGCCAGCTTGGCATCGACGAAGTTGTGGCCGAGGTGCTGCCCGACGGCAAGGTCGCTGCTGTGAAACGTCTGAAGGCGCAAGGCCTGCTTGCCTATGTTGGCGACGGGATCAACGATGCGCCCGCCCTGGCTGAAGCGGATGTGGGCCTTGCCGTCGGCACCGGCACCGACATCGCCATCGAGGCGGCGGACGTCGTACTGATGTCGGGCAGGCTGACTGCGGTCTCGGATGCCATCGCGCTGTCCAAGGCCACGATGCGAAACATTCGCCAGAACCTGTTCTGGGCCTTCATCTACAATGCCCTGCTGATCCCGGTTGCGGCAGGCGCGCTGTGGCCCGCCTTCGGTCTTCTGCTGTCGCCGATCTTCGCCGCCGCTGCGATGGCGCTGTCGTCAGTCTTCGTTCTTGGCAATGCGCTACGGCTGCGGCGCTTTGCACCTTCAAGCGCCGTGTAAGGAGGCCCTGAGATGAACATCGGTGAAGCTTCAAAATCTTCGGGCGTTTCTGCCAAAATGATCCGCTACTATGAGTCAATCGGACTCATTCCGGCAGCAGGAAGGACGGTTGCAGGATATCGCGTCTATACGATGACCGATGTTCAGCTTCTGCGCTTCATCCGAAGGGCGCGGGATCTGGGCTTCTCCGTCGAGAAGATCGAGGAGTTGCTGGCGCTCTGGCAGGATCGTGCACGGCAAAGCGCTGATGTGAAACAGATTGCGCTTGAGCAGATCGCCGGTCTTGAAGTTCGAATTCGTGAAATGCAGGCAATGATGGACACGCTTCGCCATCTGGCGGATGCGTGCTGCGGCGATCACCGCCCGGACTGTCCGATCCTAGCAGACCTCGTGAATGGCCCCGATCAAGGCAGTAATGGGGGCCAGGATGAACGAACTCCCGCGTCCCGCTCCGAAAAGGCTGCCGGGCTTCAAGCGCATTGACTTTCTACGGCCTGCGCATGATCGTGATCTTGTTTGGTGTTCATGGGATGCAGAGTCCCCGAACTCAATCGGGAATGAGGAAGGGTGGACCCAATAGCGGCACCCGACGCCTCAGCCGCCCCCGCGACTGTATGCGGTAGTGGCCCTTCGACACGCCACTGGGCAACTGCCCGGGAAGGCGAAGGGTTGCAGTGACCGTGAGCCAGGAGACCGGCCAGACAGGAGGCTTAACCCCAATCCCGTCGGGTGTGACGGGCGGAGAAACATCATGTCTGCCACCACTCTTTCCACCGCGTCCGTACAGCACGCAGGACTGGTTCGGCCCATCCTGACCAGTGCTGTCCTTGGTACGTTTCTCATCTTTGCGGCAGGTTTTGCCTCTTCAGATGCGCTGCATGCCGCAACACATGATACCCGCCACGCCACTGGCTTTCCCTGCCACTGACAGATCGAGTTCGCTGACATGACGAGGTCCCTGCTGTCCGGCGGGGTGATTGCGGGTGCTATTACAGGTCTCGCGGTTGCCTTTCTGCAGTTTTTTCTGATCCAGCCACTCATCATCGAAGCCGAGCGATACGAGACCGGCGAACTTGTCCTGATGGGGGTGGCGCAAGATGACCCCTCGGGATCGAGTGGCGATAAGGTCCTGCCTGCGCACGATGCCCACGACGCCAATGACGAGTTTGCTGTTGTCGTGCGAAGCGGCTTGACGGTTCTGACTTTGGTCTTGACCTGGTCAGGCTTTGGCCTTGTTGCGGCAGCTGCTCTTGCGACACACCGTGCCCTGTGGGGTCCACACAGCATTTCTGCACCCGCGCTCGCCCTTTCCGGCTTCGCTGCTTTCGCCCTGTCACCCAGCTTGGGACTGCCACCGGAGTTGCCAGGCATGCTGGCCGCTGATCTGTCGGACAGGCAAATGTGGTGGGTCATGTCGGCGGCGGCGACGGTGGCGGGGCTTTTCCTCGCCAGTGGGGTCAAGTCCTGGCCTGGGCGTCTCGCAGGGCTTGCCTTGATGGTGGCCCCCCACCTTCTCGGGGCACCGCAGCCACCTGCTTCCGTCCCGGTCATTCCTCCGGATTTGGCCGCGCTCTACAGTGCCCGGGTACTCGGCCTGAGCCTGATCGGTTGGCTTGCTCTCGCATCCCTTCTCTTCAGATTGATGCCGGAAGACGGGCGGGAGCAACCTACTGCTGTCGCAGAAGCTGTTGATACCCGTTGACAGAGCAGTCGGAACGACGCATGCGCTCCATTCTTGCGGTGATCCGATCATCGTCCTTCACATCCTGAACCGCACGATGCATGTCGAGGAGAACTTTTTTCCGGACGGCTGACACCCCACGCCTGTGAAGGGCTGTCAATTCGCAGCGCGCCACATCCGATACCGCCCCTGCCCCGTCACCTCGCGGATTAGACCCCGCTTCTCCATCCAGGCGAGGTTGCGCTGGACGGCGGCGCGGCTGGCGCCGGTCAGCACCTCAGCCATTGGGGCGGATACAAGAGGCCATTCGGTCAGCACGGCGCGCAAGGCTGGGGGTGTTCTGCCCGACAGCGTGGCCATCTCGGTTTCGGACCGCGCTGACCAAGCCTCGATGTCGTCGAGGTGCCGCATCGCGGTCCGGCTTGCCGACTCCATCCCGTCGAGCCATCGCACCAGTCGGTCAGCGGCTGTACCACCGGCGCGCAGCCCCCCTGCCCCGCCCATGGCGAGAGGGACAAATATCGCTCCCCTGCCCTCGCTGGTCGCAATCCGCGCGGCCGTTACAGCCGCTTCCACACGGTCTCCGTGCTGCCCGAGACCCGCCAAACTCCAAAGGTGGAACCCCATGCAGGCGCGGCTGATCGGGTGGAGATCAGCAGCTTGCGCCATCACGTCCAGCCAACCCCCCGCACGATCCGCGAAGGACTCCGCCTCATTCGCCAAGTTTTCAGGGTCACGGCGATCCACAAAAGCGGCCAGGTCCACCTCCGGCCTTGGCCCTCCCGTCAGGCGTCGCACCGCCCATCCGACGCGTGCCAATGCGGCCGTGTCGTCTTGAACTCCAGACAGGCGCAGGGCGATCCAGAGCGCCAGTCGATCCGGCCCGATGCGGTCGCCTGCGAACCAGCTTAGGTCGGCCGCTTCGATCAGGGCGAGCCTGTGGCGCCAGCCCTCCGGCCCCCTCCGCAATCGCTCGTCCAGCCCACCGAGCCGACCTGCGACACGGGCGAGCCCCGCGGCATTGTCCGCCTCGGCTTTGCGCCAGTCATAAACGATCGCTGTCTCGCGGTGTTCGGCCCTGGGGCCTGGCGGCGGATCGTCTGGCACGTCTTCGATTGGACCGGGCAGGAACCACTGTCGCATTTTATTCACCATTTCAGCACATGTTCATTACGTGATTTCTGGAAGATACCGCGATATTGCACATCATTTTTCAGCTTAAGGTTTCAATTTTGACTACGTATTTCAGCAAGTGGCCGCCCTGTTGGCGCACGGC
>NZ_JAZHDA010000056.1:0-309 GCF_036553525.1 Pseudotabrizicola sp. L79 | reverse complement strand
TATTCATTCTTAGCGCTTGGTGAAGAAAAAATAGGGAAGTTTAATTAATGGCAAGAAACGGTAAAAACGAAAATTTTGACGGTAAAGCAATCCGCGCTGCTCGCAAAAAGATGCATTTATCACAAGTTGAGTTGGCTGAAGGTATTACCACTCAAGCAACAATTTCATTGGTCGAAAATCAAAATCGTGTACCTAATGCAGATGTGTTGTTGGCGATACTAGACCGCTTGAATTTGGATATGTCACAGTTTGTGTCTGGTGATTTTTTGACCAATAAGGCTAAGGAATTATTGAGCCAAGTTGTTTTAA
>NZ_JAZHDA010000055.1:0-69412 GCF_036553525.1 Pseudotabrizicola sp. L79 | reverse complement strand
ACCGATGCGGCGGGTGTCGACCGCTACGGCTGCGAGATCATCGCCGAGAAGGTCGACTTCCTCAGCCGCCCGAAGACGGCCGAGGGCGAGGGCCCCGAACTGGTCGACAACAACGACGAGGTCGGCTTCTGAAGCCGACCAACAACCTGGCCTGGCAGGGATCACCCGCCGGGCTGAGGCTATAGGTCAAGATAATGCACGGCCCAAAGCAGGCCGTCGAAGACAGCAGATTCTGGCCTGCGACCATCCCAAAGCAGACCGTTTACCTTAGTCGCAGCAAGGTCTCGAACCAGAAGCAATGGTATGGTTCGATGAGGGCGAAAGTCTGGTTTGGGGCCAGTTGTAGACCCGCAGCTTTTGAGATGTAGGTAAGCAGATCCCTCACAAAGTTTGCCAACTCAATGGCAATTTCAGTGCGATGCGCTAGACCTTTGCCTCGGGATAATGACCTTTAATCTCCGTGTTGAAAAAGCGACCGAGTGAATCTGCGCTCATCAAACGCTCGTACATAAAAGCGGGCACGTTGAAATATTGATAAATGCCGCCACTCTTAAACTGAACCTCTAGGGTTTCCAAATTTGGGTCATATCCGACCTCCGCCAAATTGCTGGATACTACCGACTGTCTGTCCATCAAGGTTCTCCTTCATTTTCGTCCGCCTCTGGTGGCTTCCACTTTGGATCCTGAGCACGCCATACTGCGACAAGCTGATCATAATCTTCAGTGCCCCGGGCGCGCTTCCAGCTGTCGGCGACCAGCGGATCTGCACTGCTTGGGCGTCGGTCTTCGGGTGGCAGGGTAATGCGGCAACGCACTGGCAGCTGCGCAGCTTCGCCAGTTATTATGGCTTCGCCTGTCCGTAGAACCGAGAGGCTGTCAGCGATCCCGCTCAGGTTGTCGGGCAAAGCGGCCTGAACCTTGCTGCGGTCGGTTGAGTTAGTGAGACGCAGCGCGATAAAGGTGCCACACTGGGACAGAATGGTGTCGTCAATTTCTGACGGACGCTGACTGACGATCATCGCACCAATCCCAAACTTGCGACCCTCTTTCGCGATTCTCTGTACCATCTCACGTGCAGGATTGTCGGTTTCCCGACCAAGGTATCGGTGGGCTTCTTCCATAACGATGAGTTGAGGCCGCTTTCGGCCACCCTCATCGCGATCGCGACCCCAGAAGAGTGCCTCATAAATAATCGACAGAATTGCGCCGATCAAATCCAAGAGAACGCTGCTGGGAATACCTGAAAGATCGAGCACCGTTATAGCTTTCTCGTGGCCTATCCAACTTTCGAGTAGGGCTGGAAGATCCTTTGCTACATGACCGGCCAAGTCCGGCTCCCATTCGCCGGGCGTAAGCATGAACTTGAATTGACGATCAAGGAGCCGCGATCGCATTCGATCGAGTTGTTTGCGGATGCCGAGTACACCTATGTTGTTCTGATACGGAGCGGAATTTGTTGTCGTGTGCGGCTGGTACCTCGGTAGGCGAAGTGTAGCGGCGTCCCCTGGTTGCACGATCGCGGGGATTGTCTTCGCTTGATCCTGCCAAGTCTTAACCTCAGGATCGATCAGTTCGAGCCAAAGGTCTTTCAAGCTATACGGAATCGGGCTATCGACGGTCATCGAATTGAGGTCGACGCCTGGAAAGTTGTCTACCTGCGCTATCGTGCTCTTGGCGCCGAAAATCTTGTCCAGGATAGCGGTCGTCGCACGGTCGTCCATTTTCCCGCACAGGAAGCTGAGGATTTCAGCTGGCCGCAATGCCCAGTACGGTATGACCAACTCCTTCTCACCGTCTCCGGGTGTTATCCGAAAGATTTCAGCGTTGTCGCCGAGCGCACGGGCATATTCGCCGTGAATATCGAGCAGGAGGATGCGCGCGCTTGGAAAGCCAGCTTCGCCTGGCGCCGAAATTGATCGCAACAAACTGGCGACGGTCGTGGATTTACCCGAGCCGGTTGAACCGAGCACTGCGCTATGCCGCGTGACAAGCTTGTCGAGGTCTAGACGTACCGGGATGCTCTCCGCGTTGGCCAGTCGCCCCACTACCACCTGTCCGGCGAACGCTGCTCCGTAAATCTTAGCCAGGTCCTCCTCGGTGACGAGATGTACCTCATCATTCACGTTTGGATATTGGCTGATGCCCCGTTCAAACGATGCCTCGACAATCTCGCCGACGAGCTGAACGGTCAGCCATCGTTCGCCCCGGTCAAGCGTATCCGTCAACGTCGTAGGTGTTGCACTTGCTCCGACCTCGGATATGATCGCGTAGAGATCGTGATACCCTTGAGGTATTCGCACGAAGCTCCCGACCTGACCGACCCGGTAGCTCCTTCCTCCGATGATCGCAATGCCCGAGGCTACACCCTCGAACTGGCGGACGCTGACGGTCGCACCCGCGACAGAGCCTACATGGCCGAGAAGGGTCGGAGCGTTCATCAGACTACCGCCGCAGTGCCAGTCGTTGGCGAAGAAGTTGCCAACGTTGGTGTCGACGTCGGTGCTGCGGGAAACGCTTGAACTGAGCGGGATGCCGCGAAAAACCGGGCAAAAGGCTCAATTGCTCCAAGCATGAAGTGCCCGTCCTTGTCGAGATAGGTCGATCTTATCGGGCCCCAATCCTTGTTGGGAAGCTCAGCCGGTGCTTTCCATGCGCCGCGAATGCCGTTCACCTTGGCTTGGTCACGGGCATAAACGCTGAAGTTTGGAAGGCGACGGGCAAGATCACACGCCGGTCCTTCTTCCTCGATCATCTTGTATTGGAACGCGAAAACACTGGACGATGGATTTGCGGCCAGCGCTTCATCCAACCGAGCAGCAATATGCGCGTCGGCAAAGGAAAAGCCGATAGAGACCAGCAGCGTGTCGGGAGTGAGCAAGAAGGTACGAAGGCGATCAAGCAACGCAGCGTAGGGTGCCTTTTGCGTCTGATCATATTTCAGGTGTTCGGGGAAGACGAGGTGACTCGCTGAGCTTTGGCCTGTTCGGATCACTTCTCCCTTCGCGCTGGCGCGCCAGCCCAGCGAACCGTGGAGTTTCCAGAGCCGCGTCCATCGTGCGGGAAGATCGCTGCGCGACACTGAAACTGGGTCGAAGAAAGGTTCGCGACCGCCCGTGAAGCCGTCGAAATAAGGTGCTCGAACAGACTCGAACGCCTCTTCGAACAGTAAGTCGTAGTTCGTCGTGAAGATTTCGACAGGATAGTCACGCGTTGTGCCAGAAATCCAGTTCACTAGATCTGCATAGGCGGATCTGGTCGTCGGCAATCGGACGTCCACGATTTTACCGATCTCGGAGCAGATCGCTGTGCCAAAAGTGGCAAAGCCTGGTCCGTCAAGATCGTGGACCTTCGCTGAACCGATTACTTGGCTCAACGAACGGACCCGCGAAAGGATCGTCTCAATGTCGTGCCGGGCGAGTTCACCTTTTAGGCCGTCAATCTGCTTTTGGTAGGTTGGAGCAAGCGTCGTGAGGACTTGCTCTGTAAGGCCCGCAACCGCCGGAATAAGCGGGTAAGTACCATCAGGCTTTGCCATGCCGGCCGAAGCTCCTGCACCAACCAACAGACCAATTCGTTTGCGGCCCTGCGCAATAATTGTCCGTAGCGCCGCCATGTATTGATCAGGATTGTGAACACTGACAGTCAACTTACGCTCCTACGACGTTTTCTTTCGTACCCTTGCGCGGGCTACCGCGCGAAACATCCCACGCACATTTTCGCCCGTCTATCGCAATCGTCTGGGAAGGCTATCGTTTTGGAAATGGCACGTAGACGAGGAAACAGGTCCATCAGTCAAAATTCGCTTCAGACCCGCCAAGTAGCTTCACGCTTCCAAGTCTTCGACCTTTTCAAGTTCAAGCCGACCCTTGTCGTCCTCGAGGCGCCATCGCCTCTTGATATAGAATACTAGTGCCTTTCGAGTTTCGATCGCCATGTTTGTACCCTCTTGGAAGCCATACTCGAGCCGGACGACCCGTGCCTGGGCTTCCGTGAGAGCCGAACGTGGGCGTATCCACAAGCGCACGAGACTGTACCAGTCTGAGTCGAAAGGGGTCGGCGACGATCTATCACGCGTTGCGAAATAATACTGTTTAGATATTCGGATCGGGAGATAGTCGCGGTAGGTTTCGTGTTTGTGACTCCATGCACGTAAGTGCATCGCCTCTCCGTCAAAATGAAACCGAACGGGAGTGATCCATTGCGGTTCGGACAGGCCGCTGTTCATGGAGGTATAGGTGATCTGAATGTCTCGTTCGTTTTTCATTGCGCGGTGAAGGGGTGCAATGATGGCGGGATCCAAACTGCGACTGGGCAGCGGGATGCTCGTTCCAAGGTCGGATGTCTCCTCGCTTAGGAGATGGAAGACCTGTTCGGGGCCGACAGAAGACAAAGCTCTGTGGTCGCCGCTCGAGAAGTAAGTCTTCTCCGCAGCATCATAGACTGGCGGCGTCTCGGTCAGAGACAGGTAGGTGCGGAAGTCGACCGCTGCTTGTGCTGTAGAGATATCGAAGCGCAGAATGAGGTCCCGGCGGTTCGCCTGGCCTTTCCATGTAAGGCATTGATCCAAGAACAGGATCCGTTCGCGCTGCGCATGTTTGAGAGATTCAAGGCCCATGAACCGAAGACTACTTGACTCAGCGCGCAACGTCCATACAGTAAAAACACGTATAGAAACTGGATATACAAAAATGCGACTCCTTCACACAGCGGATCTTCATCTGGGCAGGCAGTTCATGGGACTGGGACTCGAGGAAGACCACGAGGTCGTCTTGGGCCAGATCGTCCAGACGCTAGTGGCCGAGCGGGTGGAGGTGCTCGTGATTGCGGGCGATGTGTTCGACCGCGCCTCGCCCCCCAATTCAGCGGTCCGGCAGTTCAACCGTTTTCTCAAGCGCGTTGCGGAAGAGACGGAAGCCGCTGTCGTGATGATCTCCGGTAACCACGATTCAGGTGACCGGATCGAGACGATGTCGGTTTTTTCTTCTGCGTCACGGGTGCTTGTGCGCGGGATCGCCGATACGGCCGAGGTCCCTCTGGTGTTGCGTGACTCGGACGGCGAGGTCGCCTTTTCGGCGCTGCCCTTTTCCTATGAATACGCCGCAAGGGAAGTCTTCGGTGATGAGACGATCAGCACGCCCGCAGACGTCATCGAAGCTCAACTCACTGCAGCGAGGGCGCACGTGCCCAAGGGGGCACGGTGGGTCGTCGTTGCACATGCTTTCGTCGCCGGAGGAGCGGTCGGAGAGACCGAGCGCGCCCTGACCAGAGTTGGCGGCATCGAAACCGTTCCTGCGGAGGTTTTCGAAGGGGCGGATTATGTGTCTCTGGGGCATTTGCACAAACCACAGGAAGTGGGCTCCGCCAACATCCGTTACTCTGGTGCGCCGCTGGCCTTTGGTTTCGACGAGGCGGGAGACCAAAAGTCCATGACGATCGTCGATGTGAACAAGGAGGGAGTCGAAATCCGCACCGTGCCGTTTCGCCCGCTCAGGCAGGTGCGTTCGCTCACCGGGGCATTTGCTGATATTCTCGCAGGAACTCCCACAGAAGATTTCATCCAGGTCATCCTGACGGATGAAACGCCTCTGATTGATCCGATGAAACGCTTGAGGGCGACCTATCCCAACGCCTGCCACTTGGCCTATGCCCGTCAGGCGCGGGCCACAGAAGCTATTGCGCTTGGTGCAGCGCGCGCTGCGGTCACGCCGATGGAAATGATTGCCGATTTCCTGAATGTTGTGCGGGGCAGGGAGCCGGACGGCGCTGAGTTGGCAATCGTCGCCGACAAACTTCACGCTGCCAATGTTGCGGAGGGCCGGACATGAGGCCCATTCGTCTCTCGCTCCAGGCCTTCGGACCTTTCGCAACGACTGAGATTGTGGATTTTCGCTCTGCACTGGAGTTTGGATTATTCGGGATCTATGGCCAGACCGGGGCAGGGAAGTCGACGCTCTTTTCGGCAATGTCATTTGCGCTTTTCGGAGTGCCGACAAGGATTGACCAAGAGCCGCGTTCGCTGCGGTCAGACCACGCCGCCGCAGATCTGCCCACCGAAGTTGAGTTCGTCTTCGAATTGGGCACGAAAACCTATCTGATCCGCCGACGCCCGGCGCAAGAGCGACCGAAGGCGCGCGGAGAGGGGACGACCTCAGATGCTGCCGAGGCCTCGCTTTTCGACGTCACGGGGATCCCCGTCGAAGCGCTTGGATCGGGCCAATCTGGCAGGGTCATTGCAGAGAAGAAGGTTTCTTTGGTGGGGCAGCAGATTGAGGCACTGCTGGGTTATGGGGCGGAACAATTTCGCCAGATAGTGCTCTTGCCACAGGGTAAGTTTGAAACGTTTCTTGCGGCGAAGACCGACATGCGGGTGGAAATTCTGCGTGAGCTCTTTGATGTGAAGATTTATCGCGATCTGGCCGCGCAACTGAAGGAAGAGGCCGCACAGGCGGAGCGCGCCCTACGAGAACAGCGTGCCCTTTATATGGTCCGACTGGAGGAGCAAGGCTTTGAAAGCTCCGAAGCGCTGGCACTGGGGATTACTAGTGCTGAAGCCCAGGTTGAAGAGAAGCGGCGCTTACAGACGGTTGCGGAGGCGGCGCAGGAAGCCGCACGCAACGCTCTTACTGAAGCAGAGCAGATCGAAAAGGCCTTTGCTGGCGTCGATAGCGCGCTGCAGGCACTCGACACTCTCGAAGCCAAAACCGTTGAGGTCGATGCCCTTGCTAAGAAGGTCGAGGCTGTAACCAAGGCCTTGCAAGCACAGGACCTTGAGACGGCTTGGCACAATGCCGAGCGAGACAGTCGGGACGCATCAAAAGCTGCGACTGAGGCGGGAGGGGCGCTCGAAACCGCTGCAAACACTCGGCAGGAGGCGGCGCTGATACTTGCCCAAGCCACGGCCGGCAAAGAGCGGCTCCAGTCGGTTCAGGCCGACATGACCCGGCTGGAAGAGATCGAGGAAAAGGTTGGGCAAGCTGTGGAATTGCAGGCTGCATTTGTCGGTGCTGCAAGGGAAGAGGTCAGGGCAAAAGGCGCTCTTGCCGAGTCCGAACGGGCGCGCGCAAAGCTCATCTCCTCGATCGATGCGGCCGATCAAAGGTTAGACCAAACGCGCAAGTCTGAGGCAACGCGAGGCAAACTGACTGGTGAACTGGCGGTCGTGAACCAAGAACTGCTTAAGTCCAGCGCGCTTGCCAAGGCACAGCGAGCTGTCGCGGAAGCCGACGCAAAAGTTCAAGCAGCAACGAGTGAGCTGGCTGAGAAAACCAAAGCGGCAGAAGACGCAGATGCGGCCTTGTCGGAAGCAGAGGCGCGGCTTTCGCGTACGCAAGCGATCATCCTTGCAGAAAAATTGACTGATAGTTCGCCCTGTCCCGTCTGTGGGTCCCACGATCATCCTACGCCGGCGCGAGGCACCCCCGAGCAAACTGGATTGACCGAAGCGTTTCGCAGCGCGCAGACAGAGGCGAAGGCAGCAGCCGAAGCCAAGGTTCGGGCCGAAAGTGAACTGAACAACTGCCGGACGCGACTCGACGAAAAGAAACGTGCGCTGGATGAACAGGAACGGCCCGAGCGCAGTTCGTCCGATCTCGAGGCCAAAAAGACACGGCTGATCAGTGAGCTCGCTGCCATTGGGGAGGCGGTCGATCTTGACGCGATGGCGGGGCGGTTGGCCGAACTCAAGCTTGAGCTAAAGGAATCTGAGACCATTGAGACGGCAGCAAGGTCGGTCGCTGGCAAGGCTGAGGCAACGTCTGCGGCTGCGGAGGCCAAGCGCGACATCGTGGTTGGGGCACTGCCAGAGGGCCTGCGAACGCCCGAGTCAGTCGCGGCTCGGCGAGCAGCTTTGCTGCGCGAACAAAGGCAGCTTTCCGATGCGCTGGAGGATGCAACGCAACGCGATCAAGCAGCGAGTGAGGCGCTGACGAGGGCACAGGAGCAGCTCGAAGCGGCGAAGCGGGCACGGGAGGCACAGGCGCTGCGCGAAGCGAAGGCGCGTGGCGATTTCATTGCCCGTCTGCGCGAGGTCGGGCTGGACGAAGCGGGATACACGGGTTGCAAGGTACATTTCCTGACCCTCGCCGCCGACCGACAAATTGTGAGTGACCATCGCGAAGCGCTGATTGCGGCACGCACAACGTGGCAAAACGCAAAGGCCGCTTGTGTAGGTCGCGAACGTCCAGTCCTCGCCCCGCTCGTGCAGGCACACGATGACGCCGCGGAGGCAGTTAAGGCGGCCAACTCAGAATTGGCTGAGACTGCAACGAAAGTCGAAGCCTTGAAGAGATTTGGGGCGTCGCTCGCTGAGGCGCTGGCGCGAACAAAAGAGCTCGAGGCCGAAACCGGGCCGCTCCGAGGGCTGGCCGATCTTGCCAATGGCAAGAACGATTTCAACATGACGCTCGAAACCTTCGCCATAGCAGCCATGTTCGATCGGGTGCTCGAGGCGGCGAACATGCGGCTCGACCCGATGACGCGCGGTCGCTATCGGTTGGAGCGTGGGGTCGAGGGATCAAGTGGCCGCGGCAAGCGCGGGCTTGAGATCGAGGCTTTCGATATCAACACCGGCAAGGCGCGTCCAACATCGACCCTTTCTGGAGGCGAGACCTTCATATCTGCTTTGGCATTGGCGCTCGGCCTCGCCGACGTGGTCGAGAGCCTGTCTGGCAAGATCCGGATGGACACAATCTTCATCGACGAAGGCTTCGGCAGCCTCGATACGGAGAACGGGGCCGGAACGTTGGATCAAGTAATTCAAGTTCTGGCGGCCTTGACTGAAGGCAGCCGAGCCGTGGGGCTAATCTCGCATGTCGGGCTAGTGCAGGAGGCCATCCCACAAGGTTTCTACGTGCGTTCGACCCCAAGCGGCAGCTCTGTCGAAGAGCGGAGGGGGCATAAGTGATGGACCGTTGGATCTACCGAAAACCCCATAACCGCAGACTATCGACCGGGCGAACAGTTCCTGTCCGTGGCGTTTGGTTGAACCAATCTAGTAGCGCGCAAGAGAAGGGTGCCAGTTTCAGACGAGTTTGCCCCTCGTGCGGTGCGCCGATCGTCAGTGTCCATATGCCGAAAGGTGGCTGGGCCCATTTCGAAGGGCATAAGGGGCTGACAGACATAAAGCACCCGTGTTTGCACCTCGGCGAAGGGATTAGTCGGAGGCGTGATGAATCCACGCCTGATCTATTCGAGCTTGGGCTTTAGTGCCGACTTTCCCTTCGAGTTGCTTGCGAAACCACAAGCCAAACACCACCTATAGAACTTCTAACTACATCACATACCACATGGAGTAAAAGATGACAGTAAATCGAAAAGGCACTTCTACCAAGGTTGCGTCGCTCGCGGCAGACACCCTGTTCAAGCCGGGCTCATCGAAGACCGCCCGTATGCTTGCGGGGTCGGCGCTGTCTCAGTCCCGAACCGACCGCCAAACGGGGGCGAAGATGGAGGACCTGGCCTCGAAGGTGCTCCGCAGCGATCGCTACTCGGAAAACACAAAGACTCTCGCGGGTTCTGTTCTTTCCCAGTCGAACAAAAAGCGCTGAAAACAAACTTTGCAGCACTTCGCGGAGATGGAGATGCTGCAAAGACACGTCTTCACCGAATGAGAATTTCGGTGTCAGGTGATCCTCCCGATCGTTATCGGGCGCCGACCAAGTGGCGGATTCTTGGTCGTCGAGTCAGAAATATTACATAATCAAAATTATCAGTCTTTTTGTAAGTAAGCCTCAGAAAACTTCGCGGTGAGTAACTTGCCTGCTTCCGCCGTGTCTAAGCACATACCCTGCCCATTGAATCGGGAAGGCATCTACCAAGCGTATGACCGGTTTTTCGGTCACGTCGTCTGCCTGATTACAAGCTTCCCCGGTAGGCGCACTGTCTGCGGCTCTCTGCGCCCGAGAACCATCTCGACCACTGTGCTGACCATCTCTCGCAAAGGCTGTTCGTAGGTCGTAAGTCCGTAGGCGGGAACGCCACACAGTTCGAAGTTGTCGAAACCGACGATGGCGATGTCCTCCGGGACTCTGAGATGAAACTCGCCACGGATCACATCCATCGCGCCCATTGCCAGGATGTCGTTCTCGCACATCAGCACGTCTACCCGGTTCTCCGGTGCGGTGGTAGAAAGATACCGGCGCATGGCATCGGCCCCGACCTGGGAGCTGTAGTTTCCCGCATCGAGATCGGCGCTCAGGTCGATGCCCCTGTCGGCCCATTGGGAGGTAAAGTGTTCTCTCCTCCCCAGTGCTGTGGACAGGACCTTCGCCCCGGACATGAAACCGGGGCGGCGATAACCGCGAGACCAGAGGTGATCCACGATCTCCGTTATCGCGAGTTCCGCGTCGCAGTCGACGGCCGGCACACCTTCAATCTGGCTGTCGCGCGCCAGGACGAAAGTTGGTGGCGTTCCACGGCCCTGTCGGCGATCACGCAGCGTCTCGTCGCGGAAGGCCGTGCCGAACAGGATCACGGCATCGACCTGGCGCTGGTCGGCGTTCAAGAGTGCGCGGACATGGTCGAAGCGGGTGTTGATGTTCACAAGTAGCGCGACCAGTCCGTTGGCCTGGAGACTGTCGGTCAGCACTGTCCGTCGTCGAATGATTTGGAACAGGCGGCCTGATTTTGGAGCGGAGAGCTGGGGCTCATCGGGTTCAGGTTATGCTGCTTGACGCTGGTGGTTCAAGCGGCGGTTTTGGATGGTCTGCTGTTTGATGCGCCTCCTTTCAGCCAGGATGGTTTCGTCGCGCCCGAAGTAGACGTCAGCCGGGGTCAGGTTGCCGATGCTCTCGTGGTAGCGGTGGTTGTTGTAGTGCTCGATGAAGGCGGCGATGGCAGCCTCAAGCTGGCCTTCGAGGAAGTAGTTTTCGAGCAGGATGCGGTTCTTGAGGGTCTGGTGCCATCGTTCGATCTTGCCCTGGGTCTGGGGATGCATCGGGGCGCCGCGGACATGTTTCATGCCTTTATCCTCGAGGTATCTGGCCAGATCCTCTGCGATGTAGGACGAGCCGTTATCGCTGAGAAGCCGGGGTTTGTGCAGAACTTTTGCGCTGCTGCAGCCGGACGCGGTCAGGGCGATGTCGAGCGTGTCGGTGACATCCTCGGCCCGCATGTTGCCACAGAGCTTCCAGCCGACGACGTAGCGCGAGTAGTCATCGAGGATCGTAGAAAGGTAAAACCAGCCCCAGCCGATGACCTTGAGGTAGGTGAAGTCGGTTTGCCACATCTGGTTTGGCGCCGTCGTCTTGTCCTTGAACTCATCTGCCGCCTTGATGATGATATAGGCCGGGCTGGTGATGAGGTCGTGCGCTTTGAGCAGGCGGTATACGGAAGCCTCTGACACAAAATACTTTTCTGTGTCAGTGAACCGGACTGCCAATTCGCGCGGCGACAGCTCCGGCTCTTCCAGCGCCAAGTCCACGATCTGGTCCCGCACGGCCTCAGGGATGCGGTTCCAGACCCGGGAAGGCCGTGAAGGGCGGTCTTCCAACCCCTCCGGCCCGTGTTCGACGAAGCGGTCATACCACCGGTAGAACGTGGTGGGCGGGATGCCGATCTTGGCAAGGGTGCGCCGGACCGACAGATGCGACTGCTCCACCAGCCGGATGATCTCAAGCTTCTCAGCGGCGGGATACCTCATTCGCCTTCTCCCCCAGCCCCGGTCATGTTTTTTTTGAGCAGGCGGTTTTCGAGGCTCAGATCGGCCACCAGTTCCTTCAGCGCCAAAGCCTCGGCGCGCAGGCCCTTCACTTCGCCGGTGTTGGCCTGACGAGAAGTATCACCGGCCAGCCGCTTCTTGCCGGCCTCAAGAAACTCCTTTGACCAACTGTAATACAGGCTCTGAGCTATGCCTTCCTTGCGGCAAAGCTCAGCAATGCTATCCTCGCCACGAAGGCCGGACAGAACGATCCGGATCTTCTCCTCGGACGAATGCAACTTGCGCGTCGCGCGCCGGATGTCTTTCACGACCTGCTCGGCAGGGGCCTTGGTCGTCACCGGTTTCTTCATCATCTTCAACTCCAACTGGGGTCAAGATGAGCCACAAACCCTCCGCTACGCAATCACGCCAAACTGTTCCGTGGGTGGTGATGCCGGACACTTCCTCGCCGACCGCTCGGTGGACGAGGAAATGGGCGCCGTGCGCGACCACGCGCGGCTTCTGAAAGCCTGCGGTGCAAGCGTCATGGTCTACGGCGAATGCGGCCGGATGCCCGCCGACGCACTGGACATCCCGATGTCCCGGCGCGGTCGTCTTGAAGCAGGGGAGTGGGCCGCCTATGGTGACCGCCTCACCCGCTTTGCCGATGCGCTCTTCGCCGAGCACGGGCTTCGCCTTGCCTATCATCATCACCTGATGATGGTCGCCGAGACAGAAGCCGAAGTGCAATCGGTGATGGAGAACTCCGGACCCTCCGTCGGGCTTCTTCTGGATACGGGCCACGCTTTCGCGGGAGGGTTCGACTACAGCGTCCTGATCGAAGCTTACGCCGATCGAATCGCGCATATCCACCTCAAGGACGTAAGGCCTGATGTGCTGGACCGTATCCGCACCGCGGACCTGTCCTTCAACGCCGGCGTCCGGTCGGGGATGTTCACCATTCCCGGCGACGGCGCCGTCGACTTCGCGCCCCTTGCACGCTTCCTCGCTTCCGGACGTTATCAGGGCTGGCTCCTGGTCGAAGCCGAGCAGGACCCGGCTCTTGCCCTCCCTGCGCAGACCATCGCGCGGGCCTACGACTTCGTCTCCCGTTCTGTCATGCCGGCCCTAGCCGCCTGAACGGCGACACCATTGCTCTCCCCGCCGGGTTTCCTCCCACCCGGCATTGCGGTGGCCGGGATTGCCCTCTCGGCCACCGCCCCAACCGTCAAGGAGCCTACCCATGTCGCACTTTCCCCTCGCCGCCTGTGCCGAAATGCTCTGGCGCGACAAACCGATCGAATGGCGCGCAAGCCGTCTGAAGGAGATGGGCTTTGGTGTCGGTCTCTGGAACTGGCCGGCGCATGACCTTGCCGCGCTGGAGAAGACCGGCGCAACCTTCACCATCATGAACGGCTACCTGCAGGGCCGCCTGACCGATGCCGAGGGGTGCGAGACGCTGCTCGCCTCGGTGAAGGAGACGGCGAAGGTGGGCAAGCGTCTTGGCGTCCACCGTCTGAACCTGCACGGCACGGGTCTTGGCGACATGGGAATCCCGATCCCGCAAATCGGCGCCTTCGCCCCCGGCATGGAGCAGCGGGCCCGAGACACGCTTCACCGCATCTGCGACCTGGCCGAGTCCGAGGGCCAGGTCTTCACGCTGGAGAACCTGAACCCCATCGACCACCCCGGCTGCCCTTTTGGGTCGACTGCGGCGGTGCTGGGTCTGGTTTCCGCGGTTAACCGCCCGCAACTTCGCATCAACTTGGACCTCTATCATACTCAGATCGGCGAGGGCGACCTAATCCGCTGGTGCGAGGCGTGTCTGCCGTGGATCGGCGAGGTCCAAGTCGCCGACAACCCCGGCCGCTGCGAACCGGGGACAGGCGAGATCAACTTTGCTGGTGTTGCAAAAGCCCTCAACGAAATGGGCTATTCAGGCCCCGTCGGTATGGAGGCTTGGGCTTCGGGTGATGCGGAGGAGGCGCTTGAGGCATTTCGAGGATCGTTCACGATCTGAGATCACTGGACGCTGCCAAAATGAACTGAGCATGCGCTCAAGCAAGAAAGCGGTCGTTCTCGGTTCCCAAATTGAAATTCCGCCCCCTACCCTTGGATTCGGGAGGTACCCATCACAACCGATATGTCGCACGGTTCGTGGCGGCGGCCCAGACGCACTTTTTCGCCGATCACAGCCCTGCGTGTTGCCCTTTCGTTTCGCTTCTGGTCCAGTCGTGTGGCACGAAGTTGAGCTGAGGCGGCACCAAGATGAAGACCCCAAATGGCGACCTCGACCGTTGGCTGGACCCGGCCGTCGCAAACGCCCGCCGCAGCGTTTTCGCGCAGGACCTTGTCATCGAAGGCGATGCCTCTTCCAGTGGACCGATCGAGGTCCAAGGCAATGTCGTTGGCTCACTGCGGGCGCCGGAAATCACCGTGGCTGGTTCTGGTCGTGTTGAAGGTTCCGTCGTCGCCCACGACCTCGTGGTGCTTGGGGCAGTTTCGGGCATGATCTCGGCGCGAAACGTTCAGCTCGCGCCGAGCGCGGTCGTGCGGGCCGATGTCATCCATAAGCGGATCGCCATCGAGGCCGGTGCCGAGCTTGAAGGCAGGCTTCAGCGTAGGGCCTGACAGATCTCACACTGCAAGGTCTAGCGGCAGCATTTGGCCGGCCGGCAGATAGCCCCGCCGCATCTTCTGTCGGAGCGTGTGGGATGCCGCCCTCTCCGCTTCTTCAACAGAAGCACAGGTTTCGATGCTCGTCCGGCCGTGGGTCCCGATCCGGCCCCAGGTTCGAAAGACCGAGATGTCTCCGAACAGCGTCGCCGCAACATCGATGCAGTAGAACCGCGCCATGTTGGCGTCAGGGTTGATCCGGTGCAGATGTGCCAGAGCCATGGCGGTCCTCCCTCGCACAGACTCCGCCTTGCCGCTCTCCAAGTCAAATTTCTTTTCTGAATCGACCCGGGCGTTCCGATTCAGAAAGCTGATGGATCATGGCGACGAATCGCCCGGTGTTTCCTCGACAACCTCGACCCAGAGGACGCCATGCAGGGTTTCTTCCGGGACCAGCCACACGGTCCTGAAACGGCCATTCACGGTGCGATGCCGTTCTGCAACGAGTTCCCGGTCTCCGCGGTCGATCCGCCACAGGCGACGATCGATGGTTGGGCAGTTGGAGCTGCGTCTAGCGACCTCTTCCATGCCGGCCTCCTGTCATCCGCTGACGGCTAGCCGTCATGGACATGAACTCTGTCAGAACATATCTACCGACATCAGAAGTGGTGCTTTGCTGTCGCCACGCGAACCACGAAAGGTGTTTCTGTCGATGCATATCCTGTCCCCCGTTCTGGCTATTTCCGCGTTTGCGGCGATGTCTGTTCCCGTCCACGCGCTTGACGACTGGACGGTCGGTGTCGAGCGTGGCCTGCCGACCTACGCGCTCACCAGCGAGGCGGGTGAGGTGCGGCTTGTCTGCGATCCGGATCGCGTCTTCGGGCCGACGCCCAACGGCGCGCTCGTGGTCCGCTTCGACAAAGACGCCGGGCCAGACATGGTTGTCGTTCTCGCAAAGTCGGGCGAACAGGCACGCCTGCCGGTCAAGAACGGCATCTTTGCCCAAGCGACAGCTGACGCCGCGGAATGGGCGAAGATGGTTGCGACTTTCCGCACAGGCGGCGAATTCGCCTTGGTCACGAGCGTCGACAGCTTGACCTTCGAGACAGCGCCACTGCCCGATCTTGCCTGCGAGTAACCGCAGGCAGTTCATCGATTTCTGTTGCATGGGTGAGGTCTATCTGACGCGTCGCGCCTCGATGAGCTGCGACGCGATTGCGGCGAAGAAGGCACCAACGATCGTCGCCCGGGGCTCGATCAGCCAAGGGTCACCAA
The DNA here is from genome assembly GCF_036553525.1 of Pseudotabrizicola sp. L79. Taxonomy (NCBI): domain Bacteria; kingdom Pseudomonadati; phylum Pseudomonadota; class Alphaproteobacteria; order Rhodobacterales; family Paracoccaceae; genus Pseudotabrizicola; species Pseudotabrizicola sp. L79. Next base: position 53,886 of record NZ_JAZHDA010000055.1, on the reverse strand, counting down.
GTGCCGCATGCATAGCCCGGATAGCTGAACTTTGGGCGTAGACGGTCATCGGTTCGCCGACCGCCATGTCCGTGGCTGCCATGGTGAAGATGCGCTTCGCCTCGTCGACATACGGTGTGAGCTCATCTTCCGCCAAGAGCCGCCGCAGTTCGGCGCGGGCTTCCTTGGCAAAGGCGCGCAGCATGTAGGCTGGGGTCACGTCGCCCGCGCCCGGGATCTGCTCAAGCTGCTTCTCGGCTGCCAACGGCAGCCGAAAGAGGACCACCAGCTTCTCTTTCTGGGGCCTCGCCAACCCACTGGCAGCACATTCGGGCGGCGAAGCGGGGGACTGCGGCTGACTACTCTCCCCTTCCCTCTTCCCGGCAAACTCCGGGTCGGCCAAGTGCTCCGTCGTCATGTCGGGAAGCTGGGCCTTGACGCCCTCGACATTTCCTCCCTGCTCCGGCGCACGCCGTTCGGCAAGAATGCGCGACTGCACCTCGCGCGATGACCGCAACCGTGCGGCGGAGTTCTGCAAGCCTGGTTCTTCCGCCGCTGGGGATGGTGCGACACGTGCAGGAAGGCGGAAACGGCTCATGCAGGGATCACCTCGTCGATCCCGGTCAGGACAAGTTCCGCAACTTCAAGCTGGCGTGTGATGGCATCCGCCACCAGCCGACCGCCGGGTGCTTTGGCGTTGGCGCGGGCCGCCGGTCCAAGGGGGCCGTGATAGCCGAGTTGTTCGAGGATCCTCGAATGCGGAACGATCACGTCGATATGGTCGAGACGCAGTATCTCTTGCAGCACGTCCTGGTCGCGCTTTGGCAGTTGTGCCATTCCCCCTTCCCGGGTTGCGGCGTCGATGATCTTCGGCCCCGCGTCCATGACGAGGACCCGGACCGTCGGGAACCGCTCGCCCTCGGCAATCGAGGCGCGGAGGTCGTCCATCCAGAGGACGGCGCGATGGGTCATTTCCCATTCGGCATAGACGGGGCGTGCTGGGATCAGCACCAGATCGGAGATCAGGCAGAAGTCCTCAGTGTCGGTATGGGTGCCCGGTCGCGTGTCGATCACGACGAGATCGACGCCGCGCGCTTCCTCAGCTTCGAGGAGCGACAGAAGCCCTTCCACGCTCTCGGGCGGTGAAAGGATCGCGAGACTCTCCGGCCACTCGGGCTTTTGCGCGCCCTCCCAGGCGGCCAGTTCGAAACTGTCGCGCCAGCGGCCGAGTTGGGCATTCACGTCGCCATCGATCAGGGTGACGCGACGGCCGAGGTTCAGTGCTGCAGACGCGAGAAGCATGGCGGTCGTGGTCTTGCCCGAGCCGCCCTTGGTCTGCACGATGGTAATGACTTGCATGAAATGACGCCTCCACAAACGGTACTCACTACCCCTGGCACCGACGCCCGGCGCTCTTTCATGACGCTGCGGAAGACGATGCACCGAAAGCAAGGCAAGGTAGAGCGAAGCCGTTGTAAAGGCGTCACTAATCCGTCCGGCGTCCGGTGCGCCGTTTAGGCATAAGGTTGCAGAAACGTCAAATGGGATGTGCCGGAAGTTGTAACACACCGCTGAAGCCTTCATGTTCCTAAGGATTCCTGCAGCCATGATTCTGCGGCGCGGCGTTCGAGCAGCTCTTAGGCCTGCCCGCAATCTTGGCAGTTTGCCCTCCGGCCCGTATGACGGTTTGCATGTCTGCATGCCTGCATAGGTGACAGGCCGCATGGCTGCGTGGGAACCTGTCCGCATGGCTGGTCCGAAGGTCAGGCGACATCAGGCTTCCGTCGGGGGATGATCCCGAACTTGACCCGCCAACTAGCTGCATCCCGGAGAATCTGCTTGCTTGCCTGTCTGCCTGCTTGCCAGTTCGGCCAGTGACAGGTTGACGCTGCGCAGATCTAGCCTCTGGCTGCATTCCCAAAGCCGTTAATGGTCTTCCTTTGTCCGCCGTAGGCAGGCCTTGAAGCATCTAGAGACCCCTTCCCCGGCCCCTCTTCCCTTCCCGGGCAAGTCTTCCTTCAGACTATCATGCCCTTCCCGGCAGTCTCTCATGGAGGGACCGCACAATTCTGCAAAACCCAAGGTTTCAAGGCGCTCGACCACTTTGGTCTCGCGTTGCACGGAGGCCTGACGGCCGGGGCGCAGGGACGCAGTCGGCGGGCAAGCCGCCGACCCCTGACGCCATATTGAGTCCTCACCGGCTGTCCGGTTTCCGCAGGCGGGCTCCTCTTCGGAGGAGTGGAAACCGGCCGGTGAGGACGGTTGGCAGGAACGGTGATGTGTGGTACATGATGCGCAATGACTGCAAAACACATGTAATGATGCAATGCCACGCTCACGCCTGACCTCTGCCGAGACTACCGCCATTACGGCGCGGCTCCTCGCTGGTGAGAGCGTCGCGGCCGTGGCGAGGTCTATGGGCCGTTCCCGCCAGGCGCTGTCACGGATCAAGGGCAGCCTTGATCGGAAAGAGGTGCTGCGGCTTTCGGTGAAGCTCAACATCCGCATCACGGAAGACGAGCATGCAGCCTTTCAGGCGGTTGCCGAGGCAAGCGGTCTGACGGTTTCCGAGGCAGTCCGGCATCTGGTCAGACAGGCAAGCGATCGTCTGGCCATCCAGGCAGACGAGCTTGATGCCATCGCTGCAGCAAGGCGGGAGTTGTCAGCCGTCGGCAACAACCTCAACCAGATCGCCCGTCTGGGGGCGGTCGGACGCCTGACCTGGAATGCCCGCGATGCCGCCCTCGTGCGCAAGGTCGGAGCGCGGGTCGATGATCTGGTTGAAGACGTTGTCCACCTCCTCTCGGCGCTCCGGGCAAAGCAGGGACTTGGTGATCAGACCGCTCCTTTTGCTCTTGCCGCGGACACTTCTGCCGAGGCGCCGAAATGATCCGGTCATCTTCCGTCGAGGATCTGGTTCTCGGTCATGTTCTCGACGATCGGCGGCGTGGGCGCGGCGGTGGCGACGGCGCGTCGTCCCGTCTCGGCACGCGCAAGCAACGCCAGACCCGGGCGCTTCTGCGAAACGCTGGAGGACCACGCGGCTGGCAGTCGGTCGTCAAACGCATCGCAGGTGGCAGTGCCCGAACGCCGCAGGAGTTGAAGCGCCTGCTCGATTATGTGGCCCGGGAAGACGGGGTGCAGAGCACCTGGTGCAATCTGGCGGGTTATGAGCGTGACTTCGATCCATCGCGAACGGGCCGGACGGCGGATATCTGGTCTTCAACCTGGACAGGTGCACCGCGCCGGGGACATGCCGATCACATCGTCCTTAGTTTCCCGCGGGGGGCGGACGCAGAGCGCGCCGAGGTCATCGCTCGGGAATGGGGGCAGGCGGTGTTCGGGTCTGGTGAGTATGGGGATGCCTGGCGCTATGTCGCTGCCCTTCACAAGGACACCGACCATCTGCATGCGCATTTCGTGGTCGACAAGCATGGCATCGAGGAAGGCCGCTTCCTGTCGATCTGTCGCCATGCCGCGCTGAACTTCGATGTGATGCGTGAACTTCACGCCGAGATAAGCCAGTCGCATGGGCTGAACATCCTCGCCTCGTCGCGCCTCTCCCGCGGCATTGTCGAGAACCCGCCGCGCCAGTCCGAGCTGCGTGCCTCGCGAGAGGGCGGGAAGTCCACGCCCCCTCCCCCGCCGCCGCTGTCCGACGGAGAGCGGAGCCGACGGCTTGCCGCGTTGCAGGGCTTTGCTCGCGAATACGAAACTTTGGGTGACCTTGCTGGTTTTGCCGCTGCAACCGGCGCCGAGGCGGGCACCTCTTCCTACCTTTCCCGGCTGGCCCGAGCGCTTGGCGCTTCTGCCGCCGCTCTCAGACAAGGAGTTCCCCTGATGCCCGATCACTCGCTTCATGCCGAAGGCGACCCCGCTGCACGGATTGAAGCTGCGCGCAGCGAGATGATCGCTTCCGCCACCGAGGCCTGGGAGGCAATTCGTGCCATGGAGCCCTCAGCTGACCGGGTCGACCTTGAACGGAGTTTTGCCGAGCAGGCGCGCGCCTCCCTGAAACTCGCGCCTGATAGCATCCTCCTAACAGAGCATGCCCAGGTCGCAGACCCAAACACCGATCCCTACCACAACCCGACACTTGCCTCGCTTGCGCGACTGGAGCAGGGCCAGACCGAGGGCGTTTCCCTTGATGATGGACTACGCGCGACCCTTACACATGTTCGCGACGAGATTGGCGAACGGCTGACGGCGCTGTTCTCGATCCGGGAAGATGAGCTTCGCATAGTAGGCACCTCAGTCGAGGAAATGGTCGCCCGCTTCAGTTTGGCCGAGCGTAGCGAAGGCCAGCGGGCGAGCTGGATCACGGAGCAGCCGAACACGATGCAAAAGGTGTTCTGGATGGAAACGGAGCGCGCCCTCGGCCAGGAGGTTCGGGCAGAAGTCGCCGCTTTCAACTTTGCGCCGGAGTTGATGGAGGCCATTGCGCGCGACCAGTTGCTGAGCGCAGATCGCCATATGAAGGTCTCCGAGGTGCCCGCGCTGGAAGCCATCGTCGACCGCCTGCATGACACCCTGATACCCGAGGATCTCGACCGCGTTCGGTCTGGCGATCTCGCACCGCTCAACGAGCAGGTCCGCGATCCAGCACTCCGGGCCGCCGTTGCGCATGAATTGAAGAATGAGAGCGATCTCGGTCAATCGGGTGAGGTCGGACCCTGGGCAGACCTGGCACGGGCGCAGCATCGCGCCGCCGAACTTGGGCAGCGTGACCGCGCGGTCGAACGCGACACCGGCCACGAACTCTGAGGACAGACCCATGCTTTCAAATCTCGACACCGCCTGGCGGTATCCGCTGGCGCTGCTCCTTGGCCTGCTGACCGGTCTCTACATCGGCGGCATGTTGGCAACGATCTATGTGATCACTGCCGTCCGGGAGAGCCTCGATACGCTTAGCCCCATAGGCCCCTGGTTCCTTCGCTACGCCTGGGCCGACCTCGCCGCGCGGCCTTCGGTCCTGCAGGGCGCGCTGATCATCACCGGTGCCGTGACGGTCGCCCTGACGCTCGTCGGATTAGCCGGGGTACATCGCGGCCGCCTCAACCAATATGACGACGCGCATTTCCAGTCGCGCCGTGAGTTGAAGCGCAACCACATGGTCGGAACCCTCGATCAGAACGGCTTCATCTTCGGCAAGCTCGGCCTCCCGAAATCCGACGCGCCCTTCGTGATGTCCCCGCCCGATCGTTTCCCGCATGCGATGATGATTGCACCGACGGGCCGGGGGAAAGGCGTCGGCTTCGTCATCCCGAACCTCCTGCACTTCTCGGGCTCAGCGATCATCCTCGACGTGAAGGGCGAGAACTTCGCCAAGACATCCATCCACCGCAAGCACGGGCTGAAGAACAGCATCTGGTACTTTTCGCCCTTCGATGAGGAACGTGGTTCGCACCGGTTCAACCCGCTTGCCCGGATCGCCGCCCTTCCCTCCGCAGAGCGTCAGTACACCGCGCTGAACTCGATGGCCGATCTCTTCCTCATCCCGGAAGGTGAAAGCGCACAGAGCTTCTTCAATGCCGGCAAACGGCTCTTCATCGCCTCCTGCCTCTACGCCATCGAACAGCGCCGCCCGACCTTGGGATTTGCAGGCGAGATCATGGCCGGGGGGGGCGACAAGAAGAAAAGCTACACGGCCATTGCCGAGACCACGAACATCCCGATCGTCTCCCGTACCTTCCTCGAGATGGCCGACGTCCCCGAAAAAACCCTGGGCGCCTATGTGTCCGTCATCCAGGGATCCGGTCTCGAACTTTGGAACGACCCCGCGGTCGACCGAGTGACCTCGGCCAGCGACTTCAACTTCTCGACCTTCCGCCGCGATCCCCAAAGTCTCTACATCGTCGTCCAGCCCGAGCACTTGAAAACCTTGGCCCCCCTCGTCCGCCTTCTCTTCGCGGATGCCATCGCGTCCCTCCAGCGCCGCGAGCCCGGGCCGGACGAACCCCATGCCGTCATGTTCCTGATGGACGAGTTCGACCAGCTCGGACGCCAGCCTTTGGTGCTCTCTTCCATCAAGACCATCCGCAGCTTCGGCGGCCGGTTCTTCATCATATCCCAAACCATTCCCGGCCTCGATGACATCTATGGCGAAACTGGACGGAGGTCCCTGCAGGGCGGGGCTGGTGTGCAGATCTACATGACACCGCAGGATGACCGGACGGCCGAGGTGCTGTCGAATGCCTTGGGGCGCTCCACCATCACCGCCGTGACCGAAAGCCAGTCGCGGGTACGGGCGTTGGAGGACAGTGCCAATGTCAGCCGGCGTTCCGAGGAGCGGCCGCTGATCTCGGCGAACGAGGTGCTGCGGTTTCCGTTGGATGAGGTGTTAGTGCTGCCCGAGGGACAGTATCCGATCCGGGCGCGACACATCCGCTACTACGAGGATCGGCATTTTGGGCCGATTGATCGGGCGCGGAAGGGGAAAGCGTTGCCGATAATACAAGGGGGCGGGGCGGATCGTAGGCTAGCGCCTGTCGGGAAGCTGTCAGGGTTGACTGCGTCCGCTGGACCAGTGGGCACCGAGGTCTTCGTAGAAGCGGCACGGGTGTTTCAGGAAATTGCGAAGAGCGCCAGGCGGACACGGAAAGTGCCGGCTCGGGTCTAACCGGTGCTTGGTCGCTGAACCTTACCGCATGCTCCAACGGGCAGATACGGCCCAAAGCTGCCCTTCAAAGTCATCGCAGCGAATGACCGGTTTTCTCTATTGTCCGTCAGCAAAGCGTCTGGCCATTCAATTGCCATTCTCTGATCGCAGCCATGTCGCAGGCGAGAGATGGTCCCACATGCTTGGTTGAGGCCCGTGGGCGCCAGATTGCGCGGTCGGTTTTAGGCACCGACCGCGCCACGGTCAGTTGTCGAAGCCGCTGAACATGCCGTTGGCGTTGGCAAGGCCTTCGGTCGGGACGGGCCGGATCACGTCCCAATGTTCCACGATCATCCCATCTTCCATGCGGAACAGGTCGTAGAAGGCGTTGTTGGTGCCGTTCCACTGGCCTTCGCTGATGGTCAAGAAAAAGTTGCCTTCGCCCAGCAACTAATGCACCTTGGTGTACTGGAACATGTTGTTCTGCGCAGTCAGCGCCTCGACAGCTTCTACGATCTCGGCCAGCATAACGAGATTCACAGTTTTCTTGATGCAAGTCGCATTCTTGTGTAGCTCATGGAAATATGCGTGCGATGGATGAGGGCGGCGGACCGGACGTCACCGATGGCGAGGGCGCGCAGGACTTCGTCGATTTCATCGGCAAAAATGCGGACTTCTTTAGCGACATCGATTTGCGCGGCAGCCATAGATTTCAGCCAGATGCGCGAGGTTTTTAGGAAAAGCCGTTCACAGATATCGCGGAGGGGAAGGTTGGATGTGATGCCATGAAACTCATGGAAGAAGTCTACATTCAGCTCTCCAAAGCGACGCGCGTCCGGCACATTTGCCAGAGCTCGAACTTCAATCGACAGCGCCTGTAGCCGTTCCCAAAGGGCCGGATCAGGTGGGTTCGGGCCCAGCACGCCCAAAAGCTCGGCCAATTCCATCCGCAGTTGATAGGTCTGTTCCAGTTCCCCAATCTCGACGTCGGTAACAAATGTCCCGACGCCGTGTACTGACTGCAAAAGCCCCTCGCTTTCCAGACGGACAAGGACGCGGCGAAGCGGGGTGCGACTGGTGCCAAACTCGGAAGCAAGATCTTCCTCGGACAAGCGTGTTCCGGGGGGATAATCCAAAAGACAGATGCGATTGCGCAGGACCGTATACATCCTGTCGAAACGATCGCGTGCTGTAGGCAAAGCCTCGGCAGGAACATCCATTACAGCCTCATTTGGTCTGGCGCGTCACGATATAAACGCCGATGGCCGACAAGGCCAGCCCAACCAGTGCAAGGGGTTGAAGCTGCTCTCCCAAGAGCACCCAGGCCATTGCCATCGCAAGTGGTGGCACAAGATACATCAGTGCCGATATACGTGTGACATCGCCCCGGGCGATCATCGCAATATAAAGTGAGATCGAGATCAACGAGTTCCCCAAGACCAGCCAAGCCAGCGCCACGATCAGGCCGGGTTGCCAATCGACTGTCAGGCTTTCGGTCGCGATGGCCACGGGTGCGATCAGTGTGAACCCAACTGCATATTGGACCAGTCCCCCTGCGACAGGATCGGTCTTGCGACCGTGGGCTTTCTCGAAAAGGGTGGCCCCCGTGATCCCTACCAAGGCCCCGACTGCCAGCAGCGCCGCGCCCAGCGGGCTGGGGCCAAGTGAGCCTTCTGACACGACCGCCAGCAGAACGCCACAAAAGCCGATCCCCAAGCCCAACCACAGCAGGCGGCCACCACGTTTGCCACCGATCAGCGGTGCCAAAGTTGCAACAAGAGCAGGTTGCAACGCCATGATGATCGCGGTGGTTCCGGCGTTCATCCCTTGTTTCATCGCCAGATAAGCCAAACCAAAATAGACGCCCTGAATCAGAAAACCTGTCACAGCGACTGCCGTCCAATGGCCTGCGCCCTTAGGCCAGTGCGGGCGCATCATCAGCGCGAGGGGAAGCAGAACGGCCACGGCCAGAGAATAGCGCAGGGCCAGAAGTGTCATCGGTTCGGCATATTCAAGCCCCAACTTGGCAAAGCCATAGCCGCCCGACCACAAGAGCAGAAAGACGACCGGCGCTGCGCGCCAGAAGGCGGTCATGGGGCGACCCGAAGTCGATCGCTCAGGCTTTCCAGAAACCGCACTCCCTCGGCCAACTGATCCAGCGCGAGGTATTCGTCGGGCTTGTGTGCCTGTTCAATCGAGCCGGGACCACAGATCACCGCCTGCATCCCAATGGCCTGGAAAATCCCTGCCTCGGTGCCAAAGGGCACAAGGCCCGCGCCATTAGCCCCGGTCAGGGCCAAGGCGATTTCTCGGGCCTCATTCTCGGTCACCGGCACAAGGCCGTCTACCTCGCCAATCACCTCGGTCACGATGTCGGCCAAGGGGGCTACGGCGCGCATCTGTGGCAGCAAATGATGGTTGCAAAAATCATGCAACTCGGCCCTGACCAGATCGGCATCACTGGGCTGGACCGGACGCATTTCCCAATCAATCCGGGCTTTGCCCGCGATGACATTATGCGCCACCCCTCCGACCAGTGCGCCGGTGTTGATCGTGGTCCACGGGGGTTCGAACCGACTGTCGGCGGGCGCGCGTGCGCGCAGCACTTCGCGCAGTTCGAGAAGGCGTGAAACATAGCGCACCGCATATTCCACCGCGTTCACCCCGCGCTCGGGGGCGGAACCATGCCCTTCAAGGCCTGTAAAATGCACGGAATATTCGTAGCATCCCTTATGACCTTCGATCACCCGCATCAAAGTGGGTTCCCCGATGATGGCAACGCGTGGTTTGATTCCGCGCTCCTGTAACAGGGGTGCCAGTGCTTGCGCGCCAAGACAGCCGATCTCTTCGTCATGGGTAAAGGCAAAATGGATCGGACGCGCCGTGGCCGTTTGCGCGTAAAGCGGGGCCATGGCGACGGCGGCGGCAATGAACCCCTTCATATCGCAGGTGCCGCGACCATAAAGCCTGCCGTCACGTTCCGTCATCACCCAAGGGTCGGTTGTCCAGTCCTGATCTGCCACCGGCACAACATCGGAATGACCTGACAGCAGGATGCCGCCGTCAATATCAGGCCCAATGGTGGCAAAAAGATTGGCCTTGGTGCCGCTGGCGTCGCGAAACACATCGACCCGCGCCCCGGCATCGGCCAGAAGGTTGGCCAAATGCTCGATCAGCGCCAGATTGCTGTCTGACGAGACGGTGGGGAAGCTGATCAGCTCCCCCAAAATCTCGCGGGTGCGGGTCATGTGGTCCAAGGCTTACTCCTTGACGAACAACTTGCGTTCCACGGAACACAGCGCCTGTGCTGGGCCGGTTTCGCCAATCAAGATTGTTTCCGTGGTTTCCAATCCCCAACTCTCCATCCAAAGCGCAGGCATGAAATGGAACACCATGCCGGGTTGGAGGACTGTTTCGTCCTCGGTCCGGATCGAGGCGGTGCGTTCGCCCCAGTCGGGCGGATAGGACAGACCGATCGGATAGCCCATCCGGCCCTCACGATGGATCCCGTATTTCTTCAGCACATCCATGAAGGCGGCTGCGATGTCGCGCGTCTGGTTGCCTGCGCGGGCGGCGGCAAGACCAGCCTCGATCCCTTCGATCTGCGCCTCTTCGGCGCGGCGCATCTCGATCGGGGGTTGGCCTAGGTAGACCGTTCGGCAGAGCGGCGCGTGATAGCGCCGGTAGCACCCCGACAGTTCAAAGAAGGTCGCTTCGCCCGCCTTCATCGGCGCACCGTTCCACGTCAGGTGTGCGGCGGTTGCGTCCATTCCCGAAGGCGTCAGCGGAACAATAGCGGGATAATCACCCCAATCTTCCCCGACGCCAATCAGTCCTGCGCGGGTGATTTCTGCCACCAGCTCGTTCTTGCGGAGGCCCGGTCGTGACAGGTCGATGGCTGTTTGCACGATCTTTTCAGAAATGGCGGCAGCCTTGCGGATGAAAACAATTTCTTCGTCCGACTTCACAAGTCGCTGCCAGTTCACCAGCGCGGTGGCGTCGACAAGTGTTGCCTTCGGCAGTTCCGCACCCAGCACCGAATGAGCCTTGGCCGAGTAATAGTAGTTCTCCATCTCGACGCCGACGCGGGCCTGCTCCAGACCCATCTCACACAGGATGCGGGCAAGATCCTGCATTGGATGGCGCACGGTCGATTGCACGTAGCTGTCCGCATATCCATGGATCGACGCGCGTTCGATCCAGCATGTCCGCAAGGCGCCGAGGCTGTCCATAAAGCGGCCCCACCAATGCGGCTCGCCCTCCATCGTCAGGATGACGCCCTGGTGAACGTAAAAGGACCATCCGTCATAGCCCGTAAGCCAAGCCTGGTTCGATGGGTCGGTGACAAAAATCGCGTCAAGACCGGCCTGCGCCATGGCGGCACGGGTTCGCGCGATTCGACGGTCATATTCAGCTTGGCTGAAAGGAGCATTATTCGCAGGCATAGCTTCTCCCTCAATGGTGCGTTGTACACAAGATTAAGTACGGAGTTTGTGAATTGGCAAGATAAATTCCTATAAGCCGGAAAAATGCGGCAAAAATACTTGACAGCATCCGATCTATTCCTGTGTTGTGTACAACAGGCGGAAAATCATATGAGCAACCCACCGCCAAAACAGGAGGTTCAATTATGAATACGTCCACTCTGGCAACGACGGTGCTGGCAAGCCTTTTGCTTGGCGTTTCGGCCTTTGCTGCTCTGGCAGGGCCGCTCGAGGACCGCATCGCCGCAGGCGAGACCATTCGCATCGGTTTTGCCAATGAAATCCCGTTTGCCTATCCGGGCGAAGATGGCAGCCCCAAGGGCTTTGTGAACGCCGAGGTTATCGGCGTGCTGGCAAAGATGGGCTATACCAATATCGAGGCTGTCGAGACCGAATGGGGCGGACTGATCCCCGGCCTGACGGCTGGACAGTTCGATATCATCACCGGCGGGATGAACATCCTCAAGGCGCGCTGCGAAAACATCGCCTTTTCCGAGCCGATGGCCAAAGTCGGTGATGGTTTCATTGTGGCACCGGGTAACCCCAAAGGGATTGAGACCTATGCAAGCGTCAAGGATAGCGGTGCCACGCTGGTGACTGGGGCTGGCTATTCTAACATCGAAGCGGCCAAGGCCGCAGGGGTGACAGAGGCTCAGATCATGATCGTCCCCGGTCCGACCGAGATCCTTGCGGCCGTTACGGCGGGCCGTGCCGATGCCGGGACAGGCACCTATCCGACGATGAAGCAGTTGGCCGACAGTTCGGGTGGGGCGGTTGAGATCGTTGATCCCTCGGCGATGCCCGAGGACTCGTTCAACTGGGCAGGGGTGGGCTTCCGCAAGGACGATCAAGACTTCGTTGGCCGGTTCAACGCAGCCCAGAAAGACTACCTCGGTTCGGCCGAGATGCTAGCTGCGGTTGCCGAGTATGGCTATTCCGAAGCGATGCTGCCCGGTGACAAGACCACTGAATGGGTTTGCGCCAACCGCTAAGCCGAACCTTGGGGGCCGGTTCGCCCGGCCCCTTCCTCACTTTTTCCGCGCAAGCAAAGGGTAGACCGGCGATGTGGGAATTCCTGCAAACCTATGGCCCAAGGCTATTCGATGGCGCACTGGTGACCAGCGCCCAATTCGTCCTTGCCGCTCTGGTTGCCTGCGTTGCGGCGCTTGGTGCGGGCCTTGGCCGGCTGTCTGCCCTTTGGCCGGTCCGAAGCCTTGCAATCCTTTATATCGAGCTTTTTCGCGGCACTTCGCTGTTGGTTCAGCTGTACTGGATCTTCTTTGTTTTGCCTTTGCTTGGGATCAGCCTGCCCAAATTCGAGGCCGGTTTCTTGTCCGTCGGTCTGAATGTCGGCGCTTACGGGGCCGAGATCGTGCGCGGCGCCATTCAGGCTGTGCCGAAAGGGCAATGGGAGGCAGGCTATGCGCTGTCCATGTCTCCGGCCAAACGGATGAGGCGGATCATCCTGCCGCAAGCTTTGGTTTTGATGCTGCCGCCATGGGGCAATCTGATGATCGAACTGTTGAAAGGCACTGCATTGGTTGCCCTGATTTCGGTGCCCGATCTGATGTTTGTCGCCAAGCAAATCAACGGTGCCACCTTTCGTTCGGCCGAAGCTTTTGGGGCCGCTCTTCTGATCTATTACCTCTTGGCCCGGTTTCTGATCACCCCTGCGATGCGAAAGCTGGAACAGGTGATGGCGCGGAGGCTCGGGCGGGCATGAAATTTGACTGGAAATGGGATTTTGCGTTTGAAATCCTGCCGCGGCTTTTGCGCGCGACCCTTAACACGCTGATGGCGGCCGGTGTGGGTTATGCCATTGCTATGGTGCTGGGATTGGTCTTTGCGCTGGCCCTGCGCAGCCCATGGCGCTTGCCCCGTGCCGTCTTGGGCGAGGTGTTGGAGTTCATCCGATCCACACCCTTGGTCGTACAGATATTCTTCATCTTCTATGTCGGCCCACAGGTTGGTATCACCTTGTCTCCTTGGGTTGCGGGCATGACGGCCATTGGCTTGCACTATTCGGCCTATCTGGCCGAGGTCTATCGCGCTGGGATCGAAGCTGTGCCGCGCGGTCAATGGGAAGCTTGCCGCGCTCTGAACATGACCACACGTGACAGCTATGTGCGCATCGTTCTGCCGCAGGCCCTGCCGCACGCCATGCCGGGGATGGGCAACTACCTTGTCGGCATCTTCAAGGACACGCCGATGCTGTCGGTGATCGGGGTGACCGAACTGATGCAAGCCGCAAACTCGATTGGTTCGGAAACCTATCGCTTTCTGGAACCCTATACGCTTGTCGGTGTGATCTTCCTTGCCCTGTCGCTGCCCACGGCTGGACTTGTGCGTCTGGGCGAACGTCGGCTGCGCCGCAAACTGGGACTGTGAACCATGGACCTTTCCGCCTATCCACTGGAACTGCCCGAGGGCGACTGCCCGATGGTGCGTTTCATGAACGTAACCAAGAGCTATGGCCAGCTTGTCGTGCTGGACAACCTGAACCTTGATATCCAGCGGGGCGAGATGGTGTCGGTCATCGGGCCTTCTGGGTCGGGCAAGACCACAGTTTTGCGCATGCTGATGACACTGGAAACGATCAACGGCGGCGTGATTTATGTTGATGGCAAGCCTTTGACCCACATGGCCCGGGGCGGGCGGCTTGTCCCGGCTGACGAAGCGCATCTGCGGCGGATGCGGGCCTCAATCGGCATGTGTTTCCAGCATTTCAACCTGTTCCCGCACATGACTGCGCTGCAAAATTGCATGGAGGGGCCGGTGCAGGTGCTGGGCCTGTCCAAAGCCGAGGCGCGGGCGCGGGCCGAAGACCTGCTGGCGATGGTGGGCATGCTTGAAAAGAAGGATCAGCACCCGTCGCGGCTGTCTGGTGGTCAGCAGCAGCGCGTCGCGATCGCGCGCGCTTTGGCCATGCGGCCCCGGATCATGCTGTTTGACGAGGTGACATCGGCGCTTGACCCCGAGGTGATTGGCGAAGTGACCGAAGTCATCCGCACCTTGGTGGCCGAACATGATCTGACCATGCTGATGGTGACCCATCAAATGGGCTTTGCCCGCGATATTTCGGATCGCATCTGCTTTTTCTACAAGGGAAGGATCGAAGAACAGGCCGGGCCTGAGCAATTCTTTACCAATCCACAGAAAGAGCGGACACAGCAATTCCTGCGCGCGGTCAAGGATGCCGACTGACCAACTGACCCTTGCTGATGTCATGGCCGCCGCCGGTGTCATCCGCGGGCAGGCCGATGGCACACCGATGGTTCCCTCACAAATTCCCGGTCTTGGGCAAGAAATGCTGCTCAAACTGGAAACCACCCAACCCATGGGCGCCTTCAAGTTGCGCGGCGCGTTGAATGCACTTTCCGTCTTGCCGACTGGCACGCCCGGAGTGGTCTGCTGCTCCACCGGCAACCATGGCCGTGCCATTGCCTATGCCGCGCACAAACGTGGGATGCGGGCCGTCGTCTGCATGTCGGCCTTGGTCCCTGAGGCCAAGGTGGCTGGCATCCGCGCGCTGGGCGCCGAAGTGCGGATCATTGGCCGCTCTCAGGATGACGCGGCCGAGGAAAGCCTGCGCCTTGTCGCTGCCGAAGGGCTTGTGGAAATTCCACCCTTTGACGATGCGCGCGTGATCGCAGGGCAGGGGACTATCGGGCTGGAAATCCTGGCGGCCCGTCCTGATCTGACGACGCTTCTGGTGCCGCTGTCGGGCGGTGGTCTTGCCGCCGGGGTGGCGCTGGCCGCCAAGGCTATCAAACCCGATCTGCGCATCATTGGCGTTTCCATGGATCGTGGCGCAGCGATGCAGGCCTCACTGGCTGTGGGTCATCCGGTTATGGTGACAGAATACCCGTCATTGGCAGACAGTCTGGGCGGCGGGATTGGGCTGGAAAACCGGCATACCTTTGCACTCTGCCGCGACCTTCTGGACGAGGTCGTGCTGGTCCCTGAGGTGGCTATTCGCGATGCCATGCGGGATTTGTTTACACATGACCGAATGGTGGCCGAAGGAGGCGCTGTCGTGGGCTTGGCTGCGGTGATGACTGGGGCGGTCACATTGACCGGACCCAGCGCAACCATCCTGACCGGGCGCAACACCGATATGACGACCTTTGCCGATATCGTTGCGGGACGCGACCTGCGGATCGGCGACATTTTCCTGAAAGGCAGACCCCATGGCGCATGACATCCAGATCGTCACCGAAGCGGAGCTACGGCGCATTGTGTCACTTGACCTGACCACAGTCGATGTGATCGAGGCCGCCTTTGCCGCGCTGGCGTCAGGTGGTGTGGTCATGCCGCCGATCCTGTCCATGGACCTGCCCGCTGCCCACGGCGAGGTGGATGTGAAAACCGCCTATATCCCCGGCTTTGACGGCTTTGCGATCAAGGTCAGCCCCGGGTTTTTCAACAACCCCCTGCTTGGCCTGCCCAGCCTGAACGGGTTGATGATCCTGTTCTCGGCCCAAACCGGGCTGGTGCAATCGCTGTTTCTCGACAATGGATATCTGACCGATATCCGCACCGCTGCTGCTGGGGCTGTGGCGGCCCGGCACTTAGCCCTGGCGGTCGTCGAAACAGCAGGCGTGATTGGCACAGGGGTGCAGGCGCGGTTGCAGATGCAGGCGGCCTATCTGGTGCGGCCATTCAAACGCCTTTTGGTCCATGGTCGGGATAAGGACAAGGCGCGGGTCTGCGCAGCCGATCTATCGGCGCTGTTGGGGATCGAAGCTGAGGCAGTGGACAGTGCCGAAACGCTGGTGTGCTCCTCCCAACTCGTGGTGACCACCACGCCGTCGCGCCAGCCGCTGATCCAAGCCGAATGGTTGCACCCGGGGCTGCACATCACCGCCATGGGGTCAGACCAAAGCGGCAAATCCGAGATAGACCCCAAGGCACTGATGGCCGCAGATGCCTATATCTGCGACCGCGTCAGCCAATGCGAAGTCTCGGGCGAGTTGGAAGCGGCTTTGGCCGCAGGGATCTGGAACAAGGGCCGCCCGTCAGAACTGGGCGAGGTGATCATCGGGCAAAAAACTGGGCGGCAGCGCGCACAAGATGTGACGATTTGCGATCTGACCGGAACAGGGGTGCAGGATACGGCGATTGCCACCTATGTTCACGCCCAATTTCCGCAGGCGGGCACGATCCTGCAGGCTTGAACGCCTAGCTGATCGGCAGCGCGAAACCGGCTTTCACGCGGTCAATCACCACCATGGTCTTAAAGCCCCGGATATCGGGGTTTTCATAGAAAAAGCGCCGCGTGAACTGTTCGAAATCCTCCATGTCGCGGGCCGTGACCATAAGCACGAAATCAGAATCCCCGGTGACGTAATACCCAGTCATGATTTCCGGTGTGGCGCGGATTGCAGCCTTGAACCGGTCGATGATATCCGCCCGTTCCCGCTCCAGCGTGACATGCACCAGTGTCATCAACCCAAGCCCCACCGCCTTTGGCGAGACGATGGAAAGATCGGCCTCAATCACCTTGTCGTCCCGCAACCGCTTGAGGCGACGCTGGCAGGCCGTAGGGGAAAGGCCGACAATCTCGCCAAGTTTTTCGCTGGAGTGGCGGTTGTTATCCTGCAGGACGCGCAGGATCTTCAGGTCGATGGCGTCCAGTGACATTCGCAGTTTTCCTTTGCCTTCGGCGTATTATTTGCAGAAATCCTGCGTCTCGACCCGAAATTACGACGAAAAACTTTGATTGGAAACGGTATTCTCCAACCAATCCAATTCCAAAGGAGCTGCAGATGGATCACAGCCTTTCCCAGATCGCCGAGATGGACCGTGGCAGCGTGCTGCATCCCTTTACCCAAGCAAAAGACTATGCCAGCGGCAAGGCAGGGGATCCGACCATCATCACTGGCGGCAAAGGCATCCGCATTCAGGATGCCAAGGGCAACACCTATATCGATGGGTTTGCCGGGCTGTACTGCGTCAACATCGGCTATGGCCGCGACGAGGTGGCCGAGGCCATTTCGAAACAGGCGCACCAACTGGCCTACTATCATTCCTACGCCGCCCATACGACCGATCAGCTTGCTATTCTTTCCGACCGCCTTGTGCGCATGGCGCCGGGCAAGATGAGCAAGGTGTTCTATGGCATGTCCGGTTCTGATGCAAACGAGACGCAAGCGAAACTTGTTTGGTATTACAACAATCTGCGCGGAAGGCCGGCGAAAAAGAAGATCATATCACGGGATCGTGGCTATCACGGCTGCTCGGTGGTTTCCGGGTCCATGACCGGGATGAGTTTTTATCATGACCATATGGACCTGCCGATGGGTCTGATCCGCCACACCGGCGCGCCGCACCATTATTGGGGGGCCGAACCGGGGGAAAGCGAAGAGCAGTTCTCGGCCCGCCGCGCAACAGAGTTGGAGGCGATGATCCTGCGCGAAGGGCCTGATACGGTTGGGGCCTTTATCGCCGAGCCGGTTCTGGGCACCGGCGGTATTACCTCACCGCCTGCGGGCTATTGGTCGGCAATTCAGGCGGTGCTACGCAAGTATGACGTGCTCTTGATCGCTGACGAAGTGGTGACAGGCTTTGGCCGCACGGGCGCACTGTTTGGCTGCCACAAATATGACATCGAGCCTGACCTGATCACCGTCGCCAAGGGCCTGACCTCGGCCTATGTGCCGCTGTCGGCGGCCATCATCGGTGAAAAGGTCTATAAGGTGATCGAGGAGGGGGCTGACCGCGTTGGCGCCTTCAGCCATGGTTATACCTATTCCGGACACCCCATCGGGGTAGCTTGTGCCAATGCCGTTCTGGACATCGTCGAGCGCGAGGATCTGCCCGGCAATGCCCGCACCACGGGCGCATATTTTCAAGAACGTTTGCGTCAGGTATTCGCGCAACTGCCCATCGTCGGTGAAGTGCGCGGCGTCGGGCTGATGGCGGCGCTTGAATTTGTGGCTGACCGCGACCGGAAACAACGCTTTGATCCGGCACTGAAAGTCGGCGCAAAGGTATCTGCTGCCGCCCGGTCGCGTGGCCTGATTGCCCGTGCCATGCCGCATGGCGATATTCTGGGCTTTGCGCCGCCGCTTGTCACCACGCGCGAAGATGTTGATGCCATCATCACCATCGCCGAAGCAGCCGTGCGCGAAGTGATGGATCAACTGACCCGGGAAAAGGCCATCGCCTGATCCAAACGGTGCCGGCCCCTGCCTCTGACCCCAAGTTCCGCGACATCACCTTGTCTCGGGGCCCTTCATCTGATCGCGCTGGTTGGGCCCTCGCCGTCATGGTGAGCTGGCTGACCGGCCCAAGACGGGATGCATTTCATGACTGCCTTGATGAGCAAAAGTTTGGCTGAGGCTGCGACCTGTGCGGTTTTCAACCCCTTTGACGGGTCGATTGTTGGTGACGTTCTACTGGCAACCGCCGCTGATGTGCCGCAGATCATGGTCCGGGCAGAGCAGGGGCGGGCACTCGCACGTGCTCTTCCACGGTATCGACGTGCGCAGATTTTGGAAACCGCTGCGGCCCTTGTTCAGTCGCGATCCGAACACTTTGCCTGCCAGATCACGGCTGAGGCAGGCAAGACGATCCGTCAGGCCCGAAAAGAGGTCACGCGCTGCATCAATACATTGAAACTTTCTGCCGAAGAGGCCAAGCGCGGTGCGGGCGAGGTTATTCCCTTTGATGCCTATGCAGGTTCAGAAAACCGGATGGGCTGGTTCACGCGCGAGCCTTTGGGCATTATCCTTGCGATAACCCCCTTCAACGACCCCCTTAATCTGGTGGCACACAAACTTGGCCCGGCCATTGCCGCGGGAAATGCGGTCATCCTGAAACCTTCGGAGCTGGCACCGCTGTCCGCGCTGTCCTTGGTAGATGTCCTGATCGAGGCAGGGCTTCCCACCGAGGTTGTCACGCCTGTCGTCGGTGGCCCCGACCTTGGCGCGGCGCTGGTCGCAATGCGGTCAATCCGCATGATCTCGTTTACCGGGGGTTTCAAGACGGGCGAGGCCATCTCGCGCCTCGCCGGGCTGAAAAAGCTTGCCATGGACCTTGGCGGAAATGCACCCGTCATCGTCATGGCCGATGCAGCGCTTGACAAAGCGGTTGAGGCTTGTGTGTCGGGTGCATTCTGGGCGGCAGGTCAGAATTGTATCGGCACCCAGCGCATCCTGATCGAGCGCCCGATCTACGATGCCTTCCGCGCAGCATTCGTGGCCCAAACCTCCGCCTTGCGTGCTGGCAATCCGCAAGACGAGGCGACCGATGTCGGCCCTATGATCACCGAAGCGGCGGCGCGAGGCGTGGAGGCGCTGGTCGCCCGCGCCATGGCCGCGGGTGCACGTCTGCTGACGGGTCATAAGCGCGACGGGGGGCTTTATGTGCCGACAGTGCTGGAAGCGGTTCCACATGATGCAGCCTTGTGGTGCCAAGAGGCTTTTGCCCCTGTCGTGACGCTAGAGCCTTTCGACAGTTTCGATGACGCAATTGAAATGGCGAATGCTGTCGATTTCAGCCTGCATGCGGGCATTTTTACCTCGAGCCTTGTTTTGGCACTCGAGGCGACCAACCGCATTGAGGCGGGGGGTGTGATGGTGAACGATTCCTCAGACTACCGCTTTGATGCCATGCCCTTTGGCGGGTTCAAATATGGCAGTCTTGGCCGCGAAGGCGTACGCTTTGCCTATGAGGATATGACCCAGCCACGCGTGGTTTGCATCAATCGCTAATCGCGCGCGCCATCGATCGTGACGCACTGATGGTTTGGGCTGGATGAAGGCAAACGATAGGCTTGCCTCCACCGCAAAGCTTAGATTTTTCAGTGTCCCAGATCTAACGACGGAAAAGGTTAAATCGGGGTAGACCAGACAGGCATCTATCTGTGCGCCGGTCGCTTCGTCACATCTGGCAGCCTCACCGTATCGAATGAGGTTGCCCCCAATTGCCCAAGCGCGCGCACGAGTTCCAGTTTTAGGATCTCCATGGCACGATCGGCACCACGCGCAGCGCCAGCGCCGACGCCATAGGCCAAAGCGCGGCCAGCAAACGCAAAGTCTGCACCCAGAGCCTTGGCGCGAATAAGATCGGCGCCGCGACGAATGCCGCTGTCCAGAATGATTTTCATCCGGCCTCCCGCGGCCTCGGCTATCGGCGGCAAGGCTTCAATCGTAGGGGGACCAAAAGCCACCTGCCGACCGCCGTGGTTCGATACGACAATCCCATCGCAGCCCACCTCGGCGCAGCGACGGGCGTCATCAGGGTGGAGCACCCCTTTCACAAGCAGGCGACCCTTCCATCGTGCGCGCAGGCGGGCCAGATCGTCCCATGTGAACCCCGGGGTAATCAGGGTTTTCTGGACGTCGGCATAGGATGTCGCGCCTTGCAAGAGATCGGCATAGTTTGCGATGTTCGGTCTTCCGTGTTTCAGGCTTGCCAGCGCCCATGTCGGGTTGCTCACCAGTTGCAGGATCACCTCCGGTGTGAACCGAAATGGCACGCTAAGCTGATTGCGGATATCCCTATCGCGCTTGCCAGCCGCCGGAACATCTGCCGTGACCATCAAGACGTCATAGCCCGCACTCTCGGCACGCGATATCAAGCCTTCGGTGACGGTCTTGTTGCTCGAGACATAGAGTTGGAACCAACCATTACCATCTGCTGCCTCGGCCAGACTCTCCAGCCTTGTCGAAGAGGCCGAACTGGCCACATACGGAATGTTCTCACGCTTACACAGATGGGCCAATGTCAGGTCAGCATCGGGCCAAAAGACATTCAACATCCCTATGGGGGCCATGCCAAAGGGCTGGTTGTAGGTCTGCCCGAACATCGTCGCCTTTGTGTCGATCTGTGAAACATCAACCATATAGCGTGGCGTCAATTCCACCTCTTCAAAGGCTTCGACGTTGCGGCGCAAATTGCGTTCCGATTCCGCACCTCCATCAACCAGATCAAAAGCAAATCGCGGAATGCGGCGCTTGGCTATTGTGCGCAGATCGTCGATTGAGGCCGCACGGTTGAGCCCGCTCATATCGACCACCCGCCATCAATGGCAAAAGCCTGACCTGTGGTGAAGGCCGCCATATCCCCGGCCAGATAGCAGACCATCGCGGCAATCTCGTCCGGGGTGCCAAAACGCCCCATGGGCTGGCGCGCGGTAAAGGCGGCATGGGCTGCAGCATAGTCGCCGGTGGCGGCCAAGCGGCCCTTCAGCGACGGGCTTTCCACCGTGCCCGGGCAGATCGCGTTGCACCGGATGCCCTCTTTCACGAAGTCGGCGGCGATGGCCTTGGTCATGCCGATGATCGCGGCCTTGGACGCGCCATAGGCAAAGCGCCGTGGCGCGCCCTTCAGGCTTGAGACGACCGAAGCTATATTGATGATCGACCCGCTGCCATTGGCGACCATGCCGGGCAAAACGGCTTTGGTCAGGCGGAACATGGCTTTGGCGTTCAGGTCAAAGGACCGGTCCCAAGCGCTATCGTCGCAGTCAAGGATCGTGCCGTCATGGACACAGCCCGCGCAGTTCACAAGAATATGGATGGGTGGCAAGTTGCCCACCAATTTCGCGACGGCTGCCGGGTCAAGCACATCCAGCCGCTGGCCCGTGATCTGCACCGCGCCCTTGGCAACATCTGCCACAGCTGCGTCGTCAATGTCTGTGGCGACGACGGTGGCGCCCAGTCCGGCCAGCGCCAGCGCCGAGGCACGCCCGATTCCGTTTCCGGCGGCGGTTACAAGCGCGGTTTTTCCTGCAAGTGTCTGTTCCATGTGTTCCCTTTCAACGGGCAAGCCAGCCGCCATCCACCGTCACCACACTGCCATGGCAGTAGGAACCCGCGTCTGAAGCCAGAAAAACAGCAGCGCCAGCGATCTCAGCCGGTTCTGCAAAGCGGCCTGCCGGAATACGCTCCAGCAAGGCTTTTGACCGAGCTGGATCGTCCCGAAGCGCCTGCGTATTGTCGGTTGCGGTATAGCCGGGGGCGATGGCGTTGACGTTGACACCCTGACCTGCCCATTCGTTGCAGAGGGCCCGGGTCAGTCCGATTACGGCATGTTTGCTGGCGGTATATGCCGGCACGCGCAGCCCCCCCTGCGACCCCAGAACCGAGGCCACAATGATGATTTTGCCACCGCCTTGTGCCACCATCTGGCGGCCAGCGGCCTGCGATAAAAGCCAGACCGAATCCAGATTGACCGAAAGCACGCGCCGCCAGTCATCCAAGGGCATATCGGTCGAGGCTTCACGGTGAATAATGCCTGCATTGTTCACCAGAATATCCAGCCCGCCCAACCGGTCAGACGCAAACCGGATGACGTCGGCAACAGCTCCCTCATCCATATCCGTAAAGTCCGCTCGAACCGCCGCAGCAGTTCGGCCCATGGCCCGGATCTCGGTCAAGGTTTCGTGGGGTTCGTGGCTGCGATAGGTCAATGCGACATCGGCACCGGCGGCGGCAAGGCCAAGGGCAATGCCCTTGCCAATGCCAGTAGCCCCACCGGTGACCAATGCCTTTCGACCCGTCAGATCGAAGGGGTTGCGCATCAGAAGTACCGATTTGAAATTGGCAACTCTTCAGCCGGGAACAGGCTGATCACCTCACATCCGGTTTCGGTGACGACAACCTCTTCCTCGATCCGTGCGGCAGAATATCCGTCAGATGCCGGGCAATAGGTTTCCAGTGCGAACACCATGCCGGTCTTGATCTCCATCGGGTGTTCCATGCTGATCGCGCGGCTGATGATCGGGCGTTCGTGCAAGGCAAGGCCCAAACCGTGCCCGAATTGCAGACCAAAGGCCGCATCTTCATTTGGGAAACCAAGGCTTTCAGCCGTGGGCCAGACGGCCGCGACCTTGTCTGTGGTAACCCCCGGTTTGATCATCGCGATTGAGGCGTCAATCCATTCCCGCGCCTTGACATAGGCGTCGTTCTGCGATGGCGTCGCGCGGCCCACATTGAAGGTGCGATAGTAACAGGTGCGGTAGCCCTGATAGCTTTGCAGAATGTCAAAGAAGCATTGATCACCGGGGCGGATCAGCCGGTCGGTAAAGTTATGCGGATGCGGATTGCAGCGTTCGCCAGAAATGGCGTTGATCGCCTCGACGTCGTCAGACCCCATTTCATAAAGCATCTTGTTGGACAGGGCGACGATGTCATTTTCGCGCACGCCCGGTTTCAACTCTTCATAGATCATGTGGTAGACGCCATCGACCATCGCCGCAGCCTGCGTCAAAAGCTGAATTTCGTCCCAGTTCTTGATCTCGCGCGCGGCCAGCATGATCTGCTGTCCATCGACAACGTTGATCCCCTCTTCGCGCAGGGCGTGGAACATCGCGGTCTCGGCATAATCCACACCGACAGGCATATTGGCCATGCCGGCATCGCGGATAAGGCCTGCAATCTGCTTGGCGTATTTCTGCATCAGGCCAAACTCTGGCGGGATGGTGCCGCGCATGCCAACCACCCCGGCAAGACAGTGATCGGGTTCCAGCCAGTCAGAGTGGCGCTTGTGGTGCATGGCGGCCGAGCCGAAGTCCCATACATAGGGGCTGTCGTCGCCAGTCAACAGGCAAAAGCGGCACATCTTGTCTCGCTCCCACTCACCGATTTTGGTGGCCGAGACATAGCGGATGTTATTTACATCAAACAGTAGCAAGGTGCCCGCGTTCGAGGCCTGAAGCGCCTGCCGTGTGCGCGCAAGGCGATAGCGGCGCAAACGGTCATGGTCGATCCGGCGTTCAAAGTCGACCGACGAATGGCCCCAAGCGGGAAGGCGTTCCCGCCATTCCCAGTTTGGTTCCAAATCCTGAGGTGTCAGCAAGTTTGGCATCAAGGCGCGTGACATAAGAAGTCTCCTCCCGGGTGCAGCGATGCGCGCCCGTTGTGTTGCAGAATTTCAGGGGTTCGCGGGCTTACTTGGTGACCCAGCCACCATCGATGGAAATCATCTGGCCGGTCATGTAGTCGCTGTCGTCAGACGCAAGGAATGTGGCCGTGCCGATGATATCCTTGGGGTAAGAGACGCGTTTGATGACAAGGTTATTGGCCACGATATCGTCATAGGCCTGACCTTCGCGTTCCTTGAACCCGATCTCGACAAGGTCCTTGTCCAACTGTTCCCACAGCGGGGTAACTACCACGCCGGGCGCATAGCCGTTCACGGTGATATTGTGTTCCGCCAGACCCAGCGCACCGCATTCGGTCAGCGCAAGGCAGCCGTATTTCGATGTGCAGTACACTGTCACATCCACAAGTGGCTTACGGCTGGCGATAGAACCGACGTTGATCAACTTGTAGGGGTGATCTGGCATCGGGCCTTGGGCAATCATCTGGCGGGCGGCTTCCTGCATGCCCAGCCACATGGCCTTTGTGTTGACGTTCATGATCATGTCCCAGTTGGCTTCATCAATATCCATGAAGAACCGGGGTTTGTTCAGACCAGCGTTGAACAGACCAACGTTGATTGACCCAAAGGCGGCAACCGTGGCCGCAACCGCTGCCGCGTTGTCTTCGCGCTTGGTCACGTCCATTCTGACCGCAATCGCCTTGCCATTTCCGGCGGCATTGATCTGATCGGCCAGTTTTTGCGCTTCACCCAGATCGAGGTCCCCAAGGCATACATTAGCACCTTGCGCAGCAAAGGCCTCTGCATTGGCCGCACCCATGCCGCGCGCGGCACCGGTGATCAGAATATTCTTCCCTTTCAGGCGATTGGGGTCCATGTGATTTCCTCCTCAGGTCACTTTGTCTTGGATTGTCGGATCAGCGCATCTGCCCTGTCTTGGGCTTGCTGCAGGGCTTCGCGCGGGGTCACGATCCCACGCAACATGTCGTGGAATTCCTCACCGCAGATTTGGATGATGTCGCAGATTTCGGGCACCGGTGGTCTTGGCCAGAACTGAAGTTCGTCACGCCAGGACATGCCGTCCACGGCCTCGAAAATTGACGAGGTACGGCGCACCTCTGGATCAGAGCTTACGGAATAGCGGGGATTGGTCCGGCTGCCATTTTGCACAAAAAGCTTTTGGGCTTCGGCTGATGTGAACACAGTCAGAGCTTCGACTGCCGCGTGGATGCGTTCCGGCGCCAGATTCGCTGGAATACCCATGACATAGCCGCCGACTGGCGCGACAGGGCTGGCGCCGGGACCAGCGGGATGAGGCAGGTATCCAGTCTGCCGATAGGCTGGCGATGACTCGTCCAATTCGAAATAGGGGGCAAGCAACGTATAGCCATAGGCCATGGCGATGTTGCCAGCTGCATAGGGGCGGACCCGTTCATACCAGGACATCGACAGAATGTCGGGCGGAGAATAGTTCAAAAGCTCCATGAGAAACTCTGCCGCCTGCAGGCCCACATCGGTGTTGATCGTTGCGCGGTAGCCCCCTTTGGCCAAAAGCTCCGTATCAAAGCCTCCTGCAATCTTAGGCAGGTTCAGGATCGGCTGGCCAAAGTCCGCAAGGGTCATCAAAACCGTATGGCCCAGTGCGGTTCCGCGTGCGGCATTCCACGCAATCCCATAGCGTCCGCGTCGCGGATCGTGCAGCTTGCGTGCGGCCTGAAGCAGCGCATCAGTCGTGGCGGGGGGTTCCAACCCTGCCTCGGCGAACAGGTCGCGGCGATAAAACAAAAGCTCGGGCGTCGTTTGGGCTGGCACGCCGTAAGCTCGTCCATCCCAATGTCCGCCCTTCCAGCCGGCAGTATGGAAATCAGCCGGATCAAGCCGGGACAAATCCATGACCTGCTCAAGCGGCATAAGGACGCCCTTTTCGGCGAATTCTCCGATCCAGGGCAAGTCGACCGCAATGATATCATACCGGCTGCGATCGCGTTTTGCGTTTCGCAGCGCCTCTTCGCGCAGTCGGTCAATCGAGAAAGCACGTTGACTGATGTCAGTGCCAATCACCTGCTCAAACTGTCGCTTCAAGTTCTCCATAACCATGAATGTCGGATCGCCGTGAACAAGCACGCGAATACCGCCGGACACTTTAATGGGCTCGGCGCGGACACGCAGGGGGGGAATAGACTGCGCCGACGCATAGCTGCCGCCGAAGTAATAGTCGCGATTATCCTGTGTGTCCGTCCCAACACCAAAGCGCGCGGCCGCAAGCCGCCGCAACCGGCTGGACAGTTGCATCCATTGTGACAGAAGCTTTTCGCTGGGATGCATAGAAAAGCTTTTGCCCGTTCTCGTCCGGGGCCGCATATCGATCAGGCCCTCATCGATCATCTCTTTCATGCGGCGGTTTGCCGTTGCATAGGGCACCCGGCTTGCGCTGATCATCGACGTAGGGGTGACAGTCTTCGCTTCGAAACTGCCCTTTAAAAGATGCAGCACCATCCGGAGGTGGGCGTTCGGCGCCATGATACCAAGGGCATCTTCTAGCTCGTCACTGAACTCGCCCAGAAAGGACATGATCTCAAGGCTCTCTGTCTGCGTCTGCGGCGAGACGAGGGTTCCTTGCGTATGTCTTTCCAACGCATACATTTTGGTTAGATGCCTTTTTGCTGGCGGGCGTTTGAGAGGCGCTTTCGAACCGTCCGATTTGGAGGAATTTGAATTTCTCACGGAACTCTCCCTTGAAAATGACCAGTTCAGCCGGGCCAATATATCGCAAAAATATCCATATCGGATGTCAATTTATCCAATATGGATTTAATTGATGCATCTCTTGGCGTGGCAAGTGCCCATTGTGATCAGCAATCGTTCAGCATCCTGAATGATGTGAAGCGTCCGGGAGGGGCGCCGAATAATTCAACCAACACCGTCATCAACCGGGAGGAAACCCAGATGAAACTTCGCACCTTGCTGACAGCATCAACCGCCGTTCTGGCGTTGGCAGGAACGGCATCGGCCGAGACCATGAAGATTGGCATCACGCAGAACAACGTGGGCGTCGACAGCTATCAGACAACCTATGAAAAGGCGTTCATCGCCGCTGCAGAAGCCAACGCAAATGTCGAAGCTGTGGTTCTTGACGCAGGCGGCGACGTGGCCCGTCAGATCGCGCAGATGGACGATCTGATCCAGCAAGAAGTTGATGCCATCATCATTTGGCCAACAAATGGCGAAGCGGTGATCCCCGCCGTCCGCAAGGCGCATCAGGCTGGTATTCCTGTGATCGTCACCAACTCGAACATTGCCGAAGCGGGCTTTGAGTTCGTGAAGTCCTTCTCGGGACCAGACAACATCACCCAAGGTGCGCGCTCGGCCGAGATCATGTGCGAAAAGTTTACTGCCATGGGTATTCAGGACGAAGCCAAGGTGGTCCACATCACTGGCCAGCCCGGCTATACCACCGCCATCGAGCGCGCCAAGGGTTTCGAGGATCGTCTTCCCGAGGTTTGCCCAAACGTGACCGTGGTCGACACCCAGCCCGGCGACTGGAACCGCGAAAAATCGCAGCAGGTCATGGAAGCTTTCCTTGTAAAATATGATGACATCGACGGTGTTTATGCCGGTGACGACAACATGGGGGTCGGCGCATTGAATGCGGCCAAGGCTGCAGGGCGTGAAGGCATCATCTTTGTGGGAGCAACGAACTTTGCTGTTGGTTACGAGGCCATGGCGGCTGGTGAATACTGGGGCTCGATCTATCAGTCGCCAGTGGATGATGCCGAAGCCGCGTTGAAAACGGCAATCGATGTCCTCAGCGGCAAAGAAGTGCCGTTCTTGAACTATTTCGATACACCCAAGATCACCCAGGACAACATGGGCGAGTTCACCAAGCCAGTGTTCTAAGAAGCGAGTATTCTTTGGGGCGCGGCATCACCGCGCCCCAAAATATTGCGTCCGACAGGAAGTTTCACAGGGAGGTGAGGCATGGGGCGGTTAACTGACAAGGTGTGCATCGTAACGGGTGCTGCTCAGGGCATCGGCCGGGCCATTGGCGAGGCACTGCTGGATGAAGGTGCAAAGGTTTGTTTTGCCGATATCAACGGTACGAAGGTGTCGGAAGTGGCCGAGGCAAACCGCCGCCGCTTAAATGGCCTTGGTGGTGCTGTTACCTCGGTGCAGGTTGATGTCACCAACCGCGAACAAGTGCGGGCCATGATCGCTCATACTGTGCAGACATTCGGTCGCCTTGATGTAAAGTTCAACAACGCTGGCGTGAACAAACCCATGAATTTCATGGACGTGACTGAGGCCAATTGGAACTTCATCATGGGTGTGAACGGGCTGGGCTGTCTGATCGGCATGCAGGAAGCAGCACGCCAGATGATCGAACAAGGCACGGGCGGCAAGATCATCAACACCGCCTCTATCGCCAGCCGGCAGGGATTTGGCAATGTCGCGCCCTACTGTGCCTCGAAATTCGCGGTCGTGTCCTTGACGCAATCGGCGGCACGCGATCTGGCCAAGCATGATATAACCGTCACAGGTTTTGCGCCCGGTGTTGTGGCCACCGAAATGTGGGAACAGGTTGACCAAGATCTTTTGGCGATTGGCGCATCGGAGCGACCGGGTCAGGCGATGGAAGAGTTTTCGGCGGAAATCCTGAAGGGTCGTGTGGCAACGCCACTGGACATTACCGGGACGACCACTTTCCTTGCTTCGAAAGACAGTGACTACATGACCGGCCAGATTGTCATGATCGATGGGGGCATGACCTTGGTTTGACCGGAAGCCCCGGATTTCGGCACCGGCAAAAGACGCCAGCGACCTTAGGGAGGGGATCATGGCAACATTGAACAGACAAAAGATCGCAAGCGTTCTGGCGAAACAAGGCATCCTGATTGCCTTCGCCGTATTCATGATCGCATTCACCGTCGCCAACCCAAAGTTCTTGTCGGTCGACAATGTATTCAGCGTCGTCCGATCTTCGGCAATTCTCGGGGTCATGGCGCTGGGTGTGTCTTTCGTGGTGATCAGCGGCAACCTGGATCTCTCGGTTGGCTCGATGATGTCGTTCTCGACGATCGTGGTGCTGGACTTGCACGATAAGATCGGCCCCCTTCTGGCCATACCGACCATGTTCGGCATGACATTGTGTCTGGGCGCGTTGATTGGCTTTTTGGTGGGCTATTTGCGGCTCAATTCTCTGATCGTGACGTTGGGTATGCTTTCGGCAATTCATGGCCTAACCCTGACCTATTCCGGCGGCCAGAACATGGATATCGCAGATAAATCCGGCACATGGTTCAGCGTCTTCGGCCAAGGCACGGCATTGGGCATCCCCGTGCCAATCCTCATTTTCATCTCGCTGGCGGCCTTTCTGGGCGTCTTGCTGTCTAAAACGGCCTTTGGACGCAAGGTCTATGCCGTCGGCGGGAACGGGACAGCCGCAACCTTTTCCGGCATCCGACGGGCCCGCGCAGTTTTCATGTGCTATATGATTTCGGCCGCCTGTGTCGCGACAGCCGGTCTGATCCAAGCCAGTCGGTCGCTGGGGTCGCAGAATACCGTCGGGCAGGGACTGGAGCTTGAGGTTCTCGCCGCCGTTATCCTTGGTGGCGCATCGCTGCTTGGTGGGTCAGGCACAATCTTCAAAACCGTAATCGGCGTCTTGATCCTTGGCTTCATCCAAAATGGCCTGCTTCTTATGGGGCTGCAATTCTACGTCCAGTTCGTGGTGACTTGGGTCATCATCATCCTTGCTGTCTGGCTCGACATCGCAGCCAAGCGCGGCAAGCTCTGGTCATCAATGGCGTAAGGGAGGGATGACCGTGCAGTCAAACAGACTATCCAAGGCACTCAAGAACGGCGCAATCTGGGGCTTTATCGTTCTCGAACTGATCTTCTTCTCTGTTGCAGGAGAATTCCTGTCGCTCTCAAACAAAGCTTTCATGGACTACGAAAACATGCTGCTTTTGTTAAAGCAGTCGGCCCCCATAGGGATCATTGCAATGGGGATGACCTTGGTGATGGTGAATGGGAACATCGACCTGTCTGTCGGGGCGACCTTTGCCATTGCGGCGATCATCTTGCTGGACAGCATGACATGGCCGGTGTTTGCGGGCCTTGGTGACTGGGTGATCCCAGTGGCTTGGGCCTTGGCGCTAATGGTCGGCACTGTGCTTGGTGCCCTAAACGGCCTGATTGTCTGGAAGACTGGGGTCGACGCGTTTATCGTCACGCTGGGGTCCATGCTGGGGTTTCGTGGGATCGTTTTCATGTTCAATGGCGAAAACCCGACAAGCCATCTGAACTGGACACTTGTTGACTTTTCCGAGGCCAAGTTTCTTGGTCTGGCGACCGCGTCTTGGTTTCTTTTGGCCGTGACGCTGGTCCTTTGGTTTATCATGGCCAAGACCGTGCATGGCCGCAACGCATACGCCATCGGTGATAACCGCGAGGCCGCCGTGAATGCGGGCATTCGTGTCGGCCCGCATATGATGATCAATTTCGCGATCATCGGCTTTCTGGCGGCGCTTTCGGCGGTGGTCTTCTATTCTGAAAGCGGGTCTGTAAACCCGAATGATGGTCAGCTTTACGAGTTGTGGGTGATTACTGCCGTTGTGCTGGGCGGCACCAAGATCACAGGCGGTGCTGGCAACGTGATCGGAACCCTTGGCGGTGTGATTGCCATTCAACTTTTGCGCAAAGGGCTGGGCCATATTGGCGCCGACACCTCGACCGTGAACCTTGTCATTGGACTGATCCTGATTGCCGTTCTGTTTCTGGACCGCCAGCTGAATGTTCAGGGCAAAGAGGAGTTGAAGGTATGAACCAATCCGACCGCGTCCTGCATCTTGACACCATCGTAAAAACCTTCCCCGGCGTGCGTGCCCTAGATGGGGTCTCTCTTTCCGTTATGCGTGGCGAAGTTCACGCCCTGATGGGAGAGAATGGCGCTGGTAAATCTACGCTGATGAAGGTGCTTGGCGGCATTTACCAACCCGATAGTGGCAACATTTACATGGGCGACCAAAAGGTCACCATGTCCGGCCCACTTGAGGCAAAAGGCAAAGGGATTGTGTTCATCCACCAAGAGCTTAGCCTTGCAGAAGAGCTGAGCGTTGCGGAAAACATCTATCTTGGGGAA
This sequence comes from Pseudotabrizicola sp. L79, assembly GCF_036553525.1. Lineage (NCBI taxonomy): Bacteria > Pseudomonadati > Pseudomonadota > Alphaproteobacteria > Rhodobacterales > Paracoccaceae > Pseudotabrizicola > Pseudotabrizicola sp. L79. The sequence goes on along the minus strand of NZ_JAZHDA010000055.1, from coordinate 22,853 downwards.
TTGCCGCGTAAAAGCTTTGGCCGCGTGGACTGGCCCAGATTGATAGATCAAACCAACGCTATCTTAAAAAAGCTGAATGTAGGTTTCGACGCCAAAACCCGTGTTGGCGACCTGTCGATTGCGAACCAACAGATGGTGGAAATCGCCCGGGCCCTGACCGTGGACGCAAAGGCGGTGATCTTTGACGAACCGACTGCGTCGCTGACAGACGCTGAAAAGGTTGTCCTTTTTGACGTGATTGCGGATCTTAAAGCGGATGGTGTTGGGATCATCTACATCTCGCACCGTATGGAAGAGATTTTCAAAATTACTGACCGTATCTCGATCCTTCGGGACGGGCAGTATCAGGGCACGGTGATCACGCGCGAGACAAATGAAGAGGCTGTTACGCAGATGATGATCGGTCGCGAGCTCGACCTTACGCGGGTTGCCGTGCATCACGATTTGGGAGAAGTCGCACTCGAAGTGCGTGGCCTGAGTTGTGGAAAGCTGTATCAGGACGTGAGTTTCAAGGTTCGCCGTGGCGAGGTCGTTGGTTTCTATGGCTTGATCGGCGCAGGACGGACCGAAATTGCCGAAACACTTTTTGGCCTGCGCGACCCATCCGCCGGTCAAATCCTGCTTGATGGCACAGAGGTGCGCCTTCGTTCCCCGGCCGATGCTATCGCCCGTGGGATCAGCCTTGTGCCAGAAGACCGCAAAGGGCAAGGCCTGATCCTTGGCATGAATTGCCGCGACAACATGACGTTACCGCAAGTGGATGATCTAAAGGCCGGACCCTTTGTCGCCGAAGGCGCGGAAATCGCGATCTTCGACCAGTATCGTGATCGTCTGGATATCCGGACGCCAAGCTGGAAGTCGCGGGTCGGAAACCTGTCTGGCGGCAATCAGCAAAAGATTGTCATTGGAAAATGGCTGTCGATGCATCCCAAGGTTCTCATCGTCGACGAACCCACCCGTGGTATTGATGTGGGCAGCAAAGCCGAAATCCACAAATTGCTGAGGGAACTCGCAGCGCTGGGCTATGCTGTGATGGTCATTAGCTCTGAAATGCCCGAGGTGCTGCATGTGTCCGACAGGATCGTTGCCATGTATGCGGGGCGGATCATGCGCACATTTTTCGCCGAGGAAGTGACCGAAGAAAATCTCATTCAAGCGATTTCGGGGATCACCGCGGGCGAAGCTGCCTAAGGGCGAGAAACCGTTTCGTCCTTCGAAGACCGCGGCCTTCGGCAAACCAAAAGATGCGGGGCATTTGCCCCGCGCGACAAAGTTTCAATAATGGGAACCTTCGATGAAACTGCTGCGCTATGGCGCGCCCGGCGCTGAAAAACCGGGCCTTCTTGATGCCAACGGACAGGTCCGTGATCTTTCTTCGGTAGTGCCTGATATTGCGGGCGAAGCACTCTTGCCCCAGACGATACAGGCCCTCCAGAAACTTAATGTCTCATCGCTGGCGGTCGTCGAGGGTACCCCACAACAAGATCTGCGGCTGGGGCCCTGTGTCGGGCAGATTGGCAAATTTATCTGCATAGGCCTGAATTATGCCGATCACGCTGCAGAGGCCGGTATGGCCATCCCACCAGAGCCGATCATTTTCAACAAATGGACTTCGGCGATCTGCGGACCGAACGATCCAATTCAGATCCCTCGCGGCTCAGTCAAGACCGATTGGGAAGTGGAACTGGGTGTCGTCATCGGCAAGCCGGGCGTCTATATCGACGAGGCCCAAGCAATGGATCATGTTGCTGGTTTTTGCGTCATCAACGATGTGTCCGAGCGTGAGTTTCAGCTTGATCGCGCGGGCACTTGGGACAAGGGCAAAGGCTGCGACACCTTTGGTCCAACCGGCCCCTGGCTGGTGACGCCGGACGAAATAGAAGATCTGAACAATCTTGAAATGTGGCTTGATGTCGATGGAGAGCGTATGCAATCGGGCAATACCTCAACGCTGATCTTCAAAATCCCGCACCTGATTGCCTATTGCAGTCAATTCATGAGCCTGCAGTCAGGCGATATTATTTCCACCGGCACACCGCCCGGTGTCGGCATGGGCCAAAGGCCGCCAAGATATCTGAAAGGGAATGAAGTTGTCTCGCTGGGGATTGCGGGCCTTGGACGCCAGTCGTCAAAGACCGTGCCTGCCTTCCATGCATGATGCCCAGTCAAAGGCGATCGACTGATCGCCAAGTTGGCGAAGCAGCATCATCGACAGACTCTGGCCATTGCGCGCTAACTGGGCGCTGTGATGCCCAAGTTTGCATAGTTTGACTGCCGACTTCACTGGCTTGGTGGTGTTTTGTCTCAGCTCGGCTGAACGTCACACCTCCAAGCCACGGGCCCTTTCACGCAAAGCGAACTTTTGGATCTTGCCGGTTGAGGTGCGTGGAATGGCGGTGAATACAAACTGACCTGGCACCTTATATCCAGCCAAATGCTGGCGACACCAACCCCGTAAGGATTCCGTGTCTGCCGTTTGACCTTCGGCCAGTTCAACAAAGGCGCAAGGCGTCTCACCCCATTTGTCATGCGGCATCGCGACGACGGCAGCCACGGCCACCGCCGGGTGGCGATACAAGACCTCCTCGACCTCGATTGACGAGATGTTCTCCCCGCCTGAAATGATGATGTCTTTCGATCGGTCTTTCAGTTGCAGATAGCCGTCGGGATGCATCACGCCCAGATCACCAGAGTGGAACCAGCCCCCGGCAAACGCCTCGGCTGTGGCCTTGGGGTTGCGGAAATAGCCCTTCATCACAACATTGCCGCGAAACATCACCTCGCCCATAGTTTGCCCATCCCGTGGAACAGGGCGCATGGTTTCTGGGTCAAGTATATCGACGCGCTCCAACGGCAGATAGCGCACACCCTGACGGGCCTTCAGCGCGGCCTGATGGGCGGGGGGCAACAGGGACCATTCGTCGTGCCAGTCATTCATGATGGCCGGGCCATAGGTTTCGGTAAGCCCATAAAGATGTGTGACCTCAAACCCTGCCGCGCGCATGTCGGCCAAGACCCGTTCTGGAGGAGGCGCAGCGGCGGTGAAAAACTGCACAGGGCGGTCCAGCGCGCGCTTGGTGTCTTTTGTCGCGGACAAGATCAACGACATCACGATGGGCGCGCCGCACAGATGGGTGACGCCATGGTCAGCCAGCGAGGCCCAGATCGGTTCGGCACGGACCTGACGCAAACAGACATGCGTGCCAACAATGGCCGACATCGTCCAAGGAAAGCACCAGCCATTGCAGTGAAACATCGGCAGCGTCCACAGATAGACCGCGTGTTTTTGCATGGATGTGGTCAGCGCATTGCCCTGAGCCAACAAATAGGCGCCGCGATGATGTGACACTACGCCCTTGGGGTCACCTGTGGTGCCGGAGGTGTAGTTGATAGAGATCGCGTCCCATTCATCCTCTGGCATCAGCCAGTCGAAATCGGGGTCGCCACTGGCCAGAAACGCCTCGTAATCCTGCGCATCCGTTGCCGTGGCCGCGCCATCATATTCAGGGTCGTCATATTGGATCACGCGCGGCGTCACTGTGGCCAGAGCCAATGCCTGCTGCATCAGGCCCATGAACTCGCGGTCCACGATGACCACCGCTGCCATGGCGTGATCCAGCTGAAATGCGATAAGCGCCGCATCCAGACGCGTGTTGATCGAATGGAGCACGGCCCCGCACATTGGCACGCCGTAATGGCATTCCAGCATGGCGGGCGTATTGGCCAGCATTACTGAGACGGTATCCCCCCGCCCCATCCCCACCTGCCCTAAGGCCGAGCCAAGCTGGCGTGCGCGGGTGTAAAAACTGGCGTAGCTGCGCCGTAGGTCCCCATGCACAATCGCCGTATGGTCGGGAAATACGCTGGCCGCGCGTTCCAGAAAGGTTAGTGGCGTGAGCGGCTGGTAATTCGCCGGGTTGCGATCAAGATCGGTGTTATAGGGATTTTGCGCCATGGCTTTAGCAGTCTTGCCACTGGGGCGCGCGCTTGGCGATGAAAGCGCCGATGCCCTCTGCTGCGTCGCGCGCCAGCATGTTGTCCACCATCACCGCCGAGGCATGGTCATAGGCCGCCGCCAAAGGCATCTCGCGCTGTTCGTAAAAGGCACGTTTGCCGGTGGCCAGCGTGAGGCTGGATTTGGAGGCGATTTTGAGCGCCACCTCCGTCGTGGCGGCCCGCAACGCCTCGGGCATCACGACCCGGTTGACCAATCCTATCTCTGCCGCCCGCGCAGCCGATGTCATGTCGCCGGTGAGCAGCATTTCCATTGCGTGCTTGTTGGATACATTGCGCGACAGGGCGACCATGGGGGTCGAACAGAACAGGCCTATATGCACACCCGGCGTAGAGAAGCTGGCAGTCGTCGCAGCAATCGCCAGATCGCAACTGGCAACCAGCTGGCACCCGGCGGCAGTGGCAACGCCGGTCACCTCGGCAATCACCGGTTTGGGGCATGTTATGATGGCCTGCATCACCCCCGAACACATCGTCATGATCTTGGTGAAATAGGCCCGGCCCCCATCAGGGGCCGCGCGGCCTGCAGTCAGTTCTTTCAGGTCATGGCCCGCACAAAAGGCTGGGCCATGGCTGGCCAGAACCACCACCCGGACCGCCGCCTTGTCCGCCGCATCGGCGAAGGCCGCAGCCAGCCGGGTCAACATCGCCTCGGACAGGGCGTTGCGGCGGCGGCTGTCATTCAGCGTCAGCCGCAGGATGCCGTGATCGTCCAGATCGGACAGAAGAATATCGCTGTCTTGCATGCGCGCGGTCCTTGCGGGGATTACAGGAGGTTGATCTCGACGCTGTCGGCCAGCGTGTTGGCGATAAAGCAATAGCGATGCGCACGGTCCTGCATTTCGGCCATTTCGGCGTCACCGATGGTAAAGCCCGTGTCAAAGCGCACCACAGGGTGCAGATCAATCCGCGTGACCGACATCTGTCCTTTGGCGTTTTTGCCAAGGTGGGCCTCGGCATAGTCATGATAGCTGGCCACTGGCCAGCCAGCCTTGGCGCAGAGGGCCAGAAACGTCATCATGTGACAACTGGACAGGGCCGCGGCAAGCGCCTGTTCAGGATTGGTGTTCCCGGCCTTACCGCCCCAATCCGGGGCGGCATCCACCTGCACTTCATAACTGCTATTATACCGCAAAAGATGCTCGGCTGAGTATTTGCCGGGGACGAACGAGGGCTCTGCACGTTGCCAGTGCAGCTCGATTGCAAGATCGGACATGATCGTTATCTTTGCTGTAAGGTCGGTTCAGGCAGCAGCGATTTTCTTCTGCGGGTCGTAGAATGGACGTTCGACGATAACCGCCCGCTCTGTGCCTGCATCATTGACAAGCCCGGTCCGGTTCACGACCTCAACCGCAGAGCCAAGGATCGCATGCTCGGTCGAAACCATCGCCAGCGCGATGTTTTGCTTCAGCCGCGGCGAGTAAACGGCAGAGGTAACCTTGCCGATGATCACGCCATTCTTTTTGATCGGCCAGTAAGAGGTGTTTGGGCCGTTCAGCGGGGCGCCCTCGATGACCAGTCCCACCTGCTTGCGCTTGACACCCTGCTCCTTGATCCGACGAAGTGCTGCCTTGCCGATGAAATCCGCCTCGATGTCAAGGTTGACCAGACGGTCCAGCCCCAATTCGAACGGGTTGGTCTTGTTGTCTGCATCGGCATGATAGGACAGCATCCCGCCTTCGATCCGACGGATCGATGAGGTGTGGCCGGGTTTCAGACCAAAGGGCGCGCCCGCAGCCATGATCGTTTCCCATAGCTTGTCGCCATATGCGCTGTCGCGCAGATAGATCTCATAGCCCAGCTCACTTGACCATCCGGTGCGCGAGATCAGCAAGGGCATGCCATCCAGTTCGACCTCACGCAGCCAATAGTATTTCAGATCCAGAATGCTGTCGCCAAACAGCGCCTGCATGATCTTGCCCGACTTGGGCCCCTGCAATTGCACGGGCGATACATCGGGCTCATGGATCGTCACATCCATCCCCGCATGCACAGCCACACCTTGCGCCCACAGCAGGATGTCGCTGTCGGCCAGTGAAATCCAGAAGTGGTTTTCGGCCAGACGCAGCAGGATGGGGTCGTTCAGAAGCCCACCCTCGGCATTGGTGATCAGAATGTATTTGCACTGGCCCACGGCCATCTTCGACAGATCGCGTGACGTCAGCGTCTGGACGAATTTCGCCGCATCCGGCCCGGTGATTTCCACCTGACGCTCGACCGCCACGTCGCACAGGATCGCGTCATTGACGAGGTTCCAGAAGTTCTGTTCCGGGTTCCCGAAATCGCGCGGAATATACATGTGGTTATAGACCGAGAACGCCGTCGCCCCCCAGCGCACCGTGGCATCGAAGTAGGGGGATTTGCGGATCTGCGTGCCGAAGCCAAAGTCTTTTGCCGTTGTCATCTTGCTTGCCCTTGCTGGCGGGTCTGTCCTTCGACCGCGCGACGGTTGGTTCATGGCACGGAATTTAGGCAATTGCGGTGGGGCAATCGGGCCAAAGAGAGGGCCGAAGAAGACCGATCAGACCAAAGTTTCCAATAAACCGGCCCGTTCAGTCTTTCGCACTGGACTCGCGGTTTGGTGCTTGCGCGGCGACAAGGCGGCCAAGGTCGGGGCGGCCCGATTTGATCTGACGCGTCGCGATATAGGTCATATAGCGGTCGATCCCCAACTCGGCGTCAAGCATCGCCTCCATCAAGGTCTGGAAGGTGGACAAACTGGTGGTGACCACGGTAAACACATAATCCATCCCGCCCCCCGTCGAAATGCAATCTGTCACCTCGGGGGTGTTGAGAATGTGGGTCTCGAACCGTTCGAAATCAGATTTCCGATGGCTCTTGAGGGACACCGTCACCACCACTTTGGCCAAACCTGCGATGATTTGAGACAGCGCGATGTCAGCGTGATAGCCATGGATCAGCCCGGCCTTCTTCAACCGTGTCACCCGTGCCCAGCACGGCGTCGCAGACAGGCCCACTATTTCGGCCAGCTTCGATTTGCTCAATTGGCCATGGCTCTGAAGCGCAGACAGAATGCGCATATCGGCAGCGTCCAGATCAACTGTTTTCATTGGCGGTAAACTGCATGATTAAAGGACTGCGCAAAATGAAAGGTTTCACCGTGCGCTCTGGATGAGTTTTACGCTGTGACGCTGAAGAATGCCAGCAAACGGGAGGTTGGCAACGATTTCAATGATCCGCCTGACGGGCTGTCCTTCCTAAGATCAAAGCGTTCAACTCTGTTCAGGACCTGAACTTCCATTGCCGGAATGTCTGCAATGCTAATGATTGGCCAGACGGGCATGGTTTGGTCAATGGCCGGTTCCCGCACTTCGCAACCCTCACAGGCAAAGTATCTCCGCCACCCCGCGCTGCCCGCCCTGCCGAGATAGCTGCACAACCAGATCCACGCTTCCCTCGCAGTACCGCTTCACCTCCTCGAACCCCATGCCCAGCCCGGCGGCCATGACCATGATCGCCAACCGGTCAATAGCCTTTCGCGCGGTGTCGGCATGGATGGTTGTGAACGACCCGCCGTGCCCGGTGTTGATCGCTTCGAGGAAGGTCCGGCTCTCCTCCCCCCGCAGCTCGCCTAGGATAATCCGATCCGGTCTCATCCGGAGCGAAGCTTCCAGTAGACGCGCAGAGGTGCGTTCGCCTTGGGCACTACGATCCGCCTTGAGCGCTACTGCGTTCTCCTGGCGGGGGAACAGCTCATAGGCATCCTCGATGGTCAGAATCCGCTCCCCCGGGTCCACCATCGACAACAACGACCGCGCGAAGGTCGTCTTGCCGGTCGAGGTACCACCAGAAATCAGAATATTCATGCGCTCATTGACGCACAATCGCATCGCATCGACGACCTGCCCGGCTTCAGCCAGCTTCATCGCCTCCCCTGTCCTTTCCCGACGCTTCGCGTCGAGATCGACGAGACAACCATGTAAGAGGCGCGGCTCGATCAGCTGATCGGCGGAAACCTTGAACGGCCGGAAGGTGATGGCCATTCCCCCCTCTACGATCGGCGGTGCCACGACCTGCGCCCGGATCGCCATATCGCCCCAGACGATCTTTCCGGAGACGGTGGGCTTCTTTTCGGAGAACTGCACGCCAACGGCAGAAGCTATTGCCTGCCCAAGGTTCTTAGACAGGACCCGATCGATGGACAGATGCGCGACCCGCTCCATGTGGGTCGCACCCTTCCGCTCGATCCAGACCTTTCCGTCCGGGTTGATCGCCACCTCGACCAGATCGTCCCGCAGGAACAGCGGCGCAATTGGCGTGAGGTAGGTCCCGAGGAAACTCGGTCGATCATCCATCACCAGATTTCCAGATCGCGGTCGACCATGACCGTGATCACGGCCCCGGGGGCGACCGTGATGATCGGCGGCAGGCTCGTATAGGCCTCGACCGCTGAACTCATGGCTGCGCTCAGGTCCTCGCCCATGCTCTCGGCTGTGTCGGAGCTGACCCCATCGGTGTATTTCGCGGCGGCGACGGCGGGGGCGGCCCCGAGAAGGGAAATCAGCGCAGCCGACCCGAACCTGGCACCGAAGCGGGTGTTGACCTTGCCGGTGAGGCCGGAGCGTCCTTGGGCATCGCCACCGAAGGCCTCCATCTGCACGGACTGCCCGTCCGGTGTGACGAGCCGGGTCCAGGCCACAAGAATGCGGCCCTGGCCGATGGCCACGTCCGAGGAATAGTCCCCGAAGAGGCGCGAGCCGGCGGGGATCAGGATTTGCGCCTGATCGAAGGACCAGACCGGCCGGGTCACGATGGCTGTGATCTGACCGGGCAGGCTCGAGTCGACCGCATTTTCGAGGGTCGCATCAATCATCGTGCCCTGAAGGACGGTGTTCGACGGATTGGCGATCACCTGGCTCACTTCGGTGGCGGTGGCTTCCCGCCCCGACTGCACGAAATCCCGCCCCGCAGAATCTCGACCCTCGGCCGGGGCCTCAGGCATCCCCATCCCGGCATCCCCTGCTCCACCCTTCTGCCCATCGTCAAAGACGACCGAAGGCGAGGCCACGCGGGCCGCTAGCTGCGCCTCGCGCTCGGCACGTTTGGCGGCCAGTTCGGCCTCCCGGGCGGCTTCTGCTGCCCCTGTGGTGTCCGCGCTTGCTTTCAGGACAGCGATCTCCTGATTGAACTGCCGCCGCATGTCCTCCATCAGAGCGAGGTTTTGCGACTGTGCCTCTTCGAGCGCGAGCGCCAGTTCCTTGGCGGTCTGGTCCTTCTCGGCATTGGCCCTGTCGGCAAGATCACCCAGTTCGCGTTGTAGCCGTTCGACCTCGGACTGGAGCGTGGCGTTCCGCGCTTCGAGGTCTTCCCGCTGTGAGGCCAGTTCGCCCTCGATGTCGGAAAATCCATCCCCGGCGGGCTTTGCTTCCGGTCCCGGCTCAATCGCTCCGAAAGGCGAGCCTCCCGCCTGATCCTGGAATTCCTCGACGGCGGAGGTTTCCACATCGGGGATGGCACGGCTGGAGGGCCAGATGGTCCAGAGCGCGACAAGGCTTGCACCGGCCAAGAGCGCGCCCATGCCAAGCTTTTGCTGCCGGGTCATCTTCGGCTTGGGCCGCTCGACTTTGTAGTCCGGCTCAGTGCCCTTCTGCGGATCGGTCATCTCGGGATCAGCCATGTCAGAACTCCCATGCCTGAAGTTTCGCGAGCAGGGTCGGATCGGTGGTCACGCCCCCATCCACCCGCTCGATGCACAGAACCTGGCCGCCAATCCGGATCGAATAGGCCGCGCGCAGCCCCGAGACGCGGACGATGCTGCCCCGCGTGCCGGAATTCAGCGTCACCTCGCGGCCCGTCGCATCGACGCCGAAGATCGAGGGTCGGAGACCTGGTGCAAATGCGAAATAAGTCGCCTGCCCATCGTTCCAGATATGGACGGGTTTCAGGGTCTCGTCGCCCGACCAGGCATAGCCGATGTCGCGCGAGCCTGCGGCCACCGTGCTGCGGGTCGTCCGGCTGGTGCCAGTCTCCGGATAGCGCAAGACCAGCCGGTAGGTCGGGTTGCGGGACCGGCCCTCACTGATCGACAGCGAGATCGTGCGCCGCCCGGTGTAGATCGTCATGTTGGTCTCGGCCCCGGCGATCAGGGGTTTCACGGAAACCGTGGTCCGGTTCGACAGTACCTCGACCTCAAAGGCCTCGCTGTCGCCGAGAAGGACGGAATCGATCCGCTCGCCGGCGCCCAGCTCGATGGCGGTGTTCACGCGCAGATGCGTGTCGAGCCGGATGACATCGACGGGGTTGTAGAGGACCGAACGGACACGGGCGTCGGCGCCCATCGACGCCGGGGCGACTTCGGCGGTGGCAACACTCCCAAAGCCGAGGGCACAGGCGAAGGCAATGCCCGGGAGGAGGAGAAAACGGGTCATGGATTGGTCTCCAGGGTTTCGGCGTCGACGCGGTAAGCCGAGACGGTGAAGCCGAGCGGGTTTTCCCAGACATGGGCAAGGGAGCGTTCGGTCTTTGGCTCGAAGGCGAACTCGACCGTCGCGACGAAGGGCTGGGTCACCGGATCCTGCTTCGTCTTGCGCAGGGTTTTCAGGAAGCGGATCTGGGCGACGTTCGGCGAAAGGAACGTGATCCGGCGCACGGTCACCGTAACTTCCGCCCCGGGCCCATAGACATCGGGCGGGTAAGCCGTATTGCCGCCGCCCTTCGACCAGAGAAGCCGCAGGCTTTCTTCGGCACCCCCTGTCGAGCGGCGCTGGACGCTTTCGAGGCGGGCTTGAATCCCGGCAAGGAAATAGCCCTCACGATCTGAGACATAGGCCACGAGGAGGCTTTGCTTCAGCGCTTCCTGGTCCTCGATTCCGGTGGGGGCGACCTGCAGGATGTTTTCGGCGTCACCGGTCTGGCGATCGACGAGGACGGTGAAGACTTGGGTTTCCCGCAAGGGCAGAACGAGGACCAAGGCGGTCGCAAGGATCAGGCTCAGCCCGCCTGCGGCACTCGCGACAATCCAGGCACGCCGGGCCGAGAGGCGGGGCTCCAGAACGAGATCGACATCAAATCCATGCGCCTCCATGGGCGGTCCTCCACTTCTCGAATTCTGGAACATCAGCTCTTGTCCGGTGTCCGGTTCGCAAGCCGCATCGCGGTCTGAACAGCGGACCGCCCGATCTGTCCGGCGGTATTGCCGTTGAGGCGAGCGTCCGAGGGACGCCGACCACCGGCATCCAATCCAGCCGCTCCTCGGCCTGCGCCGATCCCGGACGCGATGCCGGTGCGGCCGTAACCCTTGACGCTGTCGGCGGTGCGGAAGGTCGAGGCCGCGACGCTGCCGAGACCGGTCGCGGTCGACGCGAGGGACTGTGCGATCGTGGGCACCATGGCCATGAGGCCGGTTCCGAGCATCATGACGACGACGAAGCTCAGGACATCGCCGATGGTTTCCACCGAGGCGAGGGAGGCCGGGGTGAGGTCCGCCGCGATGTAGATCGTGAACGCCGCCATTCCGGACGTCAGCATCGGGTAGAGCGCGAAGCCGAGGGCGAGGTTCACCCATCGGTCAAAGAGCGGGGCGGTGACCTTGAAGAGCGTGCAGGCAATTGCGACCGGCGCGAAGATGACGAGGACGCCGATCATGATCTTCGCGGCCGAGATCACGATGATCGACACGGTCGCCATGAGGGCTGCCACAAGAAACATCAGGAGGCCCGCGAGGGCGCCGGTGATGTAGCTGCCGTTCTGGCTGATCGCCTGACCCACATCGAGGGCTTGCAGATAGAGGGCATCCAGACCCTCGTAGAGATTGCCCGACCCATCCCCAAACGCGTTCATCACGACCGCGCCGATTTCACTCGGGGCGTTGGTCAGAACGCCATAGACCGCATTGAAGTTGGTCCAGGACGACAAGAACGCCGAAGCAACCGTGATCCGAACCATGAGGCCGAGCCCGTTGCGCAGCGTCATCGGCACGGCTTGTGCCATCAGGTTGATCCCGATCAGAGCCACCACCAGGACCGACCCGACCCGGAAGACCGGCACAATCTCGGCTGCCACAGCATCAAATGCCGTAGCGCCAACCGCTGTTGCGGCGGCATCGACCTGGGTCAGAATGTCGGCGATGATGGCCATGGATCACTTGGCCCGGCAGCTTTGCTCAAGCTCGCGAAACCGCGCCTCGGTTGCACGCCGATCTTCATCGCGGATACGTTCCAGCGCCGGACGGTCTGCATCGGTCAGTTCTGCCGTCGACTTGCCCAAGGCGGCCGTTACGAAGGCGTCGAAGCTGAAGCCGTCGAAGAGGCAAGCGCAGGAGCCTTCTTCAAGCCGCCGCGACATCGCTACGCGAAAATAGGCCTGCCGAGCCACTGCGCGGAACTTCCAATCGGTGATCCTCTCGGGCAGGTCGATCACCTCTTCGCAGGAAGACCACTCAGCGGCAGCAAAGATGCCGGTACCGCGCCTCTGCATCTCGGTCAGGAGGTCCAGCACGGTCTCCGCATCCTGCGCGCCTACCGCTTCCCGGGTTTCTTCGACCAGCTGAACGTCACTGAAAGTGGCGATGTCTTGCGCAGCAGCGAAGCTGGTAAAGCAGACCATGACAACAACCGCCGCGACGTGGTGAGAAGCCCGCCGCATCATTCGGCCCCCGAATAGTCGAAGAAGCTCTTTTCCTTGGCCTGCTCTGCGGCCCAGTTCACGCCTGTCTGCCCGGCGGCCAGCCCTGCAGCCGCGTTCAGCCGCCACATCTGGCCGAGCATGTAGCTGGTTTCGGCGGCCATCCGGGTGTTGAGGTCGATGCTTTCCTTCAGGCCCTCCTGATTGGCGATTTCGGCCACCAAACCGTCGATCCGTGCCAAGCTTTGGGCTGCTTCCTCGTAGGAGAGCTGCGCCACGCCCATGGCCGTGGCACTCGTGGCCGCGGTCATCGCGATGAGCTTGTCTTGCGGGTTCTCCGATGACGACAGCCCGGCAAGGGTTTCCGAGGTCAGCCCGGCCCCTTCCAGCGTGTCGCGCATATACTCGGCGGCCATCTTGTCGCCCATGGTCACGTCGCCATCGAGCAAGCTGTCCAGAAGCCCGTCGAAATCCCCGATGGTCAGCGCATCCTGGAAACCGGAGAGATCGGTGATCTTGGCCGCCCGTGAGCGCAGGTCCTCCACCGAATTGTACAGGCTCGCGATCTCGTTCAGGCCCGAGATCGACCCGAGGATGCCTTCGAGGTTGGTCAGCTGCTCGAGACCGGTCTCGACCTGCTTCTTCAGCTCTTCGATCTGCGCGATCTGGTTTTCTGCATCGCGAAGGGCTGCTTGAAGCTGCTCGATGTTCTTGGCGAGGTTGGTGCCGTCGATGACGGGCACGCCTTGTGCCAGAAGAGGTGATGCCAGAAGCGATGCACAGACGGCGAGCGCGAGACGCGCCCTTGTTCGAAGGACGGCAGGTCTCACGGAGTGTACTCCCAGAAGGTGGTGTATTGCAGGGATTGTGCGGCTTCGGAAAGCCCACGGGCCGCCTCGACCTTGACGGCGCCCGCGCGCAGCCGAAGCGTCAGGGCCATGAGGCGGGCGCGCTCGGCGAGCATGTAGGTGTTCTGGTCGACCGCCTGTTTCGGGGTCTGGGGCTTGGCCTCTTCCAGGAACCCCTTGATCCGGGCCATCGCCGCCTCGATCTGCCCCGACTGCTGGCCGGAATAGCCGATGAAGGCCGAAGACATGTTGCCCCATTCGGCACTTGCACCCTCCACCCCCGCCAAAGTGCCGGTTACGTCCGCGCCAGTGATCACCAAGAGGTAGGCGTCGTAGTAGCCCGAGATCCTGCGGACGTAGTTCTGGGTTTCCTCGAAGGGTGGGATGCCGCCGTATTTCTGGACGTTGCCCGGCCCAGCGTTATAGGCCGCAAGCGCGAAGTCGATCCGGCCGAAGCTGTTGAGCTGGGTCGCGAGATAGCGTGCGCCACCATCGAGGTTCTGCAGCGGGTCGGTCGGATCGACGCCGAGATCAGCGGCGGTGCCGGGCATCAACTGGCAAAAGCCCATGGCTCCGACCGGGCTGATCGCCGCGTTGGAGAACCCGCTCTCCTGCTTCACCAGCGACTGGAAGAGAATGCGCCAGGTCGTGGGCGTAAGCCCGACCTTCACGACACCGGGGTGCGTCTCATAGCGCGCCGCTGTCGCGATGATCATTGCCTCGACCGTCTCGCCTTCGCCAAAGAGCCGCTGGCTTTCGGGGCTGGTCTCCTCAAGAGGATAGACTTCATCGGCAGGCAGAAAGGACCCAGTCCCCATCTCGAAGCCACTGAGGTCGGTCACGCCGGTCGTATCTGCGAGGAAACGCTCATAGGCGGCCAGCTGCTCGTCTTCGATCTCGCTCAGTTCCGTGCGCGTGGCGAGTTTCTCCCCCTGCTTCACGGCGTCCTCGGCCTGTTCGACAAGACGCGAAATGAAGTTCGACAGCCGCGAGCCGTCGATGATCGGCACGCCTTGGGCCAGAAGGCCCATTGGCATGGCGGAGCCGAGGAGAAGGCCGAGAAGGAGGGGGGCGCGACGCATGCGGTGGCTCAGTTCCCGCAGAGCGTGTCGGGCGCGTTCATCGTCGAGACAATGACTGTCGTGCCATCGCTTTGCTCCCGCGCCGCGAAATACTTGCCCTCGGCCCGGAACCGGCCGTGGCAAGGGGAGACGGCCCCCGTCTCGACACCGGCGCAGGCGGAAAGGAGGGTGATCCCGAGAAGGGAAAGGGGGATCAGGCGGTTGCGTCGGGTCACGTCATGTCCTTCCAGAAATCGGGGGCATCGCGCCAGCCGTAGGGGGCGCGGTCTTCGCCGGATCGACCGCCGCCGAGAACGGTGAGTGCAGGTCCGAGGGCCGCGAGATCCATGTTCACGAAGACCGAGTCTCCGGCTGAGCGCAGGAGAGCGAGGCGCAGGCCACCGGTGGGCGTGCAGAGAAACTCGGCCTCTTTCTCGTTCAGCCGCAGGATCCGGTAATCCTCTGGGTTGGCACGCGGGTTCGGGTAGAGCAGTTGCGTCACCACGCTTTCCGCGATGATCTGCCCAACCTTGACCCGGGTCAGATGGGTGGGTGTCTGAGTCAGCATCATCACCACGGCGTTCTTCTTCCGCATGGTGACGAGCCAGTCGTGCAGGCGTTTCTCGAAGATCGGATCGTCGAGCATCTTCCAGGCCTCATCGATGACGATGAGGGTCGGACGACGATCCTCGATCACGCGTTCGATGCGGCGAAAGAGGTAGGCCAGAAGCGCCGAGCGTTCGGTCCCGAGATCGAGGATCTCCGACATGTCGATGCCGACCACATCCTCGGAAAAGCTGATCTGGGAAGTGGCCCCGGGTCCGAAGAGCCAGCCATGCCGACCCCCCTGCCCCCATTCCCGGACCCGGCCCACAAGATCGCCCTCGTCGTCTGTTGACGCGACGAGGGTGGCGAGGCCATCGAACGTCCTGAGCCGCGGATCGGCCATGACAATCTGCCGGACAGCGGCGTTGAGGCTGACGGTCTGGGCCGTCTCGAACGGTCGAGCTCCCGCAAGGATGTCACCGAGCCAGTCGGTGAGCCAGGCCGCCCCGCGTTCGTCGACCTCGGTCTGGAACGGGTTGAGGCCTGTCGCCTCGCCGATCCGGATCGCGGAATAGCTGCCGCGCAGAGCACGCACGGCCATCTCGAGGCCACGGTCCTTGTCGATGACGAGGATGCGGGCATGTACGCGCCGCGCCTGCGCCATCAAGAAAGCCGTGCCGAGGGTCTTGCCCGACCCGGTGCGGCCCAATACCAGCGTGTGGCCGGCGCTCGGCTCGGCACCCCGCTCGCCCTTGTCGTGGAAATTGAAGCGGTAGAGGCTCGAGGTCACCGTCGGCAACGCCGTGATCGTCTCGCCCCAGGGTGATTGGACCTTGGGGCGGCCCTCGGTCACCCGGTGGAGTGCCGCGAGATGGGCGAAGTTCTGGGCAGACAAAAGTGCTGTGCGTGGGCGGTAGGCCCAGTTGCCCGGGGCTTGGGCAAACCAGGCCGCGCGGGCGGCGAAGCTCTCGCGAACGAGGGTCGCCCCGCAGTCCTGCCCCGCACGCCAGACTTCGGAGGCAGCTTCCTCCAGCCG
Source organism: Pseudotabrizicola sp. L79 (assembly GCF_036553525.1). Taxonomy (NCBI): domain Bacteria; kingdom Pseudomonadati; phylum Pseudomonadota; class Alphaproteobacteria; order Rhodobacterales; family Paracoccaceae; genus Pseudotabrizicola; species Pseudotabrizicola sp. L79. The sequence continues at coordinate 6,765 of NZ_JAZHDA010000055.1, read as the reverse complement.
TTCCGGGGTCTCGGCCGTGACCATGACCGTCAGGTGATGTTTGCCAAAGACCTGTCGGCCTGAGGCGACGTTGTCCGCAGCCTCGTAGAGTTCCTGACGCAGGGTTTCGGCGGCATCCTCGGAGGCGCGCATCTGGCGCGCCGTGCGCTTGATGCGCTCTTCGATCTCGTTGTTGCGGGCGGGCGTGAAGCTGTTGGTGATGACGATCTCGTAGGGCAGTTCCAGCGCGTCGAGCATCCGCGCCCAGGTTCGGGCCGGATAGGATTTCACGCCGAAGATCGTCCCGAAGCGCCACCCTGCGCCGCTATCGATTTCCACCCGCTTCCCGGCAAAGGTCATCTGCGATGACGCGATGGCCTCGCTGAGAAACTGGCCGCTTATCGGCAGGACCTTGACCATCGGCTGCCCGAGAAGGACACCCAATAACCCAAGCCATTCCCCGGAAGAGATGCTCAGGCGCCGAAAGCCCAGGCCCTGGCAGGCCCCGGCCAGGAGCCCCATCGCTTCATTCAACCGCTCGATCCGTTGGCCAAGATCGCCCGTGAAGGCCGCCTTGAAGAGAGCTCCGATCAGAGGTGCCCGTTTTAGTGCTGTGGGGCGCAGGATGAGCGAGACCATCAGCACGCGGCGTTTCAGGGTGCGGGCACGGAGATGTCTTTGCCAGCGGGCGTCAACCATGGAGGCAAAGGCGGCTCCAGTGCCCTCGCCATCAAAGGGTTTCAGATGTGGTGCGTCCGGCAGGGTCAGCTTGGAGACATGGAGCCCGAACCCTTCGCCCAACTGGCCAACCAGCCGCGCAAGTGAGGTGGTTGCGAGCGAGAGGTCCCCTTCTTCCGTCGTGAAACTGTCCTGACCCTCGACCACGGCAGAGGCGATCAGGTCACCTTGCCGGGTCAGGATCAGATTGTCCGCGGGTGCGGAGAGCCAGGGCAAGTGCCGGGCGAGGGTCTCGGCTGCGAGATCCTCAGACCGCAAGACAGATCGAAGCGCCGGAGTTGCCGGGAAGAGGGATTTGAGGTCAGCTGACATGGCGATCTCCGTCAAAGGCCGACTTGCCTCGCGTGCGCGGGGTCCGGGAAAAGACCACCGCGACCGTCTCGAAGAGGTTTGGGTTGCGGTCTGCCACGAACCAGAGGACCGGATAGCCGACGATCCCGATCAGCAGAAACCGCCAGTCGTTCGCCCCAACGAAGGGGATGACCGAGCCCAGCATCAGGCTCACGAAGTAGCCGATGGGCAGGCCGAAGATCTTCGGCGGCCGGGTGAGGCCGAGGAACAGGGGCGCGTCATGCATGGGGAATATCCGGGGGATCGGCCAGGTCGGGTGTACGAAGCCACCCGGCCTGTTGCCTATCCTGCCTCAGGGGGCCGCAAAGCCGTCGATGATGGTCGCGGCCGAGAAGACGAGGACCACGCCGAAGAAGATCGCGAGGAACAGCGGCCAGTTCAGTCGGCCGGTGAACATCATGTAGCCCGCAGCCACGACGGCGAGGATGGCGATCAGCCGGCCGATCGGGCCGGTCAGCGCATCGACGACCGTTTGAAGCATGTTTTCCAGCGGGTCGAGGTTCTGCGCGAGAGCGGGCTCCGCAAGGATCGCCGCGAAGGGCAGCGCCAGCAAAAGGGTGTGCAAAGCCAGGCGCGGCAAACGCGCGCCAAGAAGATTGCGGAACATGGGAGTTACTCCGAACTGAGGGTTGCGTTGGTCAGCCGCAGAACCTTGGCCACATGGCCCTCGGTTTCGGCATAAGGGGGAATGCCGCCATAGTCGCAGACCGCTTCGGGTCCAGCATTGTAGGCGGCGAGCGCAAGATCGGCGGCACCGAAGTCCTCGAGTTGCGCGAGGAGATAACGGGCCGAGCCGCGCAGGTTGTCTTCGGGATCATGGGGATCGACGCCGAGCAAATCGGCAGTTCCTGGCATCAGTTGTCCAAGCCCGATGGCCCCCACCGATGAGCGTGCATCCGGATTGAAAGCAGATTCCACTGCGATGTTGGCCCGGAAGAGCGCGAGCCATTCGGTCCCGGAGAGCCCTGCCGCTTTCAGCGCAGGATGGCGGAGGTAGTCGTCGCCCACATCAAGTACGAGGTCCTCGATCTCGGCCGTGCCACGCAGCCCTCTGCCTTTCCCGGGCGTGCCGTAGGACGCGAGCACAACGAGACCTTCGTCATCGACATCGGTCCCAATCTCATCCGTGGGCTGAGTACCTCTGAGATCGCCACGTTTGGGAAGCTCCTTGCCAAAATCGAGAACGCTGGCCCGAACCTGCAGGTCCTCAGCTCCTGCCCCAAGATCGATGACTTCTGCGACTGCACCTTGTGTGCCAATGAGCCAGAGCGCCAGCCCGCCGCAGAGGGTCAGATCACGAGTTAGGGTCCGCCTTCGCGTCATGGGTCCAGGTCGCCTTCTCGCCCTTCTTCAAAGGAACGGGGACCGTGGTCAGACCCAACTCGACCGCGAAGGAGATGAGACCTGTCACGGTCTTGAACTCCCGGGGTTCGAGCCCGCGCGAGATCACCAGAAGGGCTGTCTGGTCACCAAGGCGCAATTGGATGCGCCACGTGCCTTGCCAGACATTGAGAACCTTCTTTGCGTCCTCGATACATAGGGCTTCGACGATGCCGCCTTCGGTCAGGGCCTCCTTCAGTCCGGCCTGCAAGATCACCGGGGTCAAGTTCCTCATGGGTTGGCACCTTCCGAAGCAACACGCTCACGGTAGAACATAGTGCATGTCGCGCTGATGAGAAACATGTCGTCGCGCAACGTGACGGCACTACTAGCGGTAGAATCCTATTGCGTCAATAGAGGTGTTTTGCAATTCATGCACATGTTTTGAAATCCAGGAACTCAGATGCCCCTCCTCACTTCCCGACGCACCTGCCTCGTTGTCGTCACCCTGCTCACGATGCCAGTCGGCGGGGTCGCCAAGAGCGAAACGGCGTTGGACTGCCTGCCGCCGATCCCGCCCGCGCCGGTTACGGATGCCGCCACGCGTGCCGAGTTTCGCGTGGAGATCGGGCAGGAGTTCACGGCCTATTTCGATGAGTCGCAGGCCTATCTGCGCTGTCTGGATGCGGCGCGATCGGAGGTGTCCGAAGAGATCAACCGCGTCATCCGCGACTACCAGTCCCTCGGCCCGGAGCCTGACGGGTGATCGCGCCAGATCAGGTCTTCCCGCCCCTCCCCTCCCGGATCTTTCACAAGGAAACCAGCAATGAACTCCATACGAGCTGTGGCCGCCGTCGCAGTGACTGCCGTCTCAGTTTCTCTTTCGGCGCCCGCTACTGCCTACCCGGTCGACTGCGCGATCCTTCTCTGCCTCGCAGGTGGTTGGCCTGCCTCGGCCGAATGTGCCCATGCCCGCGCTGTGTTCATCGCGCGGATCACGCCCTGGCCGGTGGAGCCGCCGCTGCAGATCTGGAACTGCCCGATGCGGGCATCCCTGAACCGGGACAAAGCCCCAATGGAGCGGCTGCTTGAGATCGCGCTGCTTGGGAAAGGCGGACTGCTCCCGCAGTCACGGGGCGAGAGCCCTGCCGAGCTCTATCTGGTCCAAGACCGGGCGGACGTCGACATTTCCGATCCGGCCTACGACTTCGTGCGTTCGATCCATGTGTTTCAGATCGAGTACCGGCGCCACCGCAATAGGGACGGTGACTGCAACACCTGGTCGACAATCCGCGAGGGCACTTACGGCGAGCAGGGTGACTTCGCTTGGGCGAGGTCCACGCCAGCCCGCGTTCCCCCCGCATCAGCGTTCCGCCCGGGGACAAGTTGTTCCGATTACTGGTTCCGAGGCGTCTTCGTCGACTGGACCGACTACGAGGGCACCTACGGCTTCGAGGAGGTGCGCTACTGATGACCTGATCTTCCAGCCTCTCCGGCACGATCGAAAGACTGAGACACCCAGAAACAGAAACGACGCCAGACCATAGGCCCGACGCCGCACTGATTTCCTCGTGGTAGTGGTAATCTAGCGCGAGCTTTGGACCCGTTCAACCGGCAAATACCTTTGCCGGAACGAAATTCTGCACGCCTAATGGACTGGTGTTGTCCCAAGACGGAACGACATGACATGGAACTCACGACCGGTGCCATCCTGCGCCGCATCACCGAAACGCCACTCTCCACGGCGGCGCACAAGCTCGCGACGATCATCCTCGATGGGATCGCCTGGAAGGATGGCTACAACGGCCTGGAGCGCGGGACGGCCGCGTTCACGCTCGGCAGCCTTGCCGACAAGATGGGCGTGTCGCGCCAGCATTTGAATCTCCTGCTGGCTGAATTGGCATCCTCGGCCCTTGAGCTCTTTCGGTGGAAGCCACACGGCAAGTTCGCCCCTTGGCTCTTTCGCTTTGGCGCTGTGGATAACCTTGCGCTCGAGCCAGATCATGTGTCGCCTGCAGATGACACATCACTATCTAGAGAGTCTAAGAACAAAATGATGTTCGCCGGGAAGATTGAAATCGAGGTTGCATCCAACGTCCACCGAACCCCTTGGGGCGATCTGATCAAGGCGGCGAAGACCGCCCTGCCATGCTGGGATGTCGATACCCAAGTTATCTGGGACGCGTTCCGATCCTTCAACCAGGCAAGGGGCAACGCCGAAGTGCCGGCCGGGTACTTGCTGGGCTTCATGCGGAAGTGGCGGGCCACGAAACCCAACCAGGCAACTGCGGGCGAATTGCGCGGCGTCGCTGGCCACAATCCGACGCCTCAGGAGAGAGCAATTCTTGATTTGATCAAGGCGGCCCCCATGACCAACCGGCACTTCCATGCCTCCGATCTACGCCGCGCCATCGGTTCGGCCGCCTATGCCGCACGGGTGCTCGCAATCTCGGCCCAACACGGCTGCTCAACGTTCACGGCGACACTGGTTGTGCACGGCCAGGCGGTTCTGGAAGGCGAGATCACGCGTTGAACCATGAGACGAGAACGCAAGGCAGCGCTCACCACCGCAACAGGTCCGAGAGGCGAAGGCTTGAAATCCCACATCGGTTATCTTACGTTTTCAGCAACGATCAGCAGAAAGTACGACAATGCCCGAGACCGCCACTTTGTCCTCGAAATTCCAGATCTCGATCCCCAAGGCGATCCGCTCGGCCCAGCACTGGGAGGCAGGGCTTACCTTTGCCTTCATTCCGAAAGGTACGGGTGTCCTGCTGGTGCCAGTCCCCAAACGCGAGGCGCTGAAGGGCCTTGCGCGTGGGGCTGTGCCAACGGAATATCGTGACCGGACTGACCGCTTCTGATGGTCCTGGTTGACTCCTCCGCATGGATCGAATGGCTGATCGGCTCAAGCACTTCGGACCGGCTCACCGAGCATTTGCCGCAGCAGTCCGACTGGCTGGTGCCGACCATGGTCCAGTTGGAGCTCGCGAAATGGCTGACCCGTGAATTGGGTGAAGACAAGGCGGACCAAGTGATCGCCTTCACCCAAGTCTGTCAGGTCGTCCCACTCGACACCGAGATAGCCCTCGCGGCGGCCGAGGCCTGCCGCGTCTACAAGTTGGCCACCGCCGATGCGATCATCTTCGCAACTGCGCGTTCTCGCGGCGCGACGCTTCTCACTTGCGATGCGCATTTCGAGGGGCTGCCGAGTGTGACCTATATCCCGAAGTCCGACAGCTGAAACAGGGGCGCGACGTCACGCTGCCTTCCACATGCGGAACCGACCCTGTCCTGTCACCTCGCGGATCAACCCCTGCGCCTCCATCCAGGCCAGGTTGCGCTGCACGGCGGCTCGGCTACTACCAGTCAGCTGTTGTGCCATGGGGGCCGAGACCATCGGCCATTCAGTCAGCGCCCGACACAAAGCGGGCGGCGTCTTCCCCGACAAACTGACCGTCGCGGACTTCGCTCGCGCTGACCAGTCCTCAATGTCGTCCAGGTAGCGCATTGCGGACAGACACGCCGTTTCCATGCCGTCCAGCCAGCGAACGAGCCGCTCGGCAGGGGCGCCACCTGCGCGCAAGCCCCCTGCCCCGCCCATGGCGAGCGGAGCGAAGACTGCTCCCCTACTCTCGCTTGCCGCGATCCGTCCTGCGGTGACCGCCGATTCCATCCGGTCGCCAGTCTGCCCGAGGCCGGCGAGGCTCCAGAGATGGAACCCCATGCAGGCCCGGGTGATCGGGTGCAAGGCACGCGCAGCCTGCATAATGTCAAGCCAAGCGGACGCACGATCCGCGAAAGGTTCGGCACCCTCGGTGATTGTCTCGGCGTCCCGTCGGTCGAGGAAACCGGACAGATCGTCCTCCGGCCCCGGCCCTCCCGTCAGGCGCCGGACTGCCCACCCTAGGCGCGCCAGCGCGCCGGCATCATCCTGCACGCCCGACAGGCGCAAGGAAATCCAGAGTGCCAGACGGTCGGGGCCCACACGGTCACCGAGGAACCAGCTCAGATCTGCCGCCTCGAGCAATGCCAGCCGGTGCCGCCATCCCTCTGGTCCGCGTCGGAGGCGGTCGTCCAAGGCTCCGAGCCGTCCTGCGACTCGCGCCAAGCTTGCTGCGCAAGCGGCCTCTGCTTTGATCCAGCCCGAAACGATCGAGGTTTCACTGGGCTCCGCCCTTGGCCCGGGCGGCAGATAGTCCGGCTCTTCTTCGACAGGTCCGGGTAGAAACCACATGTCGCATTTTATTCACCATTTCAGCACATGTTCATTACGTGATTTCTGGAAGATACCGCGATATTGCACATCATTTTTCAGCTTAAGGTTTCAATTTTGACTACGTATTTCAGCAAGTGGCCGCCCTGTTGGCGCACGGC